>CAMBNY010000006.1 GCA_945869165.1 Comamonas sp. lk | reverse complement strand
CCGTCTCGCAGGCGCGAGATGGCCAAAGAAGTGGTCCAACAGCGTGGCGTGGCTATTCGGTTGGCCTGCGCAGTTTTTTCCATCAGCGAGTCGTGTTACCGCTACCAGTCCCAGCTCAACGCCGAGAACGAGCAGATTGCCAACTGGCTGATCCGCCTCACGGACAACAACCGCAACTGGGGCTTTGGCCTGTGTTACTTGTACCTGCGCAACGTGAAGAATTTTGGATGGAACCACAAACGGATTTACCGCATCTACCGCGAACTGGAGCTGAACCTGCGCATCAAACCCAGAAAGCGCTTGGTACGCGACAAGCCTGAGGTCTTGGCAGTGCCGCAAGCCATTAATCAGGTCTGGTCGATGGACTTTATGCATGACAGCCTAAAAGACGGGCGCAACATCCGGCTGTTCAACGTTATTGACGACTTCAACCGGGAGGCGTTGGGTATCGAGGTGGACTTCTCGCTACCAAGCGAACGGGTGATCCGGTCTTTGATGCAGATCATCTCCTGGCGCGGTAAGCCTCAGGTAATCAGATGCGCGGACTTGGGGTTTTGCCATAACGGGCCGGAGAACATCAGCAGCATGATCCAACGCTGGGCCCTCGAATGTGGCATCCGGTTTGAATACATTCAGCCGGGAAAGCCGCAGCAAAACGCTTACGTGGAACGGTTTAACAGGACGGTTCGTTACGAATGGCTATCCCAGTATTGTTGGTCTAGCATTGAAGAGGTTCAGGACTTCGCCACCCAGTGGATGTGGTCCTACAACCATGATCGCCCGCATATGGCCTTGGGTGGTTTTACCCCGAAGCAGCATTTGGCCAAGGCTGCATAACCGTTCTACTTTTAAGGCCGGTGGAAAACGGGGGGATTACCGTGTCGGCGATACCGGTGGAGCGCTTGCGAGGGCAATATCACAGCATATTCCTTGAATATTTCGGAATTTGCAGTTGAAAATCACACACACTCATTTGGTGTCACGGAGTCAGGGTTTTGATATTTCAATTCGGTGACCTAGGGTAATTGCCGATTGCACGTACCTTTTTTGCAACATTTATTTGGGTTGAAGTCGTCATGCCTGCGTCATCTAGTACGGTTACAGTTTCCCAATTGTTTTCTTATCGGAGCGTTTATGTTCTTTAAAGCTGTTTGCATTGCTGCCATATTGGCTGTACAGGTCTCCGCCAGCTGGGCGCAAAGCCCGGCCAAACCCTTTAGCTTTGGTCTGTGGGGCGATATGCCCTACAAAAAAGCTGGTGATGACGCCAAGCTGCCCGCCGTATTGAAAAGTATCAATCAATCGGATATTGCCTTTTCTTTGTACGACGGTGATATCAAGGATGGAAGCTCCAAGTGCACCGATGATGTGTACGCCGACACGCTAAAGATGTTCGCCACCATGGTCAAGCCAGTGGTCTATGTGCCTGGCGATAACGAGTGGACTGATTGCCACCGCAGTAACAACGGCGGCTACGATGGATTGGAGCGTCTTAGCTATCTCCGTAAAGTCATGTTCCCTACGCTCAATAGCCTCGGTCAGAGCACGATGGCTTTGGAGCACCAAGGCAAGTTGGGTGAAAAATTTGTAGAGAACACTCGCTTCGAGCATGGCGGCGTGGTGTTTGTAGGCATAAACCAGCCTGGTAGCAACAACAACCTGATCTTGAGCGAGAAGGAATGCAAAAATAAAAGCGCGCGTGACAACGCCAAGTGCGATGCCTCCAACGCCGAGTACCTAGAGCGCGACAGTGCCAACGTAGCTTGGATGCAAGCTTCGTTCGCTGCGGCAAAAGCACAAAATGCTGTGGGAATCGTGGTGGTAACCCAAGGCGATCCTGGTTTTGATTTGCCTGAAACCGAAGAGTTCGATGAAAGCAAGGAGCCGGGCGTTAGCGGCTATCGCCACTTTATGTCTAAGCTGGTTGAGCAAACCGAGCAATATGCTGGTCAAGTGCTATTTGTCCATGGCGATACCCATTACTTCAAATTGGACAAGCCGATGTACAGCCCCACCAAGTTGCTGCCTAACTTCACGCGGCTGCAAACATTTGGAAGCCCCAGCCTCCATTGGGTCCGCGTCGTGGTGGATTCCACCAGCGCGAATGTCTTTAGCGTGCACCCGGTGATCGTGAAGTAAGGCGCAAGCGGCAGAGTTGCTCCATTGACGGGCGAATGAGGCCCTAATTTGCCGGGCAGCGCAGATAGGGGCGATGGCCCCCCACTAGGCAAACTTAGGCAGGACGGTCTTTGTCACAATTTTGTCATCTAATTGCAGCAAACTGATTTGGGTGTAGTGTTGCCGTTGGCGGGAGTGCATACTGCGATGCGGCCGGGTGGTGCGAGAGCGCCCGTCTTACCTAAAATTGTTATTCCGGTGCGCTGGATCCTGTATGACAAATACCATCGATTCCCAGGAGAACGTCCCGTTGGAATATACGAGCAAAGCTTTTCATGACGCCGCACACCCGGAGCTGCTGGATCGCGACCATAGCCTGGTCGCATTCAATGAGCGGGTCTTGAGCTGGGCCGCGCGTGAAGATGTTCCTGTTTTGGAGCGGCTGCGGTATCTGTGCATCGTCTCCTCCAATTTGGATGAATTTTTTGAAGTCCGTTCCGAGCCTCACCTTACCGCCAAGCGTAGTGGTGATAAGCAGGGCAGCTATACCGAAAAGTCATTTGATCGCTTGTCCCAGTCATTGCATGGTTTGGTAGACCGCCAGTATGGCCTGTACAACGATGCTATCTTGCCCGCGCTGTCGCACTTCGGTATCAAAATCGTGTCGCATGGCGAACGCAACGCCGCACAGCGCTTGTGGGTCAAGCAATACTTCGAGCGCGAGGTGCGCCCGCTCCTGATTCCCGTTGGCTTAGATCCTGCGCACCCTTTTCCACAAGTTGCCAATAAGGCCCTGAACTTTATCGTGCGTCTAGGTGGCAATGATGCCTTTGGGCGTAGCAACGAAATTGCCATAGTCAAGGTGCCGCGTGTTTTGCCGCGCATCATCCGAATGCCCGATCGGGTGTCGGGTACCAAAGTGATGTTTGTGGCTTTAACCAGCGTTATCCGCGCCCACTTATCCGAATTATTTGCGGGGCGTACCGTGGACCAGTTCTCGCAATTTCGGGTGACTCGCCACTCGGATTTGGCAGTCGATGAGGATGATGTACAAAACCTGCGGATGGCCTTGCGTCAGGGCTTGGTCCATCGTCACTACGGCGAAGCAGTGCGCTTGGAAGTGTCCTCTGGCTGCTCGGAGCACTTAGCACATTTCCTCTTAAAGCAATTCGATTTGCCTGACCTGGCTTTGTACCGTGTCTCCGGCCCGGTTAACTTGGTGCGTCTGACCCAGATGATCGATCTTTTGGATCGCCCCGATCTGTGCTTCCCCGTCTACAGAGCAGCGCCGCCGGTGCAGTTCGACTTGGGTGCCAACGTGTTTGACCAACTGAAACGTGGCGATGTCATTTTTCACCAACCGTTTGAAAGTTTTGAAGGCGTATTGCTATTTTTGCGTGCTGCGGTGAATGACCCGAACGTGTTGGCAATCAAGCAAACCATTTATCGGGCGGGCGCGGACTCGACCATTATGGACTTGCTACGCGAGGCGGTTCGTAAAGGCAAAGAGGTGACCGTCGTCGTAGAGCTAAAGGCGCGCTTTGACGAAGAGGCCAATATCAATTGGGCGGAGATGCTCGAGTCCATTGGCGCCCAAGTGGTTTATGGCGTGGTCGGTCTTAAAACGCACGCCAAAATGCTCTTAGTCACCAGGCGTGAAGGCAAGGGTCTCAAGCGTTATGGCCATTTGTCCACTGGCAACTACAACCCGCGTACGGCGCGTTTGTATACCGACATTAGCCACATAAGCGCTGACAATGAACTCACCCGGGACATGGAAAACGTCTTTGTCCATCTGGCCAGTCAAAGCAGACTGCCGAGCCTGAAGAAAATGTGGATGGCTCCGTTTCATTTGCACAAAAAGCTCATCGCAAAAATAGAGACGCTAGCCTCGGCTGCGGCTGGGGGCGTATCGACACGTATCGTCGCAAAAATGAATTCCCTGACTGATCTGGATCTGATCCATGCGCTGATTCAAGCCGGGCAAAGTGGCGTGCAAATTGATTTGATTGTGCGAGGTGCCTGCATGTTGCCCGCCCGGGTGAAAGGATTGACAGACAACATCCGGGTACGATCGATCATTGGTCGGTTTTTGGAGCATTCAAGGGTTTACTATTTCCGACAAGATGACGACGATGAACTGTATTTGTCGAGCGCGGATTGGATGAATCGCAATATGGTCCGTCGCGTTGAATTGGCCTGGCCGGTGACCGATGGCGTACAAAGGCAGAGGCTGATTGATGAATGTCTTTTGGCCTATTTGCACGACGGTGTGGACGCCTGGGATATGCAGCCCGATGGCACTTACCATTCGGCACGCGGTACGGGCGCACGCCCCGGTCATTCCGCGCAAGCGGCACTGATGGCGCGTTACGGCATGCACAACGTGAAGGCGGGCGCGACATGAGCACGATGGATTTGGTGTTCTGGCGCCACGCCGAGGCGATCGATTTAGAGCTGGTCGGCGACGACATGCTCAGAACCTTGAGCCCGCGTGGGGAAAAGCAGGCCCAGCGGATGGCGGCTTGGCTGGATCGCCAACTACCGGCAGGCACCAAGGTGTATTGCAGCCCTGCCTTGCGCGCCGAACAAACGGCCCAGGCCCTGGATCGCAAATACAAGGTAAACGCTGCGCTTGCCCCCCTGTCCGGCGTGCCTGATCTCTTGCAATTGGTGAATTGGCCGCATGCCAGCACCTGTGTGTTGGTCGTCGGGCATCAGCCCACCATAGGGCAAGCAATCGCCCAATTGCTAGCCATGCCGGGACAAACCTGCGTAGTAAAAAAAGGTGCGGTGTGGTGGTTAAGGTACCGCGAGCGTCACGGTGAAGAAGAAGTCACCGTGCTAAGCGTGCAGTCGCCGGATTTGCTTTAAGACGTCACCCGTTTTGCTAACTACCTATATCGTCCAAGAACTCCATCGGCCAGCCAGTTTTTTGCCAAGCCAGCGCTTCTTCGCGTAGCAAGTAGGCTGATTGTGGAAACTCCGCGGCCCAACCTGGGTCGCAATGTACTTTAACAATGCCTTTGCTTTGCGAGAGGTGCACGCAGTCCGGGCGGGGGTCGCGTCGGGCATGGCACAAAATGACGGAAATACGCAGCGCCATCAATTGCGCACGCAAGTCGTCCAAAGCCAAGTCCGCCTCGATTTTTCGCAGCTTTCCGCGGTGGCCTAGCACCAGCAGGCTTAGGCGTTGAAGTTCGTCTAGGGAAAAACCCATCGCATCGGCATTTTGCAAAATATAGGCGCCGTGCTTGTGATAATCGCTGTGTGAGATGTGGCTGCCAATCTCATGCAACTCGGCAGCCCAGCGCAGCTTGCGCATGCTGCGGTTGGACTCATCGGCCGGGTCTGGCGCGTGATCACCCAAAATCTGCCCGAGCAGGTGCGTCGCCCATTTACCCACCCGGTTGCCATGGGTCCGGTCTACATTAAATTTGTTAGCCAGACGCTCTACCGTTTTGCTACGCAGGTCACTGGCACTTTCCCTTGAACCCTGCATTTGACATAAGAGACCGTGCCGTAGGCCGCCGGAGGTGGGACTCAGGCTTTCAATGCCCAGTAAATTGAACAAAGCTCGGGTGACCGCCAAACCGCCAGCGATGATGACTTTGCGGTCTTCGCGCAGTCCGGGTATTTTGGTGCCCTCGGCCTGACCCGCTTCGATCAGTAATTCTTTGAGCCAGTCTAAGCCTTCGGTAGTGACCACACCGTCGGTCCAACCACCGGCCGCCAAGGCCTCGCTGACGGCGCTGACCGTGCCCGCGGATCCATAGGCAATGTCCCAATTGCCTGGGTGGTAGGCCTGCAAGGCGCCGTCCAACACCGCCTTGGCTGCGATTTCGGCAATTTCAAATGATTTGCGCCGCCATTGCCCGTCGGGAAAATAGCGGGTGGACCACGCAATACTCCCGACGCGAAACGATTCCATCACCCTTGGCTGATGGTTCTGGCCCAATATCAGCTCCGTGGATCGACCGCCGATATCCACCACCAGGCGCCGCTCGTCGGACGGCGGCAGTAGGTTTGACACGCCTTTATAGATGAGTCGGGCTTCTTCCCGGCCTGAGATGACGTCTATGGGGAAGCCCAATACCTTAACGGCTCGGGCCAAAAATACATCGCGATTGCGCGCTTCACGTAGCGTTTGGGTAGCTACGGCGCGCACCTGCGAGGCTTTGAATCCGGCTAGGCGTTCGCCAAAACGGGCTAAACAATCCCAGCCGCCTTGCATGGCTGAAGCGGTGAGGTTGCGCTCGCTGTCCATGCCTGCGCCTTGGCGGATGGATTCTTTTAGGTACTCCGTACGCTCAAATGCTCCGTGGGAAATGACACCAATTTCCAGGCGGAAACTGTTAGAGCCCAGGTCGATGGCGGCCAGGCGGGTGGGAGAGGACATGGGAAGTTGTAAAAAAAAGCGAATCCACTCAAGGATAGCAGCACCTTGGATGCACGAGGGCTACCCGCAAGGGAGTAGCGTCTGAGGACTTGCCTGCACCAAACTTGCGTCGCTAAGCGGACCGGTCTGGCAGGACTAGAGGCGGTGGGGCGGCCATGGCGGCCACCCCTGCATGTTGTCTTATTTTTTCGGCGGGGTCAGCACGGTATCGATGATGTGGATGACACCGTTGCTGGCCATGACGTCGGCCTTGATGACGAATCCGTTTTCAACGGTAACAAAGTCACCCGACTTGGCAAGTGCCAAAGCACCGCCATTGACTGCCTTGGCGTTGCTGTTTTTTACATCTTTGGATGCCACTGCACCCGAGACAGTGTGGAACAGCAAGATGTCTTTGACTGCTGCAGGGTTCTTGCTCAGGCTTTCCAATGTTCCGGCCTTGAGCGCCTTGAAGGCAGCGTCACTGGGTGCAAACACGGTGAATGGACCGGAGCCTTGCAGTGTCTCGGTCAAGCCAGCGGCTTTCACTAGGCCATTGAGGGTGCTCAATTCGGGCGTCTTTGCGATCGTTTCAGCCAGGCTGACGGGTTTTTGCAGGCTCGCGCAAGCGCTAACCAAAGTAATAGCTGCGCATGCCAGCGCGGCGCGGCGCGCCAAGCGCACGGTGAGTAAGTAAGACATAAATTACCTCCAGTCAAAAACCCGAGGATAAGAATAAATAATGTCAATTTAATGACAAAATGCCTCGGCATTGGCGTACAGAGTACGGAATTTTGCAGGGGGAAAGTGTTCTTTTGTCATTCTTCTGTCATATTTGATACTTAGAGTCTGCCGCATCCCTCAACCATCAAAAAGGTGTTCCATGCAGATCGTTTCTCCCCGCTCTCTTCTCGCGTTAGCTTCGGCATGCGCTTTTATCGTCACTGGCGTTCAAGCCCAGGAAATTACCGGTGCCGGAGCCTCGTTTCCAGCACCCCTGTACGCCAAGTGGGCGTCCGATTACAACAAACAGACTGGCGTCAAAGTGAACTACCAGTCCGTCGGTTCGGGTGGCGGTATCAAGCAAATCGACTCCAAGACCGTCGATTTCGGTGCCACTGACATGCCTTTGACAGACGACGTTCTGAAAACCAAAGGACAAATGCAATTCCCCACCGTCATCGGCGGTGTCGTGCCCATTCTCAACGTTGCAGGTATCGCGCCCGGACAGTTGAAGCTGACCGGCCCCTTGTTGGCTGATATTTTCTTGGGCAAAGTAGCGCGTTGGAATGATCCGGCGATCAAGGCCATCAACCCTGGTGTGAACTTGCCGGATGCCGCGATCGCCCAGGTGCGTCGTGCCGACGGTTCGGGTACCACCTTTCTATTTACCAATTACCTCAGCAAGGTCAGCCCCGATTGGAAAGCCAAGGTCGGCGAGGGCACCGCGGTTAACTGGCCCGTCGGTGCTGGTGGTAAAGGTAATGAGGGTGTTGCCGCTTTCGTGGCCCGCTTGCCCAATTCTCTGGGCTACGTAGAGTACTCTTACGTTAAGCAAAACAAACTGAACTATGCCTTGGTGCAAAACGCTGCGGGTAATTTTGTCAAGCCTGAGGACGACACTTTCAAAGCTGCGGCTGCGGGTGCCGATTGGGCCAAGTCTTTCTACCAGATCTTGACCAACCAGCCTGGCAAGGATTCTTGGCCTTTGAGCGGCGCTACCTTTATCTTGATGCATACCAGCCAAGACAAGCCCGCAAACGGCAGCGAGACATTGAAGTTCTTCAATTGGGCATACGCCAACGGAGAGAAATCAGCCGCTGACCTGGACTATGTGCCGATGCCTACAGCCGCAGTAGCAGCCATTCAAAAGGCCTGGGGTGAGATCAAAGACACGTCTGGAAAAGCCATTTCTTACAAATAAAAGGCATTTTTTGCCGAGTCTTTACCGGGTCAAGCGCAGGGATGCCGTTGTACGGATAGCGCTTGCCCGGATGTATAAAACTGAACGCTAGGGCTTTTTATGAACCAATCTACGAGCCCCAAGCGGGCGCTTAGCGGTCCGCTTGCAGACCAAGTTTTTGGCTGGCTGGCAAAATCTGCCGCCTTGCTGACGATGGGATTGTTGGCAGCCATTTTGCTGTCCTTGACCATCAGCGCGTGGCCTGCTATTCACAAATACGGCCTTTCCTTCTTGACCAGTACGGTATGGGATCCAGTCCAAGAGGATTTTGGCGGCCTGGTGATGATTTACGGCACGGTAGCGACCTCCTTGATCGCGTTGCTGATTGCGGTGCCGGTGAGTTTCGGGATTGCGCTGTTTCTGACGGAATTGTCGCCAGCATGGCTCAAGCGCCCTTTGGGCACTGCAATTGAGCTGTTGGCGGCGGTTCCTTCCATTGTCTACGGTATGTGGGGTTTGTTGGTGTTTGGACCGGTTCTGGCGACCTATGTCCAAATTCCATTGCAAACCGCATTCAACGGCGTCCCCTACTTGGGTGCATTTGTGTCCGGTCCGCCGGTAGGAATCGGCATCTTGTCAGCGGGCATTATTTTGGCGATCATGATCATCCCGTTCATATCGGCGGTGATGCGCGATGTGTTTGAAGTCACGCCGCCACTGCTCAAAGAGTCAGCCTATGGTTTGGGTGCGACCACATGGGAGGTGGTATCCCGCGTGGTGCTGCCTTATACCAAAACCGGGGTGATTGGCGGCATTATGTTAGGTCTAGGGCGCGCCATTGGGGAGACCATGGCGGTGACTTTTGTGATTGGTAACTTCAACCAACTCGATTCGCTCAGCCTGTTTCAGGCGGCCAACAGCATTACCTCGGCACTGGCCAACGAATTTGCGGAGGCCGGTGAAGGTCTGCACCAAGCGGCATTGATGTACCTGGGCCTGGTTTTGTTTTTCATCACATTTGTTATCTTGTCGCTGTCCAAGGTCTTGCTGGCACAGTTGCGTAAAGGCGAGGGGACCAACACATGAGCACGAACGCTGCATTGGAGGCTCGCCAAGCGCGCTTTGCCAGCCGTAAACGCGTCAATATGCTGGCCATTGCTTTGGCCATGTCGGCTATGGTCTTTGGACTTTTCTGGCTGTTTTGGATTTTGTTTGAGACGGTCAGCTTGGGCATTGACGGCTTGACTTTTGCCACCTTGACGCAGATGACGCCGCCACCCAATGAAGAGGGTGGTTTGGCTAATGCGATCTACGGTTCCTTTGTGATGGTCACCTTGGCCACCTGCTTGGGCGCGCCTATTGGCATCATGGCAGGCATTTACTTAGCCGAGTTTGATTCCAAAGGATGGCTGGCCGAGACCACGCGCTTTGTCAATGACATTTTGCTGTCTGCGCCTTCCATCGTGATCGGCCTTTTTGTCTACTCGGTGGTGGTGTCCAGCTTTAGGTCATTTTCGGGTTTTGCTGGGGTGGTGGCGCTGGCGCTGATCGTTATTCCCGTGGTCATTCGTACTACCGAAGACATGCTACGACTCGTGCCGTCTGGGCTGCGCGAGGCGGCTTATGCCTTGGGCGCGCCGAAATGGAAAGTGATTGGCAGTATCACCATGAAGGCGGCGCGCTCCGGAGTAATTACCGGCGTGCTGCTGGCGGTCGCGCGTATCGCTGGTGAAACCGCTCCCTTGTTGTTCACCGCTTTGAGCAACCAGTTTTGGACCTCCAGCTTGAGTGAGCCGATGGCCAGTTTGCCGGTGACTATCTTTAAGTTTGCAATGAGTCCTTACGAAAATTGGCAAAAGCTGGCATGGGCGGGCGTCTTCCTGATCACCCTGGCCGTGCTTGGCCTCAATATTGTTGCGCGCGTGGTGACGCGCCAAAAAACCTAATTTTTCGGGAGCACAATTACCATGCAAAATACAGACACCAGCGTTGTACGCACCAAGATTGCGATTAAAGACTTGAATTTTTATTATGGAAAATTCAAGGCATTAAAAGATATCAATTTGGATATACCAGAAGGGCGAGTGACCGCGTTCATCGGCCCTTCGGGTTGCGGTAAGTCGACTCTTTTGCGCGTACTCAATCGTATGTTTGAGTTGTACCCGGAGCAGCGCGCCGAAGGTCAGATATTGCTTGACGGCGAAAACTTACTCAATAGCAAAGACGACGTAGCCTTACTTCGTGCAAAGGTGGGGATGGTTTTCCAAAAGCCGACACCTTTCCCCATGTCCATTTATGACAATGTAGCCTTTGGTGTTAAGTTGTTCGAAAACCTGAGCGCCAACGATATGGAGGAGCGGGTCGAATGGGCATTGCGAAAATCCGCACTGTGGACAGAGGTTAAGGACAAGCTGCAGCAAAGTGGTTCGAGCCTCTCGGGCGGCCAGCAACAGCGCCTTTGTATTGCCCGAGGTATTGCGATTAAACCGGAGGTGTTGCTACTGGATGAGCCGTGCTCAGCGCTGGATCCGATTTCCACGGCCAAGGTAGAGGAATTGATTGTAGAACTCAAGGCAGATTACACCGTGGTGATCGTGACGCATAACATGCAGCAGGCAGCCCGTTGCAGCGACTACACAGCCTATATGTATTTGGGTGACTTGATCGAGTTCGGAGATACCAAACAAATGTTTTTCAAACCGAAGCGTAAAGAGACAGAGGACTATATTACCGGCCGTTTCGGATAAGCTTGCGCTGGAAGCCGCCAACTTTCTTGTCCCTTTTAACCAATGAGGAAATCCCATGCCAGATAAGCATCTCTCAACCCAATTTGACTCTGAATTGACCTCGGTGTCATCGCAGGTCATGGAAATGGGTGGACTGGTTGAATCCCAGATACTTGGCGCTATGAAGGCGCTTGCCCACTTCAGTTTGGAGTCGGCCGATGAAGTCGCAGCAGCGGAGGCCCGCGTAAATGCGATGGAAATCGAGATTGATCGAGATTTATCTTCGATCATCGCCCGGCGTCAACCTACCGCGCGCGACCTTCGCTTGCTCATCGCCATCTCCAAGACGACCGCTAACTTGGAGCGGGTGGGTGATGAGGCCGCCAAAATCGCGCGCATGGTTCGTTCGATCATTGAGGCAGGCGCGCCGCGCGCCCTGCCTACGCTCGAGTTACGCTACGCCGGAGAACTGGCCTCTGGCTTACTGAACAAGGCGCTAGATGCATTTGCCCGCTTGGATGTCAACGCTGCATTAAGTATTTTGAAAGAGGATGATGAAATTGACAGGGAGTTTGATGGCTTTGTTCGCATACTCATTACCTACATGATGGAAGACCCGCGCACGATTTCAGCGAGTCTTGATCTCTTGTTCCTAGCCAAGGCGATCGAGAGAATTGGTGACCATGCCAAAAACATCGCTGAATTTATCATTTATGTGGTCAAAGGCGAGGACGTGCGCCACAGCAGCATGGCCCAGGTGGAGCAGGCCATCCAATGAGGAATACGCCCACGGTGCTGCTAGTTGAGGACGAACCCTCGATTGCCGAACTCATCGCGGTCAATTTACGTCACAACGGTTTCCGCCCCATTTGGGCTATGGACAGCGTCAGTGCGCAGCGGGAAATAGACGCGTCGCTGCCGGACCTGATTTTGCTGGACTGGATGTTGCCCGGTGAGAGTGGGCTGTCCTTGGCCAAGCGCTGGCGCGGGAATGAGCGCACTAAGGTGGTACCGTTAATTATGCTGACGGCTCGAGGCGATGAAGCAGATCGCGTTGCAGGCCTGGACGCCGGTGCTGACGACTACATAGCCAAGCCTTTTTCGACTAAAGAATTGCTTGCCCGCGTACGGGCGGTATTGCGTCGTAGGGCGCCGCAGATCAAAGATGAAGCCATTTTGATTTCAGGATTACGACTTGATTCGGCAACACACCGGGTGTCGTTCAACGAGCAGGCGATCAAATTGGGTCCTACCGAATTTAAGCTTTTGCAATACCTGATGGGCCATGCCGAGCGCGTACACAGCCGGGGGCAGTTGCTTGATAAGGTTTGGGGTGACCATGTCTACATCGAGGAGCGTACCGTAGACGTACACGTCAAGCGCTTACGCGAAGCCTTGGGTGAGGCTGCCGCGATGGTGGAGACCGTGCGCGGTGCGGGCTACCGTCTCACAGCCAAACCGTTGCTGCTAGCGCAGCCCAGCGATTTGGCCGGCCAGACAGGCTGAGTGCGACTAGCCTTAGATGCTAATTCGCCTGCTTAGTTTTGCTTTATTCCAAGCGATTGGAGCCTTATTGGCGACCATTTTTATGCGCGTCTTTGCGCCGTCTCATGGTGGTGCCATTGTTTCTGCGTTAATTGGCGCTTTAGGGGCTACGTATTTTTGGTTGTTGTGGGATTTGTCTCGAGGTCTGCGTGTCATGCGTTGGCTGCGTAGCGAGCAAACCCGCGAAGTTGCCGTTGAATCCGGGCTATGGGGCGAGTTTTCTAACCGCATCCGACGCGTACTTCGTAACAATGAGCGCGCGGTCCAGCAGCGCGACGAGCGATTGCAGGAATTTTTAGCTGCGATGCAGGCCTCTCCTAATGGAGTAGTTTTGCTGGACAAGGATTTTCGCATTGAGTGGTTTAATGAATCGGCGGCATTGCATTTCGGCCTGGATGTGCGGCGCGATTTGCAGCAGCATTTTGGGAATTTGGTGCGTGATCCCGGGTTCGCAGCCTATGTCTCGGCCAAAGACTTCGAGCGCGATGTGCTGATGTCCGGTCGTGCCAACACTGGTTCTTTGCCAGTGCGCCTCTCGGTGCATGTGCATCCTTATGGGGAGGGGCGAAGCCTTTTGCTCTCGCGCGATGTCACCGCAGTGGAGCAGGCCGAGGCCATGCGTCGCGATTTTGTGGCCAATGTTTCGCACGAAATTCGTACACCGCTCACCGTGCTTGGCGGCTTTGTAGAAACATTGCAAACCTTGTCACTCAACGCCGCCGAGCGCGCACGCTACCTGGATTTGATGGCCCAGCAAGCCTCGCGCATGCAGTCTCTGGTCAGTGACTTATTAACCCTTTCCCGCCTCGAGGGCAGTCCACTGCCTTCTGCCCATGAATTGGTGGATGTCAGCTTGCTGGTGGAACAATGTCGGCAAGAGGCAGGGGAGTTATCGCGGGTCTTGTGGGGAGAAACGCACAGCCTAAGCTTCGAAATTCAAAGCGGTTTGTCGCTGGCCGGTTCTGCCGCAGAGCTACACAGTGCATTTTTCAACCTCATTGGCAACGCAGTGCGTTACACGCCTGCGGGTAAGTCCATCCGCGTCATTGCCAGAGCAATGGACAATGGCGGCGCGCTCTTTGCGGTCTACGACCAAGGCATGGGTATTGCGCAAGAACATATTCCCCGCTTGACCGAGCGCTTTTACCGGGTGGATCGCAGCCGCTCCCGCGACACGGGCGGTACCGGATTGGGCCTGGCCATCGTCAAGCATGTCGTCCAGCGCCATGGCGCCGAACTATCTATTGCCAGCGTCCCAGGCGAGGGCTCGCACTTTCAGATCGTATTCCCTCCCCCACGGGTCCATTCCCGGCCTGTACCAGTGCCCGCGGAAGCAATCGCCGCCTGAAGGCGCACCACTACCCCTAATTCTTTCAACCCTTAGGCCTGGTTGACCCTGTACCGCTTTGGCCGCCTGTGTGCAAGGCACAATAGTGCCTGCCATGTCAGTGCTAGATTACTACAGGAAAGAATTGTCGGCCAGAGGGTTCCACAGCGATCCGGCCCAATTGCGTGCGGTTGACGCTCTGGACTCCTGTGCCCGGGAGTGGACAATTTACAAGGAAAAGCGCGGCAACTCCTTTAAAAAACTCATCCACCACCCTCCCATTCCCCGTGGCGTGTATTTGTACGGCGGAGTTGGCAGAGGCAAAAGTTTCTTAATGGACTGTTTTTTTGAAGCAGTGCCGCTCAAACGCAAAGCCCGCCTGCATTTCCATGAATTCATGCGCGAAGTCCATCGCGAGCTTCACGATTTACAAGGGACCACTAACCCGTTGGACGTGCTGGGCGAGCGCATGTCCCATCGATACAAGCTGATTTGTTTTGACGAGTTTCACGTCGCCGACATTACCGATGCGCTGATACTGCATCGCTTGTTGGAAGCTTTGCACACCCATGAGGTGGGCTTTGTTACCACTTCGAATTTCAAGCCAGACGACTTATACCCAGGCGGTATGCACCGGGACCGGGTATTGGGTGCGATTAAGTTTTTAAATCAACATATGCAGGTGATCAACGTGGACAATGGAGTGGACTATCGTCGCCTAGCCATGGGGGCTTTGGACCTCTACCATGTTCCCAACGGGCCGGCTGCGGACGAGGCCATGGCCCAGGCATTTGCCAAGCTTGCTGAAGCCCAGGACGGTGACCGCATGTTGCGTATTGAGCAGCGCAGCATCTATGCCCGTAAGCGCGCCGGTGGCGTGGTGTGGTTTGACTTTAAAGAGCTGTGCGGAGGGCCCCGCTCCCAAAACGATTACTTGGAAATTGCCAGCCAATTCCATACGGTGCTGCTAAGCGACGTGCCCCATATGCCGGTCAACCGCAATGCCGAGGCCAGGCGCTTTACCTGGCTGGTGGACGTGCTCTATGACCGGCACGTCAAGCTGATTGTTTCAGCGCAAGTGTGGCCGCAAGACTTGTATACCGACGGTCCGCTGGCGCATGAGTTTCCGCGCACCGTTTCGCGGCTCAACGAAATGCAAACCCCGCAATTTCTGGATTTGGAGCGTCGCAAAGTGGATACGGGTTTGACTTGATGCAGGCAAACCCCATTTGTCCGTTCCTAAGTTTTGAGCCAGGCGGGCCCATCGGTCGCATGTTGCGCATTGAACCCAACTTGCGCGTGGGCTAGGGCCGCTACCACGATGGCTTCCTTGGAGCGCCCAACCAACCCTGGGTCATTGGTAGCCGCCGTGCTATCTGCCTTTGCGCCGAACGGGCCATTAGCGCGCAATATTGAGGGGTTTAGCGCGCGTAGCGGCCAAATTGCTATGGCACAAGCAGTGGCCAAAGTGATGGAAGAGGGTGGCGTTCTTGCCGTCGAGGCGGGAACGGGTGTGGGTAAAACGCTGGCCTACCTCATTCCAGCCCTGCTGATCGGCGAAAAAGTACTGATATCCACTGCTACAAAAAATTTGCAGGAACAGCTCTACCTTCGCGACCTCCCACTGGTACTTGCTGCCCTGGGTCTTCACGTCAGCGCCGCTTTATTGAAGGGGCGAAGCAGTTATCTTTGTGCCCAGCGGCTCTCGCTGGTCAATCTGAGCGAACATGGCCTGTCTTTGCAAGAGCAGGAGGTGCTGCAAGGCTTTCGCATTTGGGCCCATCAGACGGTGCATGGCGATATCACGGAGTTCGGCGATTTGGAAGCGCAACCCAAATTAATCCAATTGGTGACCTCCAGTCGAGAAAACTGTCTGGGTGGAACTTGCCCTCAAATTCACAACTGCCATATCGCCAAGGCCCGCCAGCGTGCGATGCAGTCGGATGTGGTCGTGGTCAACCATCACTTATTTTTCGCTGATGTCAATGTGCGCGCTTCGGGTGTAGCCGAGCTATTGCCTACTGTACGCACGGTGATTTTCGATGAGGCCCACCGCTTGAGCGACGTGGGTGTCCAATTCTTAGGGCGGCGCTGGACTACAGGCCAAGCCTTGTCGCTGTCCCAGCATCTGGCCGGCCACAGCGGCGGGCCTTTGAGGGCAATGGCCGATTGGCTTGGGCTGGCGGCAGACCTTATGCATGCGGCAAAGTCTTTACATGGCCTGGGCGCTATGCCCACAAACGATAGCCGGCATCCATGGACCGGAGCGGCACCCTATGGCATCGCCCCGCATTTATGGGAAGAAAACCTGCAAGGGCTGCTCGGTGCGCTTGCGCGTGCCCTTCACACGTGTACAGATTTGGAGCAGGCTTGGCCTGCTCTCAAAGAGTCCATGCAGCGCTGTCAGGCGATGATCGAAAGTCTGCAGGCCTTTCATCTTCCCGTAGCGGCAGATCATGTGCGTTGGGTTGAACTGGGTTCGGGATTGAGTTTGCATGAAGCCCCCCTCACGATCGCACCATTTATGCGTTTGTTACTGGCGCCTAACGCAGATTTACCAGGCATCAGCTCTAAGTCATGGATATTCACCTCGGCGACTTTAGGATCCGATGCGCAACTAAGCTGGTTCGTGCGCAATTGTGGGCTGCTCGCTCACCAAGTTTTGCAAGTACCCAGCCCTTTTAACTATGAGCAGCAGGCCGCTTTGTACATACCCAATGAAGGGCCTCTACCTTCGGACCCAGGCCACAGTGCATCCGTTGTTGCATTGGTCGCGCGGGGTGCTCGCGTTTTAGGTGGGCGCACTATGGTGCTCACGACGACCCTGCGCGCGATGCATGCGATTGCACAGGGCCTGGAGGCGGGCTTGGCGGGGTCCGGCATCGCGGTGCTGGTGCAGGGTCAAACCTCCAAGCAATTATTGATTCAACGATATGTGCGCTCGCATTGCGCGCACGGCGAATTCTCGACTAGTGACGTTGAAGGCGGTAGCGTACTGGTGGCAAGCGCTTCATTTTGGGAGGGCGTGGATATCCCAGGCGACGCTTTGCAATTGCTTGTGATTGACAAATTGCCGTTCCCTCCGCCCGACGATCCACTGGTGCAGGCCCGTGCCCTCGCTTGCGAAAAACCGTTTACCGAACTTTTTCTGCCAGATACCGCCCTTGCGCTGAAGCAAGGTGCTGGACGATTGATCCGCGGCGAACAAGACCGAGGGGTATTGGTGGTTTGCGATGGACGTCTAGCGGCCAAGGGCTATGGCAAACGACTATTGGCTGCTTTACCGTCCATGCGACGCCTGCCCGACGAGAGTCAATGGTTAGCCGAACTGGCTGGGCTGGCCGATGTGCGTCGAGAGCATGCCTGCGGATCCAGCAGTGGGGGGTGAGCGGCCGTTCACTTGGCCTTTAACCAGTCAAAGTTAGTAAAACTCCAATCAATTTTGCTTGGATTGAGTTTGCCCATATCAAGCCAACTATCGCTCTCTTTTTTCCCACCGACGCTTAAAAAGTCACTTCCCGGGTAAGTCGACTCGAGGACGCGTTTGGCGTCATTGCTGAGGTCTACCATCCCCAGTGCTTCATAGCACTTGTGAATGATGTAAAGCGCCTCTTCCACAGCCGGGGCATCGCGGTAGTCAGCGACGGCGGTTTGTGCACGATTTAACGCGGCTACATAGGCGCCGCGTTTTAAATAGTATCGGGCGACATACACCTCATTTTTCGCCAAAGTCTGAACGATGTACCGCATGCGCAATAACCCATCTTCGCTGTAGCGCGATTGCGGAAATCGAGTGCTCAGCTCTTTGAAAGACTCAAAGGACTCCTTGGCCGCTTTCTGATCGCGTTCGGCCATGTCCTGGCCGGTGTAGGCGCCAAATATTCCCAGATTTTCATTGAAGTTGCACAGTCCTTTCAGGTAGAGCGCATAGTCCAAGGCTGGACTGGCAGGGTGCAAGCGGATAAATCGGTCTAGCGTGGCGATAGCCTGCGCCCTTTCGCCAGCCTTGTATTGTGCGTAGGCCTTTTCTACTTGGGCCTGCTGTGCCAGTGGCGTACCAGCGGCCCTGGATTCCAGCTTTTCCAGGTAGGGAATGGCTTTGTCCCACTGCGAGTTGCCCATCAAATCGCGCGCTTCGCTGTACAGCTTGTCAGGGCTAAGCCCTGCGGTTTTATCTTCTGGAGCGGCTGCGCACCCACCCAAAAGAGCCATGGTTAGAGCCCAAAGCACCGTGTAAACGACCGATAATTTGACTCTCAACATTATGAAAACTTTCGTGGAACAAGCCCGCAGCATTATATCGACCGACCCATTGCAAGCCGCGGATCAGGAGGACAGTGACGAGTTGTTGGCGATAGGCGCGGAACTGCGCACGGTAAGCGTTCCGATGCATTTGCATGGCTACCGGCTGGATAAAGTTCTGAGCGAGTTGGTACCCGAATTTTCGCGCAATTATTTGCAGCAAATGATTGATGCAGGCTATGTTCGGCTGAATGGCGCGCTGATCGCAAAGCACGCACGCAAGCTCAAGTCCGCCGACGTTTTGGACCTGGAGTTGCGCCCTAGCGCGCAAAGTCAGGCCTTCGTGGGTCAAGCAATGGGCTTGGCACCGGTCTATGAGGACGAACATGTGTACGTCATAGACAAGCCCGCAGGATTGGTGGTGCATCCGGCGCCTGGAAACTGGAGCGGGACCTTGCTCAATGGCCTTTTGGCGATGGACCCTGGACTTTCCATGATTCCCCGAGCAGGCATTGTGCATCGATTGGATAAAGATACCAGCGGCCTGATGGTGGTTGCCCGCAGCCGACCGGCTATGGATGGCTTGGTACAGGCGATTAGTGAGCGCAGCATGCATCGCCAATACCTCGCCTTGGGTAAAGGGATATGGCAAGGCGCGAACCAACGGTCCGTGCACGCAGCCATAGGTCGCGATCCGCGTAACCGCTTGCGCATGGCGGTAGTGGATTTAGACAAAGTTCCGGGCAAAACCGCACAGACGGACATTTTCTTTCTTGCCCAAGCGCCAAGTGCATGCTTGGTGCACTGCATTTTGCACACGGGCCGTACCCATCAGATCCGCGTGCATATGGCATCTCTGGGGCATTCCTTGTTGGGCGACACGGTTTACGGGGTGCCTGCAGTGGAGGGTTTGTCCCGACAGGCCTTGCATGCTTTTCGCCTGTCATTTGTCCATCCGATCACCGGACTGCGCCTGGCGTTTGAAAGTCCATTACCGAAAGACATTTCTGACCTGCTAGCCGCTTGGGGCCTTGGTTACAATGTGCCGGCGCCTTAGAAACGCGGCTATTGCCCCTCGTTTTGCTAGCGCGCCTAAACAGTGCCACCGCGCATAGTTGGCCTCGCATCAACTACAACCTCGACCCCCGGAGCGCAAAACGCGCCCACCTTATTGCATGACCAATACAGACCAAGCGTTGCGAATTCTGGAAACCGCCTTGTTATGCGGGCAGCAGGCTCTGACGGTTCGCGATATGCAAACTTTGTATCAGGAGACGCTTTCCGACCCGCAGATTCGTGGTTTATTGGACCAGCTCGCAGCAAGCTGGGAAGGCAAAGGAATTGAATTGGTGGAGGTTGCCACCGGCTGGCGCTTCCAAAGCCGGGTGGAAATGCGCGAGTATCTCGATCGCTTGCACCCCGAGAAGCCGCCGCGCTATACCCGGGCGACGATGGAAACACTGGCCATCATTGCCTATCGACAGCCGGTCACCAGAGGCGATATGGAAGATATCCGCGGAGTCACTATAAATTCCCTACTTATCAAGCAGTTGGAGGACCGAGGCTGGGTTGAGGTGATAGGGCACCGTGAAGCGCCCGGCAGGCCCGCCTTGTTCGCCACTACCAAGCAGTTTTTGGACGACTTAGGTCTTGCAAGTTTGGGCGATTTGCCGCCTTTGGAAGCGATGGGGCAGGCTAACGCTGATATGTTGGCGGACGCAGTGTCAGGCGTAAGCGGAGTCAGTGAACTATTGATGGCCGCCCCCGAGGCTGCAGCGATCACGGCTGGCGTCGGCGATGTGGCAGGACTCGAGCCAGTTGACGTCCAAAGCTTATCACTGCCGGTCGCTGACCCTGCTGCGCCTAGCGTTTAAATATGTCTCCTGTACCGCGCTCCCCCAAAAAATCGACTAATGCTGTAGTTGTGACTGAAACCACGCCCCATGTGCTTCGTTCGGGCGCCAAGCCAACGGACTCTGATGCGGGTCTTGCCGATGCGCTCATGCCGACTATGCACCTGGAGCCAGCGCATGACTTACATGACGCTACTTTGCGACCATCGGCCGCGACTTCAGACCCTGGCAGCGCAAACAAGAGCCAATCGCCACCTGATCTTTCAAATGGCGAGACGCAGGGTTTTCCCCTGATGCACTCGGGAGGCGTGGAATTACAGCCATCGACGGGGAGCCTTTTCGATGCAGTGGTATCGGGCGCCTTCGATTCGGAGGAATCCGGAGCCCCCACAACCGAGCCTAGGCGCATTCTGCAGCCCCAGGCTGAAACGCCCAAATTGCACAAAATTCTCGCGCAATCCGGAATGGGCTCGCGCTTGGAAATGGAGCGCTTGATTCTGGAGGGCCGCATTTCGGTGAACAACGAACCGGCGCATATTGGCCAACGCATCCAATTCGGTGACCAGATTAAGGTTAACGGCAAACCGGTGCGCTTTCGAATTGAGCCGCCGCCGGCGCGCGTCATCGCCTATCACAAGCCTGCCGGCGAGGTCGTCACCCACGACGACCCGCAGAACCGCCCCACGGTTTTTCGCCGTCTGCCTAAGTTACACCAGGGTAAATGGCAGTCGGTCGGGCGGCTAGACCTCAATACCGAGGGTTTGCTTTTGTTCACGAACTCAGGAGAATTGGCCAACAAGCTGATGCACCCGCGGTTTGGGTTGGAGCGCGAATACGCCGTGCGCGTCCTTGGCTCGCTCAGCCGCGAAGAGAAGAAACTCTTGCTCGAAGGCGTACGCCTTGACGATGGAATTGCGCAGTTCGGCAGTATCGAAGACGGTGGCGGGGAGGGCAGCAACTGCTGGTATCGCGTTACGATTTCAGAGGGCCGCAACCGCGAAGTACGCCGCATGTTGGAAGCGGTGGGCCATGCCGTCAGTCGGCTCATCCGAATCCGTTACGGCGCGATGTTATTGCCGCGCGGACTTAAGCGAGCCGCCTGGATGGAGTTGGACGAGTCCGATATTCGTGCGCTGGCCCGCGCTGTTGCCGGCTCGGCGGCGTCTAACGATGCGGGTGTCGATACGCGGCGCGAGCAGCGTCCTGAGCAGCGCAATCGCCGTGGCCTCCAGGTTCGAGGCAAGGGACGTGGGCCGCGCGCCGCAATACCTTCGGCGGGTCAGCGCGGCGGGCCGGAAAACGGTTTTTGGGCCAGCCGATCGCCCGCAGGTAGATCCTTTGCAACCCCGGGTCAACCCGATCCTTTACGCACATCGGTGGGTTATATCGGAGCGGATAGTCTGACCCGCCAGCGTAAAACCGCCAGCGCAAAGCCGGGCGGCGGCCCCAGCAAAGCAAGGGCCAAGGGCCGTCCGCGCTAAGGGGGCGGATGCTAAAATTGCTTGCTTTGCCACGCGGGGTGGCGAATAATCCAATACGAAGGTTTACTTAAGACTATGGCAATCGAACGCACTCTCTCCATCATCAAACCCGACGCTGTCGCGAAAAATGTTATCGGGCAGATTTATGCCCGTTTCGAAAAAGCCGGTCTCAAAGTGGTGGCTGCTCGCATGGCGCATTTATCGCGTGGCGAGGCCGAGGCTTTTTATGCCGTTCACAAAGAACGCCCCTTTTTCAAGGATTTGGTCGAGTTCATGATCTCCGGCCCAGTAATGATTCAGGCGCTTGAAGGTCCCCATGCGATCGCTACGAACCGTGATCTGATGGGAGCTACTGATCCGAAGAAGGCCAACCCGGGCACTATTCGCGCCGATTTCGCCGCCAGCATCGACGCCAATGCAGTTCATGGTTCAGACGCGCCGGAAACTGCGGCTGTCGAGATCGCCTTTTTCTTCCCTGGCATGAATATCTACTCCCGTTAAACCCAACCATGCGGGCCAATCTTCTCGACTACGACCTCGAGGCATTGGCCCGTTTTTGCGAGCGGCTTGGGGAAAAGCGATTTCGCGCTGTTCAACTGTTCCGCTGGATTCATCAGCGCGGCGTCAGCGACTTCGATGCAATGACGGATTTAGCCAAATCGTTGCGCGAAAAACTAAAAGTCGCTGCCACCGTCCAGGCGCTGACCGTGATCTCGCAATATGAGTCAACAGACGGCACCATTAAGTGGCTTTTCAACGTGGGTGCGGGCGACGCCATCGAGGCGGTTTACATCCCCGAGGCTGACCGCGCCACCTTATGTGTTTCTTCGCAAGCCGGCTGCGCAGTGGGGTGCCGCTTTTGCTCGACGGGGCACCAAGGATTCAGCCGCAATCTGACGGTCGGCGAAATCGTCGCGCAGCTCTGGTACGCCGAGCACTTTCTGCGTAAGCATTTGGCCCGCGATGAACGTATTATTTCCAATGTCGTCATGATGGGGATGGGAGAGCCTTTGCAAAATTATGCGGAGGTTCTGCCGGCATTACGCGTGATGCTCGATGACCATGGGTACGGGCTATCGCGGCGACGGGTGACTGTATCGACCTCGGGCATGGTGCCATCGATGGACCGATTGGGTCGCGACTGCCCTGTTGCGCTGGCGGTTTCGTTGCATGCCCCGCAGGACCTATTGCGGGACGACTTGGTGCCTTTGAACAAAAAATATCCGCTTGACGATTTAATGCAGGCCTGCGAAAGGTATTTGGCAGTTGCCCCGCGCGACTTCATAACTTTTGAGTACTGCATGCTTCAGGGTGTAAACGACACTCCGGCAATGGCAAAGGAATTGGTGGCGCTTTTGAGTCGCTACGGCGGTGGCCGCACGAGCTGGTGCAAAGTTAATTTAATTCCGTTTAACCCATTTCCGGCATCCGGATTACTGCGGTCCCCCATGGCTGTTGTCCAGGCTTTTGCCCGAACTTTGACAGATGCAGGCATCGTCACAACGGTCCGCAAGACGCGAGGTGATGATATTGATGCCGCTTGTGGGCAACTTGCCGGTGAAGTGAAAGATCGTACTGGCGTGATGGTACGCATGGACAGGCGAAAAGCGACAGGCGCAAATGCCTTGCGATCCGTCGATCAACAATCCGCGGAGCTGGTTTATGTCGCCCAATAAGCGCCTCACTCTGCAGGCTTGGCTTGCAGGTCGAAGGACAGGCGCAGCGGTAGCGCTGGTGGGCGTGGTGCTTTTATTGATGGCCTGTGCTGGACCGGGTAACGCAGATTTAACGACCGCCAGCGATGACACGGATGCCAGACGGCGTGCTCGGGTGTACTTGGATTTGGCGGTTAGCTATTTGGAACAAGGTAAGAACACTTATGCACTAGATGCCGTCAAGCAAAGTTTGGCATTGGACAGCAGCATGTATGAGGCCCATGATTTGCGGGCTTTAACATATATGAGGATGAATGAGCCCACGTTGGCCGAAGGTGGATTTCGTCAGGCCCTTGCTTTACAGCCGAAGGCAGCCACGGTGCAACACAATTACGGGTGGTTTTTATGCCAGCAAGGGCGCTTCAACGAGGCCATGGGCATGTTCTCAGCGGCTTTGGCTCATCCCACTTACGACACAAAGGCCAAGACCTGGATGACACAAGGTTTGTGCCAGGCCAAGGCCGGCCAGGTGGCCAATGCAGAAAAAAGCCTCATCAAGGCGAACCAATTGGAGCCGGGAAATCCGGTAGTCAGCTACAACCTCGCGCTGCGCCTCTATGCGCAGGCGGACTATTCACGTGCAGCTAGCTACATTTCCCCCTTGAACGAATCGAATCTTGCCAATGCGGAGTCCCTATGGTTGGGTATTCGTGTAGCCCGCAAAGCAGGCGATGCACTACAAGTGAATGTTTTGAGCAATACGCTTCGCCAACGCTTTGCGCAGTCCAAAGAAGTGGGCTTGCTTGACAAGGGGCAATTCGATGAGTGAAGCACAAGACCAAATGTCGCTACTTCGTGTGCCGTCTGAAGAATCGTCCGCCGCTGCGCAACCCCTTTCCCCTAGCGCGGGGCAAATGTTGCAACGTGCCCGTCTGGATGCCGGTTTGTCTTTGGAAAGCCTGTCGGCCCGTCTGAAGGTATCGGTTCAGCGCCTCCAAGCCTTCGAGAGTGATCAATTCGAACAAGGTCAGAACTTGCAATTGGGTCGCGCGATGGTCGCCAGTGTGGCCCGCTATTTAGGGCTGGACGCCCAGAGCATTTTGCAAAAGCTTCCGCAAGCGATGCCCCACGTGCGCGCTGCTCAATCGCATTCCGCCAAAGGCGGTTTTGTTCAAGAGACGCGGCTAACTATGCGTCGCGGCGACGCGAGCACCATTTCGGCAGTATGGTGGGTAGCGGCCTTATGCATGCTGGCGGCGGCGGCCCTGTTTTTTTATCCCCACCTCAAACAAGTCGCCAGTGACCTAGCCCCACTGTGGTTGACTGCGTCCTCCAAAAGTGTCCAGGCTTCTCCAGAGCTGGTGGCGCGACCCAATTCTGAGCAGCCTAACGAAACGCCTTCCGCAGTGGGGTTGGCCGCGGATGTACAGCCGCTTCTCGCTGCACAGGGCAGTAGCGTTGTGACGAATTCGTCAACTTTGGAGGCTGCTTCGCCGGTGATTCTGTTCAAGGCGCGTGGAAACACATGGGTCGAAGTGACCGATGCCAAAGGCGTTGTGTTATTGCGCCGTACTTTAGTCATGTCCGAGGCGGCTGAAGTGAACGGAGCCCTGCCGATGTCGGTGGTGGTGGGGCGCGCCGACCACACCGATGTGATAGTGAAGGGCCAGACTTTTGCGCTGGAGCCCTACATTCAGGAAAACGTTGCGCGATTCAAGGTGCCCTAATGTCCCCAGCAATTAATCTCAATTCGAATGGTGTCGCCGGTCGCCGAGGACTCCAAGCCCGCGTTATCTGGGGTGACCAGGTGGTGACAATCGGCGGCGGTGCGCCAGTGCGCATTCAGTCTATGACCAATACCGACACGGTCGATGCGATAGGCACGGCCATCCAGGTCAAGGAGCTCGCGCTTGCGGGCTCGGAGATGGTGCGTATCACAGTGAATACGCCCGAGGCCGCGCAGGCGGTCCCTTACATCCGCGAGCAATTGGACCGCATGGGCATTTCGGTTCCCTTGGTTGGTGATTTTCACTATAACGGGCACCGCTTGCTGACTGATTTCCCCGATTGCGCGCAAGCATTGTCAAAATACCGCATCAACCCAGGTAACGTTGGCAAGGGTGATAAAAAAGATCGCCAATTTGGTCAAATGATCGAAGCAGCTATGCGTTGGGACAAGCCGGTACGCATTGGTGTCAATTGGGGTAGCCTAGACCAGGAGTTGTTGGCCGAATTGATGGACGCCAATAGCAAACTCCCTGAGCCACGCAATTACAAGCAGGTCATGTACCAGGCCTTAATCAGCTCGGCCGTAGGCTCGGCAGAACTTGCGCAATCGATGGGCATGGCCGCAAACCAGATCATAATTTCCTGCAAAGTCAGCGGCGTGCAGGACTTGATAGCGGTGTATCGGGAACTTGGCCGCACTACGTCATATCCCTTGCATTTGGGACTCACCGAAGCGGGCATGGGTACCAAAGGCACCGTCGCTTCGACGGCAGCGTTATCGGTTTTGCTGCAAGAGGGTATCGGCGATACGATTCGCGTTTCACTCACCCCTGCGCCTGGTGAGTCGCGTAATCAGGAAGTGGTGGTAGCGGCGGAAATTTTGCAGGCGCTAGGGCTGCGGGCATTTGTGCCCAGCGTGACGGCTTGCCCTGGCTGCGGTCGGACTACCAGCACGACCTTTCAGGAATTGACCCAGCAAATTGATAATTTTTTACGCGACCAGATGCCAGTGTGGCGCAAAGAATACCCTGGCGTAGAAAGCTTAAAGGTAGCTGTGATGGGTTGTATTGTTAACGGGCCAGGCGAAAGCAAGCATGCCGATATCGGAATCAGCCTGCCGGGGACTGGTGAGGCACCTGCAGCGCCCGTTTTTATAGACGGAGAAAAGCGCATGACCTTGCGCGGCGAATCGATTGCCACCGACTTCCAAGCGGTGGTGGAAAACTATATCCGCGAGCGCTTTGGCGCCCGGGTTTCAAATTAATTTAGATCCTATGAATCAATCGGGTGCGCCACGCAAGGCGGAACGGCTGGTGGCCGTCAAAGGAATGAACGATATCCTACCGCCCGAGTCGGCGCGCTGGGAGGCTCTAGAGGCATGCGTGCGCACTTTGATGCGCCGCTACGCCTATGAAAGTATCCGAACTCCCATCGTCGAGCCGACCGCTTTGTTTGTGCGCGGCTTGGGCGAAGTTACGGATATCGTGGAAAAGGAAATGTATTCCTTTGAAGACCGTTTAAACGGCGAACACTTGACGCTGCGGCCTGAGAACACAGCAGGCCTGGTACGTGCCGTAGTTGAACATAACCTGCTTTACAACGGCGGCAAGCGGCTGTTCTATATCGGGCCGATGTTTCGCCATGAGCGGCCTCAACGTGGCCGTTACCGGCAGTTTTATCAGATCGGTGCTGAAGCCCTTGGATTTGCAGGACCTGAAATCGATGCCGAATTGATCCTGATGGCACATTCGCTGTGGAAAATCTTAGGCATCCAAGGTGTGCAACTTCAAATCAATAATTTAGGCCAACCGGATGAACGTAAGTTGCATCGTGCGGCGTTGATTGATTACTTTGAGAAAAACGCCGATGCACTCGATACCGATTCGCTTCGACGGCTACACCTAAATCCTTTGCGCTTGCTCGATAGCAAGAACCCGCAAATGCAGGCTTTGATTGAGGCTGCGCCGCGTTTGATGGACTTTCAAGGTGAAAAGTCACGTGCGCACCTCGATGCGGTGCTGGCGATATTGGGTGCCAACGGCGTTGACTCTGTGATCAATCCACGGCTGGTGCGAGGCATGGACTATTACAACCTCACGGTGTTTGAATTTGTCACCACAGATTTGGGTTCGCAGGGGACGATCTGCGGTGGTGGGCGTTACGATTACTTGGTGGAAGAAGTTGGCGGTAAGGCTGCTCCCGCGGTGGGCTGGGCCATAGGGATGGAGCGTGTTCTCGAGTTGTTAAAAGCGCAACCGGCTTTTGCGCCCGTACAAGCACCTGATGTCTTTGCGATTGTCACCGACATGGCATTTTTGCCCCGCGTGTGCGTGGTATTGGAGCAATTACGTTCCATCGGCGTTGCTGTCCAACTGCACGCGAGCGGTGATGGAGCCATGGCCAGTATGAAATCCCAGTTTAAAAAGGCCGATGCATCTGGTGCCCGCAATGCGCTAGTTTTTGGGGCTGATGAGATGGCGCACGATAGCGTGACGCTGAAGCACTTACGCGACGCCACCGTGGCACAGAGGACGCTCCCTTTGGCCCAATGGGCCCAATGGGCCGAAAGCCTACAATCGGCGGCTTAATTACATATTGCTATGGCTAATCAATTAGACCTTGAAGAACAAGAGCAACTCGACCAGCTCAAGCATTTTTGGAGCCGATACGGCAACCTCATCACGGGCTTGCTGCTCGTGGTACTGATGGGTGTAGCTGCATGGAACGGCTATCACTACTGGCAGCGCAGCCAGGCCACACAAGCGGCGGCCATGTTCGATGAAATGAGTAAATCCGTCGCCGCCGGTGATACCGCTATGGCGCAGCGCACCTTTTCAGACATGAAGGAGCGCTATGGCGCAGCGAGTTATACCCACCAAGCGGGATTAGCGCTGGCGAAGCTTTCCATGGACAAAGGCGAACTCGATGTTGCCAAGACCGCTCTCCAATGGGTAGCGGATAAGTCGGGTGACGAGGGTTATGTTGCCATTGCTCGTCTACGCCTCGCCGCAATTTATGTGGATGCCAAGGACTATGGGCAAGCCGCGGCTGTTCTGGACAGCGTGAAAGCAGAGGGATTTGCCGCCCTGGTTCTGGATCGCAGGGGCGACGTGTTCATGATGCAGGATAAGCGTGCGCAAGCACTTTCCGCTTATTTGTCAGCCTACCAAAAGCTAGACGAGCGCTCACAATACCGGAGGGTAGTACTGGTAAAGCTGAACGCCCTTGGCGCGGAACCTGATGCCGCGGACAAGGCAAAATTGACTCAAGAGGTCAAGTGATGCGATTTTCGCGCGATAGGACTGCTTGGATTTATGCGCTTGCGGGTAGTGGCCTGTTGCTAATCCTTAGCGCCTGTGCCAGTTTTGATAAGCCCAAACCTGAACCCTTAGAAGCAAATCCCGCCACGATGGCGGTCAAGGAAGTGTGGCGTGTCAATGTGGGCGAGGGCGCCATGCCTTTAGAGTTGCGTATGGTGGGGGACATGTTATGGGCCGCATCCAGTCAAGGCGATCTCAGCTTAATCGATGCAACGAATGGTCAGGTAAAAGTGCGCTCCATGGTCGGTAAGTCATTGAGCGCTGGCGTTGGCGCGGACAAAGAATTCGTTGCGGTAGTGAGTCGGGATAACCAGTTGATTGTGTGGAGCGGCAATAAAGAGTTGTGGCGGGAAAAAATTCCGTCCTTGGTCGTGACGGCTCCTTTTGTGGCGGGTGCGCGGGTTTTTGTTTTAGCTGCAGACCGGACAGTCTATGCCTTCGATGCTGCCAACGGGCGCAAGCTTTGGGCGCAGCAGCGCTCTGGCGATTCCTTGCTGTTGGCTCAGGCAAGTGTGTTGACGGCCGTAGGGGACACGCTATTGACCGCGCAAGGCGGCCGCTTGCTCGCGCTAAACCCCTTAAACGGAACGCTGCGTTGGGATGTACAAGTTGCAGCCGGTCGAGGCATCAATGAGGTAGAACGACTTGCAGATCTGGTTTCCGGCGTTAGCCGTGTGGGTGAGTCCCTTTGCCTTCGCGCTTTTCAGTACGCGGTGACATGTATACAGACGCAAACTGGACGCAGCGCTTGGAACAAGTCGGCTTCGGGGGTTACAGGTATCGGCGGTAATAGCCAATCCATTGTCGGCACAGAAAGCGATGGAAAAGTCATCGCTTGGCGCAGGATTGATGGCGAGAAATTGTGGACCTATGAAAAACTACGATTACGCAGCTTGACTGGTCCCACGCTCGCAGGCGGCGCAGTCGTCACTGGGGACGGCGATGGCAATGTGCATTGGCTTTCGCCCACGGACGGAAAATTACTAAATCGCATAGCGACCGACGGTTCGCCCATCTTGGGCTCGCCTTTATGGGTAGCTTCGACCTGGGTGGTGATGACGCAACGCGGCAATGTAATCGGATTTAGGCCCCAATAGGCCTGGCCGACAATTCAATGAAACCCGTAATCGCCTTGGTCGGCAGGCCCAACGTCGGCAAGTCCACCCTTTTCAATCGCTTGACCAAGACTCGCGACGCCATTGTTGCGGATTTTGCAGGATTGACGCGTGACCGTCACTATGGCAATGCTAAGCACGGCAAGCAGGAAATCATAGTGGTCGATACCGGTGGTTTTGAGCCGGATGCAACAACCGGTATTTTCAAAGAAATGGCTAAGCAAACGCGTCAAGCGGTAGCCGAAGCCGATGCCGTACTTTTTATCGTGGATGCACGTGGCGGCGTGTCAGCGCAAGACCATGACATCGCCAAATACCTGCGCAGACTGGGCAAGATAAGCTTTGTCGTGGCCAACAAGGCTGAAGGCATGACTGAGAGTACGCAGTTCGGTGAATTCTATGAATTGGGACTAGGCGCTGTGATTGCCGTGTCAGCGGCCCATGGGCAGGGCATCCGCTCGCTGATGGACCAGGTCTTGGCTTCTTTTGCCCCCGACCCGGATGCACTGGAGGCCGAGGAAAACAATCCCGGGGCTATCAAACTGGCGGTAGCCGGGCGTCCTAACGTGGGTAAATCTACGCTCATCAACACCTGGCTGGGCGAAGAGCGCCTGGTTGCCTTTGATTTGCCGGGCACAACGCGCGATACGATTTCTATTCCCTTTGAGCGCAGTGGGCAAAAATTCGAATTGATTGACACCGCCGGGCTACGCCGCAAAGGCAAGGTCTTTGAGGCTATCGAAAAGTTTTCGGTGGTCAAGACCTTGCAGGCCATTGAATCGGCGAGCGTGGTTTTGCTATTGATCGACGCGATTGAAGGAGTGACTGACCAGGACGCCCACATTGCGGGCTATATTCTGGAGTCGGGGCGTGCTGTCGTGGTCGCAGTCAATAAATGGGATGCGGTGGACGAGTACCAGCGCGAGTTGGTTAAGCGTTCGCTGGAAACCCGCCTAGGTTTTTTGAAGTTCGCGGCATTGCACTTAATTTCGGCGCGTAAGCGCCAAGGCCTTGGGCCGGTCTGGGATTCGATTGCGCAGGCGCACCGTGCAGCCAATTGCAAAATGCCCACGCCGGTGCTCACTCGCTTACTCCTGGAAGCTGTGCAGTTTCAGACGCCCAAGAAAACCGGTATGTACCGGCCTAAATTGCGCTACGCCCACCAAGGCGGAATGAACCCGCCAATTATCATCGTGCACGGCAATTCCCTGGAGCATGTGACCGAAGCTTATAAGCGCTTTCTGGAAGGGCGTTTTCGCAAGGAATTTAATTTGGTGGGAACGCCTCTGCGTATTCAGATGAAGTCTGCGGCGAACCCTTATGCGGACAAGGATTGACTAATTTGCGTCAATCTTAATAGGCAAAAATTGTCCAAAGGTCCCGAGAATCCCTTGCCAATGTGGTATCTTCCAGCGTCCTTTTTACCTTCAACACGGAAAATATCGTGAACAACAAAAGTCAACTTTTACAAGATCCTTTTCTTAACGCCTTGCGCCGTGAGCACATCCCGGTATCGGTGTATCTGGTCAACGGTATCAAGCTGCAGGGACAGATTGAATCCTTCGACCAATATGTGGTTTTGCTTCGTAACACCGTGACCCAAATGGTGTACAAGCACGCGATTTCCACCATCGTGCCAGGGCGAGCAGTCAATTTCGCATTGGCTCCGGCCGATGACGCTGAAGCTCCGTAATATTGCTACAGGGCGGCCCTTTGGGGCTGCTGCGCTCGCAGACCTGATTTGACCTCGCCACAAGTTGCCCTTACCGCGCGCACCATTTTGGTGGGCGTGGATTTAGGCGTGGGGAATTTTGATTCCACCTTGGATGAATTGGGGCAACTGGCGCAAACCGCAGGCATGGATCCAGTGGCTCGGGTAGTGTGCAAGCGCCGCGCTCCGGATGCGGCCTTGTTTGTCGGCACCGGCAAGGCGGACGAAATCAAACTGCTGGCCCAAAGCCTAGGGGCACAGGAAATTTTGTTTGACCAAAGTCTGAGCCCCGGCCAGCAGCGCAACCTAGAGCGGCGCTTGGAGATGCCGGTCAATGACCGGACCTTTCTGATTCTCGAAATTTTCGCCCAGCGAGCCCGCAGCCATGAAGGCAAGTTACAGGTGGAATTGGCGCGCCTGCAATATTTAAGTACGCGCTTAGTGCGCCGCTGGTCACATCTGGAGCGCCAGCGCGGGGGCATAGGTACACGGGGTGGCCCGGGAGAAACCCAGATTGAACTGGACCGGCGAATGATCGCCAACAACATTAAGCGCACCAAAGAGCAATTGGATAAAGTCAAGCGTCAGCGACAAACGCAGCGCAAACAACGCGACCGGCGAGGCGCATTCAATATCTCGCTCATCGGGTATACCAATGCGGGTAAATCGACGCTGTTTAATGCACTAGTCAAAGCGCGCGCCTATGCGGCCGACCAGTTGTTTGCCACTCTGGACACCACGACCCGTCAACTCTATTTAGGCGAAGCGGATCGCTCAGTTTCGCTGTCGGATACGGTTGGTTTTATCCGTGACCTACCCCATGGGCTGGTGGACGCATTCCAAGCCACTTTGCAAGAGGCTGTGGACGCCGATTTGTTGTTGCATGTGGTCGATGCTTCTAACCCCGACTACATGCTCCAAATTGAGCAAGTTCAGCGCGTTTTGCTGGAAATAGGGGCCGATAAAGTGCCGCAGATATTGGTATTCAACAAGATCGATGCCATCCCGGAAACTCGGCTCCCTTTGCAAACTAGTGATTTTTTCGAACTCGATGGTCAACAAACGGCCCGGGTTTTTCTGAGCGCACAAACCGGAACCGGGCTCGCGGCGCTGCGCGCCTTGCTGGCGCAAAGGGCAACCGTTGCGCCGGTTTTGGCCGCCCGGCCGCTTCAATCCCCCGTTGTCTATGAGGCCGACTCGTAATTGTGGACAATCGGGGGTGCACATCCCAAGGTATAACAATGAGATTTTCAATGCCAACGCTTAGTTTTGTCGGAATTCTTGGGCGCTTGCGCGGGATTTTTAACCTCAACGACAGCCGGTGGGGTCGCTCGGACGAGTCCAAGGTGCCCTCATCTGGGTCTTCGTCATCCACTGATGGGCTACAAGAGCCCAAGCCAGGCGACCGACCCGAGGCTAAACCTGAGACTCCCACGCAGCAGCCGTCCCCGCAGGGCCGACCGACGCCCGGGAGTCGACCAGGCGCAAATGCAGGCCCGCCGGACCTAGATGAACTGTGGCGCGACTTCAACCGCAAACTCAACGGCTGGATGGGGGGAGGGAACCGTCCGCCTGGTGGGCGTGGCGGTGGCGGCTCTTTGCCGCCAGATTTCAAAAACGTTCGTATCGGCGGCGGGCTGATACTTGGCTTGATCGTATTGATCTGGCTGGCGACCGGTTTTTTTATTGTGCAAGAGGGCCAGCAGGCGGTCATTACGCAGTTCGGTCGTTATAAATCCACGGTCAATGCCGGTTTTAACTGGCGCCTGCCCTATCCGATTCAGCGCCATGAATTGGTTTTTGTCACGCAAATCCGTTCTGTGGATGTGGGCCGTGACAACGTGCTAAAAGCCACCGGCTTGCGTGAGTCGGCCATGCTGACCCAGGACGAGAACATTTTGGATATCAAATTTGCCGTGCAATACCGCTTGAGCGATGCACGCGCTTTTTTGTTTGAAAGCAAGAACCCCACAGACGCGGTGGTCCAGGCAGCCGAAACCTCGGTGCGTGAAGTACTAGGTAAGATGAAAATGGACGCGGCACTTTCTGAAGAGCGGGACCAAATAGCACCGCGCGTGCGCGGCATGATGCAAGAGATCCTGGATCGTTACAAAGTGGGTGTCGAAGTGGTGGCCATCAACTTGCAGCAAGGCGGCGTACGCCCGCCCGAGCAGGTGCAAGCCTCGTTTGACGATGTGCTCAAAGCCGGACAGGAGCGCGAACGCGCCAAAAACGAAGCACAAGCCTATGCCAACGATGTGATACCGCGCGCGGTGGGTTCGGCGGCCCGCTTGAAAGAAGAGGCGGACGCCTACAAGGCCCGGGTAGTAGCCCAGGCCCAGGGTGATGCGCAGCGCTTTAGGTCGGTGTTTAACGAATACCAAAAAGCGCCGCAGGTTACGCGGGACCGCATGTACCTCGATGCGATGCAGCAAATCTACACCAACGTTACCAAGGTGCTGGTGGACACACGCCAGGGTGCGACCTTGTTAAACATGCCGCTGGAAAAAATATTACAAATGAACGCTATCGGTGAACCCCTGGCCTTGCCCGCTGCTGCGGCCAATGCGGCGACTGCGCCCCCGACCCCCTTGCCCGCAGCCAACGCGGTGGACCCACGCAGCCGCGAAGCGGCGCGCACCCGTGAGCGCGATGTGCGCTAGGAGAACAGCATGAACCGCATTGGATTTATTGTTTCTAGTTTGTTGGTGGTCTTGGCTTTAGCCAGTTCCACCTTGTTTGTCGTGGACCAGCGCCAGTTTGGTGTGGTCTATGCCCTGGGCCAAATCAAGGAAGTGATTACCGAGCCGGGTCTGAACTGGAAGCTGCCGCCGCCATTTCAAAACGTCTCTTACATCGACAAACGTTTGTTGACTTTGGACAGCAGCGATACCGAGCCCATGCTGACTGCAGAAAAGCAGCGGGTGGTGATCGACTGGTATGTGCGCTGGCGTATTTCCGAGCCGAGCGAGTACATCCGTAACGTGGGCTTGAACGAAGCGGCGGGCGCCAACCAGCTCAACCGCGTGGTGCGCAATGCCTTCCAAGAAGAGATCAATAAGCGGACCGTTAAAGAGTTACTTTCGCTCAAGCGCGAGGCCTTGATGTCTGATGTCAAGCGTGAAGTTTTGGAGAAAGTCAAAGGCGCCAAGCCTTGGGGCGTGGACGTGGTGGACGTGCGCATTACCCGCGTGGACTATGTGGAGGCGATTACCGAGTCGGTCTATCGCCGTATGGAAGCAGAGCGCAAACGCGTGGCCAATGAATTGCGGTCCACCGGTGCTGCCGAGGGCGAAAAAATCCGTGCTGATGCCGACCGCCAGCGCGAGGTGACGATTGCTAACGCCTATCGCGACGCCCAGAAGATCAAAGGCGAAGGCGATGCCGAGGCGGCACGCATTTATGCCGAGGCCTTTAATCGCGACCCCCAATTCGCCCAGTTTTACCGCAGCCTGGAAGCTTACAAGAACAGCTTCGCCAACAAGAGCGACGTGATGGTGTTGGACCCTTCGTCCAGCGAATTCTTCAAAGTCTTTCGCAACGGCGGCTCGGGCGCGGCACCGGTAAAAAAATAAGCGGCAGCGCGCCTGCGATTCCCGCTCCCCAAGGGGGTGGGGCCCGGGTTTGGCCGGTAAAATCGCGTTTTTAACCGCACCCCACTTTATTCATGTCCGCCTGGGTCCTCCCGGATCACATTGCCGATGTGCTGCCTTCCGAGGCGCGGCACATTGAGGAAATCCGTAGAAATTTGCTGGACATGGCGCGGTGCTATGGCTACGAATTGGTCATGCCGCCGTTGTTGGAGCACCTGGAATCCTTGTTATCAGGCACCGGCGAATCCTTGGACTTGCAAACCTTCAAGTTGGTGGACCAAGTTTCCGGTCGCATGCTCGGTCTGCGCGCTGACAGCACGCCGCAAGTGGCACGTATCGATGCCCATTTACTCAATCGCCAGGGGGTGGCCCGTCTCTGTTACTGCGGCCCGGTATTGCACACCCGTCCGTCTGCCCCACACGCCACCCGCGAACCTTTGCAATTGGGCGCAGAAATTTACGGGCACCAGGGTTTAGAAGCGGATCTGGAAATTCTTACCCTGGCGCTCGATTGTCTGCGCGCCGCCAAGGTGCAGAACTTCATGGTGGACCTGGCTGATGTCCGGATTGTCAATAGCCTGCTGTCGCTGGCTTCTCTCAGCCCGGTCGAAACCACGGAAATACAAGCAGCCTTGGCCGTGAAAGATGCAGCGTCGATTGCTTCAATCGCCCGCCGCTCTGATGCGGTGGTGCGGGTCGGTTTGCAAAATCTGACGCGCTGCTTTGGTGATGGTCAGATGCTTAAAGAGGCCCGCTCCTTGCTGCCGGATTTGCCGCTTATCTGTCAGGCTTTGGACGAACTTCAATGGCTCGCCGGGCACTTGGACGGTACAGAGGTCTCGTTCGATCTAGCGGATTTGCGCGGCTACGCCTACTACAGCGGCGCGCGCTTTGCGGTCTATGCCAAAGGCGCCCCCGATGCCCTGTTGCGTGGGGGGCGTTATGACGCAGTGGGCTCAGTATTCGGGCGTGAGCGTCCGGCGGTGGGCTTTAGCCTAGACATCAAGGCCTTGGTGGGTGTCGTGAGCGGTCCGCCTTTACGCGCCGCTATCCGTGCGCCTTGGGGTCAAGACAAGGGATTGCGCAGTGCGATCGCCAAACTGCGCAGCGCTGGTGAGACAGTCGTCTGCGTTTTACCCGGACACGAAAGTGAAATCGATGAGTTCCATTGCGACCGTGTGCTGGTAGCGCAGGGCTCCGAATGGCACCTTGTTCCTGTTTAAAAAAGCAAATTCATGAATACACGCGCAGGCAGAAATGTAGTGGTCGTTGGCACCCAGTGGGGCGACGAGGGCAAAGGCAAACTGGTCGATTGGCTCACCGAAAGTGCCCAAGGCGTGGTGCGCTTTCAGGGCGGGCACAACGCCGGTCACACCCTAGTGATTCATGGCGTTAAGACTGCATTGCATTTGATCCCTAGCGGCATCATGCGCGCGGGCGTGAAGTGTTATATCGGTAATGGCGTGGTCCTGTCGCCGGCCAAATTATTTGAAGAAATTGAAGGCCTCGAAAAAGTTGGCGTCGATGTACGTTCGCGCCTGCGTATCAGCGAAGCCTGCCCCCTGATTCTTCCTTTCCATGCCGTGCTCGATGTCGCACGTGAAGCGGCAAGGGAAAAAGGTGGAAACCAAAAAATAGGTACCACCGGGCGTGGTATCGGACCGGCTTATGAAGACAAAATTGCACGCCGCGCCTTGCGGGTGCAGGACATGAAATTCCCCGAGCGTTTCGCCGATAAGCTGCGCGACTTACTGGCTTTGCACAACCATGTATTGACCAGCTTTCTGGGCTCTAAATCCTTTGACTTCGGGCCTGGTCTGGCACCCTATATGAAAGACGGCGAAGTCCAGTTTGAGCCGGTGTATGCCCAAGCGATGGAACATGCCAAGCTGCTGACGCCCATGATGGCCGATGTGTCCCGTGAACTCAATGAAGCGCACCAGGCCGGCGCCAACCTCTTGTTTGAAGGTGCGCAGGGCACTTTGCTCGATGTGGACCACGGTACCTACCCCTTCGTCACGTCGAGCAATTGCGTCGCGGGTAATGCGTCTGCTGGCGCCGGCGTGGGCCCCGGTATGCTGCATTACATCCTGGGCATCACCAAGGCTTACTGTACGCGTGTGGGTAGCGGCCCCTTCCCGACCGAGCTCCAGTGGGAGGTGTCCGGCACGCCGGGCTACCACATGAGCACCGTAGGTGCCGAAAAAGGCGTAACGACGGGACGATCGCGCCGTTGCGGATGGTTTGACGCCGCTTTGCTCAAGCGCTCGGCGCAGGTCAATGGCCTGAGCGGTTTGTGCATCACCAAGCTAGATGTACTCGACGGCCTGAGCGAACTCAAGCTCTGTACCGGTTACATGCTCGATGGTACGCTCACCGATATTTTGCCTATGGGCGCCGATGAAATTGCGCGCTGCGAGCCGGTGTATGAAACCATGTCCGGTTGGACGCAAAGCACCGTAGGCGTTACCGACTATCAGCGATTGCCTCTAGAAGCGCGCAACTATTTGGAGCGCATTGCGCAATTGACCGGTGTGCCAATTCATATGGTGTCTACCAGTCCGGATCGGGACCACACCATTCTGATGCGTGACCCTTACCAAGCGCCATGAAGTGAAGCCTAAAAAAGCATTCAGATTTGCAGCAGCGGTAAATGCCGCAGGATCGTATTTACCAAGGAGCAGGGTATGTTGACGGAAGACGGCAAACATTTGTACGTGAGCTATGACGAGTACCACAACCTGATCGAAAAGCTCGCGATCAAGGTGTTCCAGTCAGGTTGGGAGTTCGACACGATTTTGTGCCTAGCACGTGGCGGCATGCGGCCGGGCGATATTTTGTCCAGGGTATTTGATAAGCCCTTGGCCATCATGTCCACCAGTTCGTACCGCTCAGATGCCGGTACGGTGCAAGGCCATTTGGATATCGCCCGTTTTATTACTACGCCCAAGGGTGAGATCGCTGGCAAGGTTTTGCTGGTCGATGATCTGGCCGACTCGGGCCACACGCTAAACGCGGTGATCCATCAGTTAAAGAACAATTACGCGCCTATCACCGAGTTGCGTAGTGCGGTGATCTGGACCAAAGCCCTGTCTACTTTTACGCCGGACTATTCGGTCGAATTTTTGCCCACCAACCCCTGGATCCATCAGCCCTTTGAGAGCTACGACGCTATGCGACCTGCGCAGCTGATCCAAAAATGGAGCGTCTAGTCGGATCGCGCGGATGAAGCCAGTAAGCACTACGCTAATCCACCACCCCTATGACGCGCCGGGCGGTTTTGAATCGCCCGCTGTGGGTGTCTTCAAAGCGTCGACTGTGTTTTTCCCTTCGGTGGCCGCTATGCGCAGCCGCCAATGGAAAGACAAAACAGCCTATACCTATGGCTTGCACGGCACCCCCACCACGTACACCCTGGAAGAGCGCCTCTGCAGCTTGGAAGGCGGTTTGCAATGTGTCCTCACACCCAGTGGCCTCTCCGCGATCGCCTTGGTAGCCTTGGCTTTGTTGCAATCGGGTGATGAGGTTTTGTTGCCAGACAATTGCTACGAGCCCAATAAAACGATGGTTGAAGGGGAATTTGTAGGCTGGGGCGTGCGCCACCGGTTTTACAACCCCATGGACCCGCAGGATCTGAAGTCCAAGCTCAGCAGCGCTACCCGACTGGTCTGGCTAGAAGCGCCGGGCTCGGTCACCCTCGAATTTCCCGACCTTGCCGAATTAACCCGGATTTGCAAACAGCATGGGGCTCTGGTCGCTTTGGACAATACCTGGGGCGCGGGTATCGCATTCGCCCCATTTGATCTCACGTCGGGCACGCCTTGTGCGGTGGATATTTCTATCCAGGCGCTCACCAAATACCCCAGCGGTGGCGGCGATGTGTTGATGGGTAGTGTGATCACGCGCGATGCAGATTTGCATATGCGCATCAAGCTTTGCCATATGCGCCTGGGCTTGAACGTAGGGCCCAACGATGCGGAGCTGGTCTTGCGCGGTTTGCCGTCCATCGCGATGCGTTACCAGGCCCAAGACCAGAGTACGCGTGCACTAGCCGCCTGGTGCCAGACGCAAGCCGCTTTTGTGCAGGTTTTGCATCCGGCACTTACCGGCTCACCGGGTCATGCCCATTGGCGAAGCTTATGCGCGATGGATAGGCTTGGTGCAGCCGCGTGCTTGTTCAGCGTTGTGATTGACCCGGTTTATACGCAAGATCAGGTTGATGCCTTTTGCGATAGCCTCAAGTTGTTCAGGCTGGGCTATAGCTGGGCCGGCCCGGTCAGTCTGGTCGTGCCCTACAACCTGGCGCGTATGCGGGGAGGCTGGCCTGCGGGTATCGCCCCTGGCACGCTGGTGCGCTTTGCGGTGGGTTTTGAGGCCACTGAGGATTTACAGGCCGATATCACGCAGGCCTTGAACGCTTTGACCTGAGCGCTTTAACTTGGACGCCGCCTTAGGCGCCCCATAAGCCGCTGCCACCTGCATCCAGGTAGGTCAGGTACACACGTAGCTCAAATTCCAGTTGGTGATAGCGCGGTTCTATGTGTTCACACAGTTGGTAAAAACTTTTGTCGTGGTCTTTTTCCCGTAAATGCGCTAACTCGTGGACCACGATCATGCGCAAAAAGTCTTCGGGTGCCGCTTTGAAAATACTGGCAATGCGCAGCTCATGCTTCGTTTTGAGCTTTGCGCCCTGTACGCGCGCAATGCGGGTATGCGTTCCCAGCGCATGGGCAATTGCTTGCAATTTACTATCGTATGCGACTTTGCTTAAGGGGGCGGAGCTGCGCATGCGGCTTTGCCGAATGTCCTGGACATAGGCATACAAAGCTCCGTCGTTTCGAACGGCGTGGGCTTGCGGGTATTTATCTAGCAACCAATCTCCCGCCGTTCCGCCAGCGAGCATGCCCAGGACCTTGGATACCGTGTCTTGTGGGTAGGCGCGTAAATAGGGCGCTGCCACCAATCCGGTCGCAGCAGTGCTCAATTTGACACCGGCCCTTGGCCTGCTTAGTTTTCCCGCCGCAGGGCAGGGAACAAAATCACATCACGGATGCTGGGGCTGTCGGTCAGCAGCATCATCAGGCGGTCAATGCCAATACCGCAGCCGCCAGTGGGTGGCATTCCGTATTCCAGCGCGCGCACAAAGTCGTGGTCATAAAACATGGCCTCATCGTCCCCGCTGTCCTTGGCGCTGACTTGTGCCTGAAAACGCGCCGCCTGGTCTTGCGCGTCGTTGAGCTCGCTAAACCCGTTGCCAAATTCCCGGCCGGTGATGTACAACTCAAAGCGCTCTGTCACTTCGGGGTGGGTATCGCTGGCGCGGGCCAAGGGTGAAATTTCTACCGGGTGCTCACAAATAAAAGTGGGTTGCCACAGCTTGTCTTCCACATGCTCTTCAAAATACATGACTTGTAAGCCCGCCAGGCTGCGCTTGGATAACTGGTTTTTGGCATCACTCAGACCGGCTTTGCGTAAGGCCGCGCGCAGCCAGTCGGCGTCGTTCACATTCATGCCGGCGTCGGTGTATTTTTCGATGGCTTCCAATATGGTCAAACGCTCGAAAGGCGCGGCCAAGTCTACGGGTTTTCCGCCATAACTTAAATCTAGTGAACCCACCGCCTTGAGCGCTGCATCGCGCACCAGGTCCTCGGTGAACACCATCAGGTCGCGGTAATTCCAATAGGCCGCATAAAACTCCATCATGGTGAATTCGGGGTTGTGGCGCACCGAAATTCCTTCATTGCGAAAGTTGCGGTTGATTTCAAACACCCGGTCAAAGCCGCCGACGATCAAGCGCTTGAGGTAAAGCTCAGGCGCGATGCGCAAAAACATTTGCTGGTCCAGCGCATTGTGGTGGGTGGTAAACGGCTTGGCATTCGCACCGCCGGGGATGGGGTGCAGCATAGGCGTTTCCACTTCGAGAAAACCGTGCTGCACCATGAAGGCCCGGATACTGCTCACCGCAGTGCTGCGCGCCACAAAGCGCTTACGGGCCACTTCGTCGGTCATGAGATCGATGTAGCGCTGGCGGTATTTCACTTCCTGGTCATGGATGCCGTGGAACTTGTCAGGCATGGGGCGCAGGCTTTTGGTTAATAGTCGAACTTCGCTGGCATGAACCGAGAGTTCACCGGTCTTGGTTTTGAACAGGCGTCCGCTGGCAGCCACGATATCGCCTAAATCCCAGTGCTTGAAGTCCTCGTAGCAGTCGTTTCCTACTTCTTCGCCCTTGACATAGATCTGAACCCGGCCATTACTTGGCCCAAAGGATGCGTCTTGCAAGGTGCAAAAACTGGCCTTGCCCATCACACGCTTGAGCATCATGCGGCCTGCGACTTTGACTTCCACATGCAGGCTTTGTAGTTCTTCGGCGGTCTTATCGTCGTAGAGGGCAAACAAATTAGCGGCGACTTGGTCTGGCGCAAAGTCGTTCGGGAAGGCGGGGCCCAGGCCTTGGGCTTGGCGCTCGCGCAGGGTTTTGAGCTTTTCGCGCCGCTCCAAAATAAGTTGGTTTTCGTCGGTTGGGCTTGCTGGCGGCGTAATTGCTTCGGACATGGATGTGCGCTAAAGAGAGAAAAATGCGAGCTGATCGGTGCTGTAGTTCGGCTGCGGTTCGAAGCGGAGATTCTAAGAGCCTGCCGCTGGCGATTATGATCTTGTCTATTTCCCGCAAATGGCCCGTTGCGCGCGACGCTTATTGACATGCCTTACCAAATTATTTCTATGGTGTTGGACCTTGTCGTCGGAGTCATCGGCGGGGCCTGTTTGCTGCGCCTGTATATGCAGCAACAACGTATCCCCATGTCGGCCCGCGCCGGCAACCCGATAGGGCCATTTTTATTCGCCGTGAGCGATTGGATTGTGCTGCCACTGCGGCGCGTTCTGCCGGGTTTGGCCATCTTGGACTTGGCCAGTTTGCTTGCCGCCTATGTTTTGGAGTTGGCCCAATGTTCGCTTCTATGGTTGATTCAGGGCATGCCCCACAACTATGGTGCCGTCGCCGGCTTGGCCGGGGTGGGGTTGCTGCGTTTGGCGGTTTCCGGGATGACGGCCATGGTGTTTATCTACGCCCTGCTGTCCTGGATTCAATCCGCGTCGCCGGTGTCTGACCTACTCGATCGCTTGGTGGCGCCACTTTTGGCGCCGATTCGTCGCTACTTGCCCTTGGTCGGCGGGGTGGATTTGTCCCCCTTAGCCTTGCTACTGGTTTTGCAAATCATGGGCTTGCTCATTCATCCGCTTGATGGCGCGGTCTTGATGCTGCTGGCCTGAAGCAGCGACCCAGGTTCTTGCCGCTTTAGATTACCGCGTCTGTCGGATGGCGCTGCAGCATGGCCAGGGCCTCGGCCACGGTTTTGCGCATTTCGCGGCGGTCGCAAATCAGGTCAATCGCGCCCTTCGTTTGCAAAAACTCGGACCGCTGGAAGCCTTCGGGCAGCGTGACCCGCACGGTGGACTCGATCACGCGCGGTCCGGCAAAGCCGATCAGGGCCTTGGGTTCGGCAATCACGATGTCACCCAAAAAGGCAAAACCTGCGCTTACACCACCCATGGTCGGGTCGGTGAGCACGCTGATATAGGGCAATCCTTTCTTAGCCAGGCGCGTGAGGGACGCATTGGTTTTCGCCATTTGCATCAGGCTCAGTAAGCCCTCTTGCATGCGCGCGCCGCCAGTGGCGGTAAAGCAGAGGAAGGCAGATTTTTGCTCGATTGCCGCCTCCACCCCGCGCACAAAGCGTTCGCCCACTACGGAGCCCATGCTGCCACCCATGAATTCAAATTCAAAGCAGGCGGCTACCACACCGATACCATGCACCGAGCCGCCGATGACCACCAGCGCATCGGTCTCATTGGTATTTTCTAGAGCCTCCTTCAGGCGCTCCGGGTATTTGCGACTGTCCTTGAATTTGAGTGCGTCCACCGGCAACACTTCCTGCCCGATCTCGAAGCGTCCTTCGTTGTCTAAAAAGGCATCCAAGCGCGCGCGCGCACGGATGCGATGGTGGTGGCTGCAGGTAGGGCAGACGTTGAGGTTTTGCTCTAAGTCCGACTTATAGAGCACGGTTTCACAACCCGGGCACTTGACCCAAAGCCCTTCGGGCACGGTGCGGCGGTCTGCGGGGTCAGTTTGCTCAATTTTGGCGGGTAGCAGTTTTTCAAGCCAACTCATAGTCTTTCTCCGTGTGTCATTTGCGCCAGATTTGCCGATACCAACCCGCTTTATGCATCCATGGCGCTGCGCACCTCGCGCAAAAACGCCTGGGCGGTCGGTGCCACTGTATCGCGCGCGGCATTTTCAATCAATTGGATCATTTTGCTGCCAATCACTACCGCATCAGCTACCTTGGCAATGGTCGCAGCGGTAGCACCGTCGCGAATGCCAAAACCGACGCCAACAGGAATCTGGATATGGCGGCGTATACGCGGCAGCATGGCGCCGACGGCATCTGTATCCAGGGTGCCCGCGCCGGTTACGCCCTTGAGCGAGACGTAATATACATAGCCACTGGCAACCGCCGCTACCTGGGCCATACGTTCGTCGGTGCTGGTAGGGGCCAGCAAAAATATCAAGTCCATATTGCGGGCGCGCAGCCGGGCAGCAAAGTCAATGCATTCCTCGGGCGGGTAGTCCACCACCAGCACCCCGTCCACCCCGGCTTGCGCGGCATCGTGGACAAAGGGGCTGTCCACGCCAGGGGCTGCATGGCGCTGGTCGTAGCGCTCTATCGGATTGGCATAGCCCATCAACACTACCGGGGTGTTGTTGTCGCTTAATCGGAATTGGCGCACCATTTCTAGCACCTGTACCAGGCCAATGCCCAAAGCCAGCGCTTTGTCGCCCGAGCGCTGAATGACGGGGCCGTCGGCGCTGGGGTCGGAGAAAGGGACACCAAGTTCGATGACATCGGCCCCGGCCACCACCATGGCATGCATGAGCTCCGGCGTGACATCCGCATAGGGGAAGCCCGCGGTCACAAAGGGAATCAAGGCTTGGCGCCCTTGGGCGGCCAAAGTGGCAAACGTATTTTGGATGCGGCTCATGCTTTGGCTCCCAAGCCGTGCAGCGTGACCGGATGCTCGGTGCCGCCTTTGACGCTCTGCCCTTGGCAACTTGGGCGGCAAAAAAAGTCCCCATTGCTTAGATCCGCCACGGTACCAATGTCTTTGTCACCCCGACCCGAGAGGTTCACCAGAATCGACTGATCAGGCCGCATGGTTTTAGCCAAATCCATGGCGTAGGCCACCGCGTGGCTCGACTCCAGTGCCGGAATGATGCCCTCAGTGCGGCACAGGTAGTGAAATGCCTCCAGCGCCCGTTTGTCGGTGATGCCCACGTATTGCGCACGCCCGATGTCGCTTAGAAATGCGTGTTCCGGGCCTACGCCGGGGTAGTCCAACCCGGCGCTGATGCTATGCGTTTCGGTTACTTGACCGTTATCGTCCTGCAATACATAAGTCCGGTTGCCGTGCAAGACACCGGCGCTGCCACGCTGTATGGAGGCTGAGTGTTTGCCGCTGTCCAGGCCTTCCCCTGCCGCTTCCACACCGATCAACTGCGTCTTCTCAAACGGGATGTAGGGGTAAAAAATACCCATGGCATTGCTGCCGCCGCCCACGCAGGCGATTACCGCGTCCGGCTGGGTGTTGGCCGCATGCTGCGCGGCCAACATATCGGGCATTTGGGCAATGCATTCGGTGCCGATGATGCTCTGGAAATCGCGCACCATCATGGGGTAAGGATGCGGGCCGGCCACAGTGCCGATGATGTAAAAGGTGTCGTCTACATTGGCAACCCAGTCGCGCATGGCTTCGTTGAGCGCGTCTTTGAGGGTGCGGCTGCCGGACTCGACCGGCACCACGGTGGCACCCAAGAGCTTCATCCGGTAGACGTTGGGACTTTGGCGCTTGACGTCTTCGCTACCCATGTAGACCACGCATTCCAAGCCATAGCGGGCGCAGATGGTGGCGGTGGCCACGCCGTGCTGACCGGCGCCGGTCTCGGCGATGATGCGCGGCTTGCCCATGCGCTTGGCCAGCATGGCCTGACCGATGGTGTTATTGATTTTGTGCGCACCGGTATGGTTGAGGTCTTCGCGCTTGAGGTAAATCTGCGCGCCGCCCATTTCGCGGCTCATGCGCGCGGCGTGGTAAATCGGCGAAGGGCGGCCTACAAAATGGGCCAATTCGGACTTGAACTCGGCCACGAATTGGGGGTCGTGCTGGTAGCGCGCGTAGGCGGCTTTGAGTTCGTTGATAGCGTGGGTCAGCGTTTCGGAGACAAAGCTGCCGCCGTATTTGCCGAAATGGCCTCGCACATCGGGTTGTTGGTAATCAAGCATGTTCAAGTTAATCCTGCAAGGCGTTGGTCGGCGGCGCGAACGGCGGCGACAAAGTGGTTCATTTTTTCGGAGTCTTTGATACCTTTGAGGGTTCCGCCCCCAGGCGCATCGACTTCCACTGCGGAACTGACGTCCACGGCCAGAGATTTACATCGTGGCCGTAGCAGGGCGATGCCGTCGCCCACGTTTACAGCATTGAGTCCACCACTCAAGACGAGGTGAGCGTTGACGCTTGGAGGAAGCAGTGACCAATTGAATGCCTTGCCGCCGCCGCCGAATCCCTCGACATGGGCGTCGAGCAGGATGGCTTGGGCTTGGGAGTAATCGAGCGCGTATTTTACGAGGTCAAAATCCGCCCCCGCCGGGCCGGTGGGAATACGGGCTGCGCGCAAATAAGCACGGCCCGCTGCAAGCTTTTGGCAGCCAGAGGCGCTTTCGTCCCCATGAAATTGCAGCAGGGCTTGCGGAATCAGTTCGCAAGCGGCGCGGATTTCGTCTGCCTGTGCGTTGACAAACAGGAGTACCGGGCTTACGAAGGGTGGTAAGTAGCGGGCCAGCGCTGCGGCCCGCTGTGCGTTAACTGCCCGCGGACTTTTGGCAAAGAGTACAAAGCCGATCGCGTCTACTCCGGCACCCACAGCAGCTTCTACATCGGATTCGCGGGTAAAGCCACACAGTTTGATACGGGTTCTGGCCTGGGGGTTAGAAAGCTCCATCATGGAAGCCAATCATACGCAGGCGTGCGCTCGGGCATGCCAAACCTTGCCGCATAGCGTGGGCCCAGAAAATAAAGGCCCGCAGGCGAAAAGGTAGGTGCTGCCACTTTGCGGTCGCACGCCCGTAAGACCTGCTCCATCCACTCGGGAGCCTCGTGGCCTTGCCCGATGCGTACCAGGCAACCCATGATGTTGCGAATCATGTGGTGCAGAAATGCACTGGCCTCAAACTCGAAACGCCAGTAGGCACCTCGCTGATGGATGTCGATGCGCGAAAGGGTTTTCACGGGTGTCAAGGCTTGACATTCTGAGGCTCGAAACGAGCTGAAGTCCTGCTCTCCGAGCAAGTAAGTGGCGGCTTGGCGCATCGCAGCGCCGTCGAGGCCGCGAAAACTCCAGCCTACGCGACCGGCTTCCAGTGTTGGCCGGACTTCGGACTCTTTTAGAACGTATGCATAGCGGCGACTGATTGCGCTGGCCCGGCAATGAAAATCGGGCGGAGCCGGCAGAGCCCACTCCACGGCAATATCCTTGGGCAATTTGCTATTGGTACCGCGTAGCCAGGCGTGGTTGTTGCGTTCCACCGGGCTTTCAAAGTGCACCACCTGCATCAGGGCGTGTACGCCTGCGTCGGTACGTCCGGCGCATAGCGTGGAGATTCGACTACCGGTAAATGCACCAAGCGCAGTCTCTAAACAGTCTTGCAGCGTACGGCCGGACGCTTGGCTTTGCCAGCCCTGGTATTGCAGACCGCTGTAGCTGAGCCCCAAAACCATCCGCATGGTCAGCTCCAGGCGGGGAGCAAGCTTTGCCCGATCACTTGAGCTGGGCCATCAAGGCCTGCGCCTGGTTGCGAAGGTCTTCTGAACCATTCGCTAGGACGTCATCCAGCATTCTTCGCGCTCCTTGGAATTCACCGATTTGGATAAATTGCTTTGCTAATTCCATGCTGGTTTCCAACTGTTCTGAATAGGTAGTTGTTAGCGGCAATTGCGGTGCCGAACGGTCTAAAGACAAGGACCCAAATTCCAAAGATCCGGAATTTTTATCATTAGCGACCCCTGCTTCTGGGTCTGCCTGCATGCTATTTACAAAGGATAGCATGGAGTCCAAAGCCGACGCTGCGCTGTGCGCTGGCTTTTCCGATACCAGAGGTGTACCCAAGCTCTCCACCTTGGGCTTTATGGCATCGAGCTCAATTAGCGAATCATCAAACTCCATGTCTGGTGCAGCATTTGGCGCCAAACTTGCCGGCGGCTCCGCGCTGCGATAGCGAGGGTTGTTAGTGTCTAAGGCAAGGCCCCATTCTTGTATTTGCTGCCACTGCGAGCCTTGGCCTCCGGAAATAGCGGCCACCTCGTTGGCGCAGGCATCGAAATTCGCTTGGTCGCCACGTTTTGCATAAATTTCTGCCAATTTCAGATGGATTGCTACCCGCTTGGGGTCATGCGTTAAGCCTTCCCGCAAAATTTCTTCGGCTGGCTCGTCTTTTCCATAGGCAAGGTAAACGTCTGCTTCCGCGACTGGATCTAATTCTGTGGAGATGGCCGAATTTTCTGGCACGACGCGACTGGTGCCAAGTTTCGTGTCAATTTGGTAACCGCCGATCGGGTTATCGTTGAAATCGCTCACGGCGGCCCATGATTCGCTCGGTAGATTGCCAGCAGATTGAGCAGCTGGCGCCGATTTTGGTCTGCGCCTTCGCAGCCATGCCAGCGCTCCGAGCGCAACGCCCAAGGCGCTTAGGATTGCAAAAAGTTCTACCCAATTTTGACTGATTAGCTCCTCCGATATATCAATGATTCCAGGATTTGGCGGTGGCAGCACAGCGGGCTGTACAACCGGTATGGCGGCCTCCCCCGCGTTTGGTCGAGATGCTGCTGGGGTGGGTTCTGTAGCGGGGTTTTGCCCTTGAATAATGGCTTTTCCCGCCCCCGACTCTTTGGGTAATGCCGTCCCCGTCGCTTTGGATAAATCTGCCAACTCCTGGATATTCTTCGTCAATTCTTTGGCGCGCGCCTCTTCAGTTTCTTTGGTTTTCTGCCGGGCGATTTGTTCGAGCTTGTCATTTTCAGAGCGCTGTGCCGGAGTTTTTTTGCTGAGTTTCAAAGCGTCGCCCGACTGTCCATTCCCCCTGCCGTCTAACATTTTGCTGTTTTCGGAGCTTATGGTCGGTTCTAACTCATTACCCTTAGCCTTGTAAATTTGCTTTTTGACAGCCCGTTGTGCAGCATTCAATACGCGGTATTGCCCGGCAAGTGCCCGTACCGCGTCATCTTGGTTGATACGATTGACGGCTTCCGGTGAGGGAATCGTAATGCTTGATCCGGCGCTCAAAACGTTAACGTTGTTTTGTGGGAAAGCCTGAGGGTTCATCCGCATTAACGCCACCAGCATCTGCTCCATGCTGCTGCCCTCGGGCTTAAAACGACTGGCAATTTTCACTGCGGTATCGCCCAAGCTAACCATCACACTGTCGCTTTGATTTTTTTGCAAATCACCTTCGTTTGACGATGGATTTGCCAGCTTCAAGGCCGGCGCGACCATCGGTTCGTTCGGTGCAATCGAATTTGATTCGGTAGATTTTGTAATAACCGCCTGCGTGGTGGCATTTTGATTTTCTGGTAAGTCAGTCGTAATCGCCGCAGTCTCATGGGGTTTGCCTGGGTCGAGCAGCAATCGATAGGGCCGAATCAATTTAGCTGCGGTGGTAGAAATTTCCAAAACCAAATCCACGGAGGGTTCATTCAGGGATCGGCTAGAACGCAATTTGATATAGCGGGAGCCATTGGCCCTTGTTAGTACCTCGACTTGGGTATCGCCTAAAGAGGCGTTGTACTCCATGCCCATACCCAGGTAGGTGCCCGGACCTGCCATGGACGCTTTGAGCGAGGCAGCCTCCTGGGGTGAGAGGTTGAGAACGTCAACTTCAGCATGCAAATTTTCCCCAAGAAAGGATTGCACGCTGATCGGCCCCAAGGCGACTGCCCCGGCCAGACCGGGGATCAGTGCGCCTGTCAAGGATATCAACGCTAACGATGAAAGGTATCGCTTAAAAGTACATCGCCAACCCATAACTACCCCCATTTAGAATTGTCACAATATTATTAATTAAAACATTGTAACAATATTTATAATTAAATTGGGGGTTTTAAAAATACTTCAAGTGTTGATTTTTTTGGTTCGTCCTTGGCTGAGGTCTTGATCTGGCGTCAATATGGATGCCACGGATGCGGCGTCAAGTGGTCAGTCTTCCAGCAATATGCGCAACATGCGCCTAAGCGGCTCTGCTGCGCCCCATAGCAGCTGGTCGCCGATGGTGAAGGCGCCCAGATACTGGGGCCCCATGGCGAGTTTGCGGACGCGGCCAACCGCAATATCCATAGTGCCGGTCACGGCAACAGGGGTTAACTCCCGGACGCTGTCCATGCGGTTATTGGCGACAAACCGCACCCAAGCATTGTCTTGCTTCAACATAGCCTCTATGTCCGCCAGTGGCACATCGCGCTTCATTTTGATGGTCAGGCTCTGGCTGTGGCAGCGCATGGCGCCTACGCGCACGCAAATGCTGTCGATGGGCACGGGGTTATCTTGACGACCTAGGATTTTGTTGGTTTCCGCGCTGCCTTTCCATTCTTCCAGGCTGGTGCCGTCGCCTCGGTCGCTGTCGATCCAGGGGATCAGGCTACCGGCCAGGGGGACCATAAAGTTTTTGGTTTCTTCCGGCGAGAGGGCGCGCTGGGTGGCGGCTACCTGGCGGTCAATCTCCAAAATCGCGCTGGAGGGATTGTCTAAATGGGTGCGCACCGCGCTGTTGAGCGTGCCCATTTGGGTCAGCAACTCGCGCATGTGCTGCGCGCCGCCGCCGCTGGCTGCTTGGTAGGTGGTGGCCGTCATCCATTCCACCAAATCGGCCTTGAAAAGGGCGCCCAGTCCCATCAACATACAGCTCACGGTGCAGTTACCGCCGATATAGTCTTTTACGCCGCGCGCCAATGCGGCGTCGATAACCTGGCGGTTGACCGGGTCCAAAATAATGACCGCATCGTCTTTCATGCGCAGCGTTTTGGCGGCATCAATCCAATAGCCTTTCCAGCCAGCCGCGCGCAGTTTGGGATAGACCTCGGTGGTGTAGTCGCCGCCCTGGGCGGTGATGATGATGTCGCAGCGTTGCAGGGCCGCCAAGTCGAAGGCGTCTTGCAAAGTGGTTTCGTTCTTGGCAAAGCTGGGCGCTGCGCCGCCACTGTTAGAGGTGGAGAAAAACAGAGGTTCGATCAGGTCAAAGTCACCTTCTGCCTGCATCCGGTCCAATAACACCGAGCCGACCATGCCGCGCCAGCCGACCAATCCTACTAACTTACTCATTGCATTGCCCTTTCAAAAAAACAGTGTGTGACCTGACTATTTTCCCGGCTCGTCTGGCCGGGGGGCGCACGACGAACCGGGCTATGTCAGCCGGTCGTGGTTTTGGTGATGATTGCGCGCGCACCTGCACGGGCCGTAATGACCGTGGCGGGGTTCAGGGTGAACAGGTGGGCGTGAAACATGGAAAAGATTGTAGCCTCACTCGCTGAGGGCTAGCTTACGACTTAGGCTTTACGGCTTCAAACCGCAAGCTGATCCACGCTAGCCCAAAGCCTTCACCACCGCGTCGCCCATCTCCCGCGTGCCAACTTTGCTGGTGCCGGGACTGTAGATGTCGGGGGTGCGCAGGCCTTGGGTGAGCACGGCGTCCACGGCTTTTTCTATACGGGCGGCGGCCTCGGGCTGTTTCAGGCTAAAGCGCAGCATCATGGCGGCGCTCAGGATGGTAGCCAGCGGGTTGGCCACGCCTTGGCCAGCGATGTCAGGGGCGCTGCCGTGGCTGGGCTCGTACAGGCCTTGGTTGCGGCTATTGAGGCTGGCCGAGGGCAGCATGCCGATGGAGCCGGTGAGCATGGAGGCTTCGTCGCTCAGGATGTCGCCAAACATATTGCCGGTCACCACCACGTCAAAGCGCTTGGGCTGCTTGACCAGTTGCATAGCGGCGTTGTCCACATACATATGGTCTAGCGCGATGTCCGGGTAGCTTTGGCCTACTTCGGTGACTACATCTTTCCAGAACTGGAAGGTTTCCAGCACATTGGCTTTGTCCACGCTGGTGACGCGACCTTCGCTGCCTGCTGCCTTGCGGGTGCGCGCGGCCTGGAAGGCCACATGGGCGATGCGCTCAATTTCGGGCTTGCTGTAGCGCATGGTGTCGAAAGCTTCTTCAGCGCCAGGGAAGTGGCCGTCAGTGGCGGTGCGTCGTCCGCGCGGCTGGCCGAAATAAATGTCGCCCGTGAGTTCGCGGATGATCAGGATATCGAGGCCCGAGATCAATTCGGGCTTGAGGCTGGAGGCATTGACCAGTTGCTCGTAGCAAATAGCGGGGCGGAAATTGGCGAACAAGCCCAGGTGCTTGCGCAGGCCCAAAATGGCCTGCTCGGGGCGCAGGGCGCGCTCCAGTGTGTCGTATTTCCAGTCGCCCACCGCGCCGAACAAAATCGCGTCGGAATCTTTGGCTAATTGCAAAGTCGAATCGGGCAACGGGTGGCCGTGCGACTCATAGGCGGCGCCACCGACGGGCGCGCTTTCCATGGTGAAGGACAGGTCCAGGGCTTGGAGCACCTTGATGGCCTCGGCCACAATTTCGGTGCCGATGCCGTCGCCTGGCAGGATTGCGATTTTCATGTACGTGCTTTCTTTCTTGTGTTTTACATGGTGTGCGCCAGCCAGGGCTTGGTGGCCAGGCGCTGCGCTTCAAAAGCGCGGATTTTGTCGGCGTTGCGCAGTGTCAGACCAATGTCGTCCAAGCCGTTGAGCAGGCAGAACTTGCGAAAGGCCTGCACTTCAAAAGCGATTTCTTCGCCTTGCGGACGGATGACGCACTGGCGCGCCAAATCGACGGTGAGCGTAAAGCCGGGAAAGGCCAGGGCCTCGCTAAACAACTTGTCCACTACCGGAGCGGGCAATACGATAGGCAAGAGGCCGTTTTTGAAACAGTTATTGAAAAATATATCGGCAAAGCTGGGCGCAATGATGGCGCGAAAACCATACTGGTCCAGCGCCCAGGGCGCATGCTCGCGAGAAGACCCGCAGCCGAAATTTTTGCGCGCCAGCAGCACCGACGCACCTGCGTAGCGCGGCTGATTGAGCACAAAGTCGGGGTTGGGTTTGCGCGTGGCCGGGTCCTGGCCGGGCTCGCCGTGGTCCAGGTAGCGCCACTCGTCAAACAGGTTGGGGCCAAAGCCGGTTTTCTTAATCGACTTTAAGAACTGCTTGGGAATGATGGCGTCGGTGTCCACGTTTTCGCGGTCCATCGGGGCCACCAGACCTGTGTGTACGGTAAATTGTTGCATCGCCTGGCTTTCCTTTAGAGGTATTTACGGACGTCCACAAAGTGGCCATGGATGGCCGCTGCAGCTGCCATCGCGGGACTGACCAAATGGGTGCGGCCACCGGCACCCTGACGGCCTTCGAAGTTGCGGTTGCTGGTGGAGGCGCAGCGTTCGCCGGGCTCCAGGCGGTCCGCGTTCATGGCCAGGCACATCGAGCAGCCGGGTTCGCGCCATTCAAAGCCTGCCGCCTTAAAAACCTCGTGCAGGCCTTCGCGCTCGGCCTGTTCTTTGACCAATCCCGAGCCGGGCACCACCATCGCCAGCTTGATATTCTTGGCCACTTTTTGGCCAATGCGTTTCACCACCGCAGCTGCTTCGCGCATGTCTTCGATGCGGCTGTTGGTACACGAGCCGATAAACACTTTGTCCACAAACAAATCATTGAGTGCTTTGCCTGGTTGCAAGCCCATATAGACCAAAGCCCGCTCGATCGCATCGCGCTTACTCGGGTCTTTTTCTTTGTCGGGGTCGGGAACAAAGCCATTGATGTCCAGCACCATTTCGGGAGAGGTGCCCCAGGTCACTTGCGGCAAGATGTCGGCAGCTTTGAGTTCGACCACCGTATCAAAGTGCGCGTCCGCATCGGACTGCAAAGTTTGCCAGTAGGTGACCGCCAGATCCCATTCCGCACCACCCGTAAATTGGCCAGTTTTCGCATCGGTTCCGGGCGAGAGCGGGCGGCCCTTCACATACTCGATAGTTTTTTCGTCTACGGCCACCAGCCCGGCGCGCGCACCTGCTTCAATGGCCATATTGCACAAGGTCATGCGGCCTTCCATGCTCAGTGCGCGGATGGCGCTGCCAGCAAACTCGATGGTGTAGCCGGTGCCTCCAGCGGTGCCTATGCGGCCAATGATGGCCAGCACAATGTCTTTGCCGGTCACGCCTTTCGGTACTGTGCCCTCTACTTTGATCAGCATGTTCTTGGCTTTTTTAGCCAGCAGCGTTTGCGTGGCCATCACATGCTCTACCTCGGAAGTGCCTATGCCATGGGCGAGTGCGCCAAAGGCGCCGTGGGTAGAGGTGTGGCTGTCCCCGCAGACCACTGTCATACCGGGCAGCGTAGCGCCTGTCTCCGGGCCAATCACGTGCACGATGCCTTGGCGCTTGGACAAAAAGGGGAAAAACGCGGCAGCCCCCGATTCTTTGATATTGGCGTCCAGCGTGGTAATTTGCTCTTTGCTGATGGGGTCGGTGATGCCGTCGTAGCCTAGCTCCCAGCCGGTGGTAGGCGTGTTGTGGTCGGCGGTGGCGACGATGGAGCTGACGCGCCAGACTTTACGTCCGGCCTGGCGCAGGCCCTCAAAGGCCTGGGGGCTGGTGACTTCGTGGACCAGATGGCGGTCGATATAGAGGATGGCGGTGCCGTCTTCTTCGGTATGAACGACATGTTCATCCCAGATTTTGTCGTAGAGGGTGCGTCCCATGGGGCTTTTCCTTATTGGCGGTCGGGCATTTTATGCCGCCGGGCTTGGCGGCTAGTTGGGCGCGGTGATTGCGGACAGCACAAAAAGCTTGCCCCGCAAAAGCGGGGCAAGAATGAGGTTCGGTAAACCGCTTATCGCCGACCGATTTCCGGTACGTCGCGCTGCACCGAGCCGGTGCACAATTGGCGCGGGCGGCCGATTTTGTATTCCGGGTCGCCAATCATTTCATTGAGTTGGGCAATCCATCCCACTGTACGGGCCAAGGCGAAGATGCCGGTAAACAGTTTGACCGGGATGCCGATAGCGCGCTGCACAATGCCGGAGTAGAAATCTACATTGGGGTAGAGCTTGCGGGAGACAAAGTATTCGTCTTCAAGGGCGATTTTTTCCAGGGCCTTGGCTAGTTTGAAAAGCGGATCGTTTTCTAGGCCCAGCGATGCCAGTACTTCATTGCAGGTTTCTTGCATCAGCTTGGCGCGTGGGTCGTAGTTTTTATAAACCCGGTGGCCAAAGCCCATCAGCTTGACGCCAGAATTTTTGTCTTTCACTTTTTCCATGAACTCGCCGACTTTGGAAATACCGCCAGAGGCTTGAATCTCTTCCAGCATATTCAGGCAAGCCTCATTGGCGCCGCCGTGTGCCGGGCCCCACAGACAGGCCACGCCGGCTGCGATGGCGGCAAACGGGTTCGTACCCGAAGAGCCGCACAAACGCACGGTCGAGGTGGAAGCGTTTTGCTCATGGTCGGCGTGCAATATAAAGATGCGGTCCAGGGCACGCTCGATCACCGGGTTGACCACATAAGGCTCGCACGGAGTGGCAAACATCATGTGCAAAAAGTTACCGGCGTAGCTCAGGTCGTTTTTCGGATACATAAAGGGCTGGCCGATGCTGTATTTGTAGGCCATGGCCACCAAGGTAGGCAACTTTCCGATCAGGCGGATAGCCGATATGTCGCGGTGGCTGGGGTTGTTGATGTCAGTGCTGTCATGGTAGAAGGCCGATAGCGCGCCCACCAGACCGGTCATGATGGCCATGGGGTGCGCATCGCGGCGGAAACCGCGCAAGAAAAACTGCATTTGCTCGTTGACCATGGTGTGCTGGGTGACGCGCTTGGTAAACGCGGCTTTGCCAGCTGCATCGGGCAAGTTGCCGTAGAGCAGCAAGTGGCAGGTTTCCATGAAATCGCAATTGGTAGCCAATTGCTCGATGGGGTAGCCACGGTAGAGCAACTCGCCCTTGTCACCGTCGATATAGGTAATCGCCGACTGGCAGGCCGCCGTGGACAAAAAGCCCGGGTCATAGGTAAACATACCGGTTTGACCGTAGAGCTTGCGGATGTCGATGACGTCGGGTCCGACGCTGCCGCTGTATACCGGTAGCTCCACGCTGGGGCTGCCGTTGCTAAAGGACATGGTCGCTTTGTTGTCCGCTAATTTCATCACAACACCTTTCAATGAGTATTTCTTAATAAAGCCAAAACTTCCACGCAATCAGAATCCATTTCTAGACCTGCCACCTGCGATTTGCGGCCCAGCAGCAAATCCAGTAAATCGTTGTCGCTCAAGTCCATTAGCAGGCCCAAGGCATCGGCCTGACGGGCGTTCAGGGTTTGTGCGTGCCGCGCGAAAAAGCGCTCGATAAACAAATCATTTTCCAACAGCCCGCGCCTGCAACGCCAGCGCAGCTTGCTCAGTGCGCGCGCGTCAATCGGTAGCTCGGGGGCTGCGGTTTGCATAATCACACCGCCCGCATCACCATCATCTCTTTGATCTTGCCAATCGCCTTGGTCGGGTTCAAGCCTTTGGGGCATACGTCCACACAATTCATGATGGTGTGGCAGCGGAACAGCCGGTAGGGGTCTTCTAAATTATCCAAGCGCTCCGAGGTGGCCTGGTCGCGGCTATCAGCGATAAAGCGGTAGGCCTGCAAGAGACCTGCAGGTCCCACGAATTTATCCGGGTTCCACCAAAAACTGGGGCAGCTGGTGGAGCAACTGGCGCACAAAATGCACTCGTACAAGCCGTTAAGTTCTTCGCGCTCTTGCGGGCTTTGCAGGCGTTCTTTTTCAGGCGGCATGTCCTCGTTGACGAGGTAAGGCTTGATGGAGTTGTATTGCTTGAAGAACTGCGTCATGTCCACGATCAGGTCGCGAACGACCGGCAGGCCAGGCAAGGGCTTGAGCACAATCGTGCCCGGTAGGGTGCGCATATTGGTCAGACAGGCTAGGCCGTTTTTGCCATTGATATTCATAGCGTCCGATCCGCACACACCTTCGCGGCAGGAGCGGCGAAAAGAGATGGACGGGTCCACCGCTTTGAGTTTCATCAGCGCGTCGAGCAACATGCGTTCGGTGCCATCGAGTTCGACCTCGATGTCCTGCATATACGGCTTAGCGTCCTTGTCCGGGTCGTAGCGGTAAATAGAAAATTTGTGTTTAGACATGGGTAGGCGGCTTTATCGCGTTTAAAACGTGCGGGTTCGCAGGGGAATGCTTTCAACCGTCAGCGGCTTCATTTGCACTGGCTTGTAAGTCATGCTGTTGCTGGCGCTGTGCCAAAGCGAGTGCTTATGCCAGTCGGTGTCGTTACGGCCATTGGGGTGCTCGGGCGTGTCGCCAAAGTCGTTCACCGTATGGGCACCGCGGCTTTCATGCCGGGCTGCAGCAGACACCATGGTCGCTTGCGCTGCTTCAATCAGGTTTTCTACTTCGAGGGCTTCGATACGTGCAGTATTGAAAATACGTGACTTGTCTTGCAGGCCAATGGCTTGCGTGCGTTCGCGCAGCGCGGCCACTTTGGTAACTCCTTCGTCCATGCTGGCCTGGGTGCGGAACACGCCGGCATGTTGTTGCATGGTGGAGCGTATGCTATTGGCCACATCTTGCGCGTATTCGCCACCTGTAGTGCTGTCCAGTCGGTTCAGGCGCGAGAGCGTTAAATCTGCAGCATCGGCGGGCAGGGCTTTGTGCTCCACGCTTTCTTTGTTGGTAGCCACGATATGGTTGCCTGCGGCGCGGCCAAACACCAGCAAGTCCAGCAGGGAATTGGTGCCTAGGCGGTTGGCGCCGTGTACGCTGACGCATGAGCATTCGCCCACGGCATACAGGCCGGGTACTGGCTGGCTATGGTTGTCGCCGTCTTGCATGACCACCTGGCCGTGGATATTGGTAGGAATACCACCCATCTGGTAATGGATGGTGGGCACCACCGGAATCGGCTCGCGGGTGATGTCCACATTGGCAAAGTTGTGCCCGATTTCCAGCACCGAGGGCAGGCGCTTTAGGATGGTCTCGGCGCCCAGATGCGTCATGTCCAGGTTGATGTAATCCTTGTTCGGGCCGCAGCCACGGCCTTCTTTAATCTCTTGGTCCATGCAGCGGGACACATAGTCGCGCGGGGCCAGGTCTTTGTAATGCGGGGCGTAGCGCTCCATAAAGCGCTCGCCATTCACATTGCGCAATATCGCGCCTTCGCCACGGCAGCCTTCGGTCAGCAGCACGCCCGCTCCTGCCACGCCGGTGGGGTGGAATTGCCAGAACTCCATGTCTTCCAAGGGGATGCCAGCACGCGCTGCCATGCCCAGGCCGTCGCCCGTGTTGATAAATGCATTGGTGGACGCGGCAAATATGCGCCCGGCGCCGCCCGTGGCCAGCAACGTGGTCTTAGCTTGGAGGATGTGCACATCGCCGGTTTCCATTTCCAGCGCCGTAACACCAACCACTGCGCCTTCGGTATCACGCACCAGGTCCATGGCCAGCCATTCCACAAAAAAGCTGGTGCGGGCCTTGACGTTTTGCTGGTACAGCGTGTGCAACATGGCGTGGCCGGTCCGGTCAGCCGCAGCACAAGCGCGCTCCACCGCTTTTTCGCCGTAGTTGGCGGTGTGGCCGCCAAAGGGCCGCTGGTAAATCGTGCCGTCCGCGTTGCGGTCAAAGGGCATGCCCATGTGCTCTAGGTCGTAGACGACCTTGGGCGCTTCGCGGCACATGAACTCGATGGCGTCCTGGTCGCCCAGCCAGTCCGAGCCTTTGACGGTATCGTAAAAATGGTAGTGCCAGTTGTCCTCGTTCATATTGCCCAGCGAGGCACCGATACCGCCTTGCGCCGCCACCGTATGCGAGCGCGTGGGAAATACTTTGGAGAGCACTGCGACGTTCAATCCAGCGCGTGCCAGTTGCAGCGAAGCGCGCATGCCCGAGCCACCAGCACCGACGATGACGACGTCAAATTTACGTTTAGAAACTGTGTAAGACATGAATTCGATTCTTTAAAAGCGGACTTTAGACGCGCCACAACACCTGAATGGCCCAACCGGCACAGCCGACCAACCAGACAATAGAAAATACTTGCAGCGCCAGGCGCAGGCCGACAGGTTTGATGTAATCCATCCAAATATCGCGCATGCCCACCCAGGCGTGGTACAGCAAGGCCAGGATGACGGTGAAGGTAAGCGTTTTCATCCACTGCGTAGAAAAAAAGCCCGCCCAGGTGTCATAGCCCACCGGCCCGCGCGAAAACACCAAGCGCAGCACGATCAGCAGCGTAAAAATCGCCATCAACAATGCCGTGACGCGCTGGGCCAGCCAGTCGCGCAGCCCGTAGTGCGCGCCGGTGACGATGCGCTTAGATCCAAAATTTACGGCCATAAAGAGATTCCTTAAAGAGTCGCTGCCGGTGCTTAGTACAGACCGAACAGTTTTGCGCCCAAAGCAATCGTCAGACCGATGCTCAGGCTCAGCGTCCAGATGGCGGAAGCTTTACCGAATTCTTTACTTACCGCGTGGCGCATGTCCATCCATAAATGCCGCAAGCCGGCGATCAGGTGGTGCAAAAACGCCCAAATCAGCGCCAGCGCCACTAATTTGACGAACCAGCCGGGCAGGGGGCCTGCGCCTTGGTTAAAAACACTTTTGAAGCGCGCGAATGAAATTTCAGAAGAAATCGACGTGTCAAACATCCAAATGATGAAAGGCATTAGCAAAAACATCAGCGCGCCGCTGATCCGGTGCAAGATGGACACGATGCCCGCCAAGGGTAGCCGGTAGCTGGGCAAATCCTTGAAAGCGTGAATATTGCGAAATTCAGGCCGGGGGGCTCTTGCAGAAGGTACTGGCGCAGACATGGAGGGTGTTTCCTGGGGTGAAGCGGGGCACGAAGTTGCAGAGTCGGACTTCAGGGCCACCAAATTCTATTGCACTGCACCAATCTGACAGACTGCTTGCAGGCCGTGGCGTGGCGGGCATTTATTTCAGTGCAATTCATTACGGTAAAAGTGTTTGTCCGTCAGGTACAAGCCCTGGCGCAGCTCCATGGGCGTGTCCTTGTAGGTGTAGGCCAGGCGCTCTACGCTGAGCAGCGGTGTCCCGGCAGGGACAGCCAATAAGCCGCATTGTTGCGGGTCAGGCAGGATGGCGCGGATTTTTTCTTCCGCGCGCACCATGCGCACCCCGAATTCGGCCTCAAACAAGGCGTACATCGGGCCGTCATAGCCGCGCAGGCGCTCGGCCGTCAGCCCTTTGAAGGGGCCTGCGGGCAGCCACAGGTCTTCCAAAATCGTAGGCACGCCGCCAAAGGCCAGCACCCGGCGCACTTGCAGCACGGCATCGCCCGAGCGGATAGCCAAGCCACGGGCCACTTCGGCGCTGGCACGCAGGCGCTTGCAATCGATGATGGTGCGTTGTGCCGGCCCTTCGCTGGCCAGGTCACCGCTGTCGGGAACCAGCTTCAAAAAGCGGTACTGCACTTGCTGTTCGGAATGGGTGGCGACAAAAGTGCCTTTGCCCTGGCGCCGCACCAGCAGGTTTTCCACTGCGAGTTCGTCAATTGCCTTGCGTACCGTACCCTGGCTGACGCGGTAGCGCGCCGCAAGCTCGAGCTCGCTGGGAATGGCCGCGCCCGATTTCCACTCGCCCGATTGCAGGCTTTGCAGCAGCAAACCTTTGATCTGCTGGTACAGCGGACTAAATGCCGGGGTTCCTAGCACGGATGGCAGACCGGCGGCAAGCGGTGCGTCAACCACCGTTGGCGCTACGGATGCATCGAGGCTGGGGTTGCGGGCATTCGTCATGGAAGTGTGTCAACAGTCGCCCGTCAGGGCCTTTGTAAGGAGGCCAATCATATCTTATATAAGACATAAGACCAATTGACCCGAGTGGGAAACAAGGTAAACTCTGAGCCATTGTTGCACGGGCTTAGCTGTGCAATAGCGAAGCAATTTGCAGCCGTTTCGCGCCCTTTTTTAACAATTCTTGGAGTTTTTATGAGCAAAAAGCCCGTTCGCGTTGCCGTCACTGGTGCCGCAGGCCAAATCGGATACGCCATTTTGTTTCGCATCGCCTCGGGCGAAATGTTGGGCAAAGACCAACCGGTGGTGCTTAGCCTCTTGGAAGTTCCGATGGAAAAAGCCCAGCAAGCTTTGCAAGGCGTGATGATGGAATTGCAAGACTGCGCCTTCCCGCTGCTTGCCGGTATGGAGGCGCATAGCGACCCGATGACCGCTTTCAAAGATGTAGATTACGCGCTCTTAATCGGTTCACGCCCGCGCGGCCCTGGCATGGAGCGCGCCGAGTTGCTGGCCGTCAATGCCGAAATCTTTACCGCACAGGGCAAAGCACTCAATGCCGTTGCCAGCCGCGATGTGCGGGTGCTGGTGGTGGGCAACCCGGCCAACACCAATGCCTATATCGCCATGAAAAGCGCGCCCGATCTGCCGCGCAAAAACTTCACCGCCATGCTGCGTCTGGACCACAACCGTGCGCTCAGCCAACTGGCCGCTAAAACCGGCAAAGCCGTGGCCGACATCGAGAACATGGTGGTCTGGGGCAACCATTCGCCCACCATGTACGCCGATTACCGCTTTGCCAAAGTGGCCGGCCACAGCGTTAAAGACATGATCAACGACCATGACTGGAATGCCAATACCTTTTTGCCGACCGTGGGCAAGCGCGGCGCGGCCATCATCGCCGCACGCGGTGTGTCCTCGGCCGCTTCCGCTGCCAATGCCGCCATCGACCACATGCGCGATTGGGCGCTGGGCACCCAGGGCAAATGGGTCACCATGGGCATTGCGTCGGACGGCCAATACGGCATCCCCAAAGACACCATGTTTGGTTTCGCTGTGACCTGCGAAGGTGGTGAATACAAAGTCGTGCACGATCTGCCGGTCGATGCTTTCAGCCAGGAGTGCATCAATAAAACGCTCAAGGAATTGCAAGACGAGCAAGCTGGCGTAGCCCATTTGCTCTAAGCCAATTGCGCGCTGGCGCGCCCTTTGCGGTGCCGCCAGCCGCGTGCATGGACCATGTCCCACCCCCGCCACATCCTCTTAGGGCCGCAGGCCGGCATGCATGCTTTGCCGGTGTGCGACCATTACAGCGGGGTGCCGGCGCGCATGCGCAAGAGTTTGCAATTGCAAGCCCAGCTCACCCAAGAAATGGGCGCTTGCGTTTTTGACGTGACGCTGGACTGCGAAGACGGCGCGGCCACCGGCGCCGAGCTAGAGCAGGCGCGTACCGTAACTGACTTGTTGCACGAGTTTCAAAGCCCGAGTGCAGCTCAAGGCGAAAAAGTGCGGATCGGTGTGCGACTGCACCCGGTCGATCACGCTGCCTTTGCTTTAGATGTGCAAACCATAGTTGGCGGCGCTGCCGGGCAATTAGCCTTTGTCATGCTGCCCAAAGTGGAATCGCGTGCGCAGGTAGATCAGGCTCTGGCTCATATCGATTCACATGCCGGGGCCATTCGCTTGCCTATCCATGTGTTAATCGAGTCGCCCGCAGCACTGCATCAGGTCTTTGATATTGCGGCGCACCCGCGTGTGCAATCGATGAGTTTTGGCTTGATGGATTTTGTATCCGCCCATGGCGGCGCCATACCGGCTTCGGCCATGGCCCTAGGCGGGCCCGGCGCTGCATTGGACCAGTTTCACCACCCATTGGTGTTGCGCGCAAAAATGGAAATTGCCAGCGCCTGCCACGCGCATGGCAAAGTGCCTTCGCATTGCGTGGTGACCGAATTGCGCGATACGGTGGCGATTGAAGCGGCGGCGCGTCAGGCTGCGCAGGCCTTTGGTTTTACGCGTATGTGGAGCATCCACCCGGACCAGATTCGCCCCATCTTGCGCGGCTTTGCCCCCAGTGGCGACGAGGTTGAGCAAGCCGCTGCCATAGTGCACGCTGCCGCGCAGCAAGATTGGGCCCCCATCGCCGTCGATGGCCAGTTACACGATCGCGCCAGCTACCGTTATTTTTGGCAGGTGCTAGAACGCGCCCACCGCACCGCTGTGGTTTTGCCGCAGCCGGTGCGTCACTATTTTGTTTGAATCAAGAAGGAGTAATTCACATGTTAGACGCATACCGCAGCCATGTCGCCGAACGCGCCGCGCTGGGCATTCCCCCCTTGCCCCTGGACGCTAAGCAAACCGCCGAATTGATCGAGCTGATCAAAGGCCCTAAGGCCGCCGATGCGCAGTATCTGATGGACATGCTTACGCATCGCGTGCCACCGGGCGTGGACGATGCAGCCAAAGTCAAAGCCTCGTTTCTCGCCGCTGTCGCCCATGGCGATATCAGCGTGGGCTTGATCTCCAAAACTAAAGCCACCGAATTGCTGGGCACCATGGTCGGGGGCTACAACGTCAAACCGCTGATCGATTTGCTTGACGATGCCGAGGTAGCAGCGGTCGCTGCCAAGGCCTTGAAAAAGACCTTACTGATGTTTGACTTTTTCCATGATGTCTCCCTCAAAGCCAGTGCGGGCAATGTGCAGGCCAAAGACGTGATGCAAAGCTGGGCCGATGCCCAGTGGTTTACTGAGCGCCCGGAAGTGCCGCACAAAATTACCGTCACGGTGTTCAAAGTGCCTGGCGAGACCAATACCGACGATTTGTCCCCCGCGCCCGACGCCTGGAGCCGCCCGGACATTCCGCTGCACTACCTATCCATGCTGAAAAATTCGCGCGAGGGCGCGGCCTTTAAGCCCGAGGAAGAAAGCAAGCGTGGTCCGATGAAGTTCATCGATGAACTTAAGGCCAAAGGCCATTTGGTCGCCTACGTAGGCGATGTGGTGGGCACCGGGTCGAGCCGCAAGTCCGCCACCAACAGCGTGATCTGGGCTACTGGCCAGGACATTCCTTTTGTACCCAACAAGCGCTTCGGCGGCGTTACCTTGGGCGGGAAGATTGCCCCTATCTTTTTCAATACCCAAGAAGACTCGGGCGCTTTGCCTATTGAGGTAGATGTCAGCAAGCTGGAGATGGGCGATGTCATCGACGTTTTACCTTACGACGGCAAACTGCTGCGCAACGGCGAAGTGGTCACCGAGTTCCACCTTAAGAGCGAAGTGCTGCTGGACGAAGTGCGCGCCGGTGGACGGATTAACTTGATCATTGGTCGCTCGCTCACCGCCAAAGCGCGTGAGTTTTTGGGCTTGCCAGCCTCCACCCAGTTCCGCCTGCCTAAGCCGCCTGTTGCGACCCAGGCTGGATTCACGCTAGCCCAAAAAATGGTGGGCCGCGCGGTGGGCTTGCCCGAAGGGCAGGGCGTGCGTCCCGGCACCTACTGCGAGCCGCGCATGACTACTGTGGGCTCGCAAGACACCACCGGCCCGATGACGCGCGACGAACTCAAAGACCTCGCCTGCCTGGGCTTTAGCGCCGACCTGGTGATGCAGTCCTTCTGCCACACCGCCGCGTATCCCAAGCCGGTGGACGTCAAAACCCACCGCGAGCTGCCCGCGTTCATCAGCAACCGTGGCGGTGTTTCGCTGCGTCCGGGCGACGGTGTGATTCACTCCTGGCTCAACCGTTTGTTGTTGCCCGACACCGTGGGCACGGGTGGCGACAGCCATACCCGTTTCCCTATAGGCATTTCTTTCCCCGCAGGCTCCGGCCTAGTGGCCTTCGGCGCTGCCACCGGCGTCATGCCCCTGGACATGCCCGAGTCGGTGTTGGTGCGCTTCAAAGGAAAAATGCAGCCTGGCATCACCCTGCGTGATTTGGTGCACGCCATTCCCTTGTATGCCATCAAAGCGGGCTTGCTGACCGTTGCCAAGGCCGGCAAAGTCAATGCCTTCTCAGGCCGTATCTTGGAGATCGAAGGTTTGCCCGATCTGAAAGTAGAGCAGGCTTTTGAGTTGTCCGATGCGTCGGCCGAGCGTTCAGCCGCTGGTTGTACCGTCAAGCTCAATCCCGCGCCGATCAAGGAATACTTGACCAGCAATATCGTGCTAATGAAGAACATGATTGCCGATGGCTACGCCGACAAGCGCACCCTGGAGCGTCGCATCCAGAAAGTGCAAGCCTGGCTGGACAAACCCGAGTTGCTCGAAGCCGATAAAAATGCCGAGTACGCCGCCGTGATTGAGATTGACCTCAACGCACTCAAAGAGCCAGTGCTCTGCTGCCCCAATGACCCGGACGACGCCAAGCTGCTGTCCGATGTGGCAGGTACCCACATTGACGAAGTGTTTATCGGTTCCTGCATGACCAATATCGGGCATTTCCGCGCTGCTTCTAAATTGCTCGAAGGCAAGCGCGATATCCCGGTCAAGCTGTGGATTGCCCCGCCGACCAAGATGGACGCTGCCGAACTCACCCGCGAAGGCCACTACGGCGTGTTTGGCGCTGCCGGTGCGCGCACCGAAATGCCCGGCTGCTCGCTGTGCATGGGCAACCAGGCGCAGGTACGTGAAGGCGCGACCGTGGTCTCCACCTCCACCCGCAACTTCCCTAACCGTCTGGGCAAAAACACCAATGTGTATTTAGCCTCGGCCGAGTTGGCGGCGATTGCGTCCAAGCTGGGCCGTATCCCCACCGTCGCCGAATACGCCGAGAACATGGGTGTGATCAACAAAGACAGCAGCCAGATCTACCAGTACCTCAACTTCGACAAGTTGGAGGAATACGCGGAAGTGGCCAAGGGTGTAACGGCTTAATCCCCAGCACCAAGCCCTACCGGTTTGGCCCGCAGCAATGTGGACACCGGGCGGGCTTTTTTACGTCTAGCGCGCGGTGGGTGCCGTGCCTATGCCGTGATGGGATGCGCCAACAAAAAATCGCTCACTGTCGCAAAAGAGGATTCGCGCATTTCTTCGAAATAGCCATGGCGCCCGCCGGGGATCAGGTGCAACTGCGCGCCCGCAATGCGCTGCACCAGCAAGTGGGCATTGGCAGCAGGGTTCACCTCGTCGTCGCTGCCGTGGATGACCAGTGTGGGCGCGCTGACGTACTCCAGCGCGTCCCAGGCATCGTGCGCCTGGCTGGCTTGGTAATGCAGGCGTCGCGCATGTGGCGGTAGTGGCGCATTCCAGAGCGCGGCGATTTCCTCCACCAGCGCGCGGTTTTGTGCCACCCAGGCGGGTGTGAACGAAGTCTCCAGCAAAGCTTGGCGGTCATTGCTGCGCAAGGCCTTGTCTACGCTGGCCGGGCGCGCCACACCCTGTTTGCCCGGCGTTGTCGCCCCCAGTACCAAGGCTCCTACGCGCTCAGGAAAGTCGATGGCCAGCCATTGCGCCACGCGCCCGCCCATGGAGATGCCGTAGGCATGCGCCCGCGCCAGGCCGCAAGCGTCCAGCACCGCCACCGCATCCTGTGCAAAACCGCGTGTGCTGTAGGCCGGCTTTTTCGGCTTGTCGCTCTGGCCGGTGCCCCGGTAGTCCCAAACGATGACCTGGAAATGCGCTGCAAAATCGGCGGCTACATGGTCCCATTCGCGGTGGTCGCAAGACTGCCCGGCCAATAGCAGCAGCGCAGGCCCCTGGCCTTGGCATTGGTAATAGAGGCGGGTACCGTCTTGGCAGGTGGCAAAAGGCATTTTTTAGGCTTAGGAAGGTTTGCAAACTTGCGCTATCGCAAGAGGCGCAGCGACGTGGCGATCTGTGCGTATCTGATTTACGCTGGAAGCGGGCTTGCTTCCAGCGACCTTACGCTGCTACGCGCAGAGAAAGACAATATTTATTCTGAAGCAACTGGCGTGTTGTGGACTTTCCCCGAATCAATCGGTATACGGTAATTATCCGATGTCGCCTTTGCCGACGGCCCTCACTGCGTGACCTCCATACGCTGCAGCTTGTGCAACTACTTGCTCCCTTGATCAGGCGTGGCGCTTAGACTGCGCTTTCAATCCACTTCATCCCGTACCCGCCATGGCCCCTGAATCGCTTTTGCAGCACTACGACAGCGCCGCCTTGTGGCCCGCCGCCCCTTCGACGGACCCGGCCTACACCCTAGCCGCCGCCTACCAAGACGCGCTGGCCTTACGAAGCTTGCGCCTGGCTCGCGGAGAAAAAGCGTGCGGTTTCAAACTCGGCTTTACCAACCGCAGCATCTGGCCCATTTACGACGTCTATGCGCCCATCTGGGGCACGGTGTACGACAGCACCTTGCAGTGTTGCGAAGGCGAGGGCCGCTTGTCGGCGAGCGGCCTGTGCCAGCCGCGCATTGAGCCGGAAATCGTATTCGGGATGCGGCACACGCCAGCGCCTGAAGCCACTTTGGAAGACTTGTTCGATGCTATCGAATGGCTGGCGCCCGGTTTTGAATTGGTGCAGGCCCATTTGCCGAACTGGAAATTCAAGGCCCCCGATGCCGTGGCCGACGGTGGTTTGCATGGGCGCCTGGTTGTGGGCCAGCGGCTTGCCGTGCGCAGCTTTGCCGCCAATGCGGCAGAACTAATCCAGCGTCTGGCTGCCAGCAGCGTACGCCTGGTTTGCGATGGCAAGGTGCAATTGCAAGGCCAAGGCAGTTTGGTGCTGGACAGCCCCTTGCAGGCCTTGCACCACTTTGTGGCCGCATTGCACGCCTGCCCCGGTGCCCCGTCATTGCGCCCCGGCGATGTGGTTACCACCGGTACTTGGACCGATGCGCTGCCGGTGCAAGCCGGTCAGACCTGGCGCGCCGAGTTCGACGCGCCTATCCCTTCTTTGCAATTGCAGGTGGATTGACACGCAGCTCCTGGTTTGCGCCATCCCTGGCGTGGGGTTTGGGTAGGATGGCACACACCCACTTGCAAAATGATTTCGAGGATGACCTATGCCGCTAAGCCCTGAACAACTGGAACACCTACGCAGCAAATACAGCGGCAGCGCAGCCGATATGCACGACCCGCGTTTTCAGAAAGTGGCGCAGACGATTTTTTCGGAAGGCGGCACACGCGCCGCGCCCTATAGCGGCATTCCCACTTTGTTGTCCGCGCTGGCCTTCGCGGTGGACCCCAAAGCGCCTGATTTTGGAAATTTGCAAGTGGCGCTCATGGGCGCGCCCATGGACCTGGGCGCCAGCAACCGGCCCGGCGCGCGCTTTGGGCCGCGCGCCCTGCGTGCGATAGAGCGCATCGGGCCCTACAACCATGTGCTGGACGTGGCTCCGGTGCACGCGCTGCGCGTGGGCGATGTGGGTGATGTGCCTTTTCGCAGCCGCTACAGTTTGCCTTTGTGCATAGAAGATCTGGAGCTGTGGTACCGGCATATCGCAGCGCAAGGCGTGCTGCCTTTGACGGTGGGTGGCGACCATTCGATTACTTACCCGATCATGAAAGCGCTGGGTGCCAAGCAGCCGCTGGGCATGGTGCATATCGACGCGCATTGCGACACCGGTGGCGAGTTTGACCAGACGCGTTTCCATCACGGTGGCCCCTTCCGTCTGGCGGTGCTCGATGGCGTTTTAGACCCTACGCGCTGTATTCAGATCGGGATCCGCGGTTCCTCGGAATACCTCTGGGAGTTTTCTAAAGACGCGGGCATGACGGTTATTCATGCAGAGGAAGTGGCGGCTATGGGCATCCCTGAAATTGTTCGATTAGCCCGCCAGGTCGTGGGCGATGGCCCGACTTACCTGAGCTTTGATGTCGATGGCCTGGACCCGGTCTATGCGCCGGGCACCGGAACGCCCGAAATCGGCGGCCTCAGCACGCGCGAGGCCTTGGCGATTTTCCATGGCCTCAAGGGCCTGCATATTTGCGGCGGCGACGTAGTGGAAGTGGCGCCGCAATACGACCCGAGTACCAATACCGCCCAAGCGGGCGCGCAAATGCTGTTTGAAATTTTGAGCTTGATGGCTTTCAGCCCGGCGCTCAAACCTTAGGCCACGCTAACCGTCCACTTGCATTTAGCGGCACAGGCGGGGCTTAGCGCTCATTGACTTTCAGCCCTGAGTCGCTTCCGGCGCAGCGTCGCGGTAATACACCTCGACTGCGCCCTTGAGCGTAATCATCAAAGGCTTGCCTTTGCGGTCACGCGCCTTGCCCGCCGCCACTTTGATCCAGCGTTCGCTGATGCAGTATTCCTCCACATCGTGGCGTTCTTTGCCGTTAAAGCGGATGCCGATATCGTGTTCAAACACCGCAGCGACATAGTGTTTGCTTTGCGGGTCAATTGACAAGCGGTCGGGCAGGGGAATAGGAGAGGGGGTCATGCAGCGGGCGCCATAGTTGTGAAGGTCGGTGCGCATTCTCGCAAATCGCCGCCTGCATGCCGTCTTCGCCCTGAGGGAAGCTCTGCATAAGTGCAAATCCGTCATTGCGAGGGCAGCGAAGCAATCCATTTTGGCTTGCCAACCAAGCATTTATGGATCGCCGCGTCGCTGCGCTCCTCGCGATGACGCGCTTGTGCAGACCTTGCTTAGGCGTGCGCAGGCTCTGGCGGCGCTTGCGCTGGTTTCGCCTCGGGCAAGTCGTCAGGCAAAAATCCGCCAGATTGGCGTTCCCACAGCGCAGCGTAGTGGCCACCGTGCGCCAGCAGTTCCGCATGGGTTCCGCTTTCTACGATGCGACCTTCGTCCAGCACCACCAGGCGGTCCAGGCGCGCAATCGTCGATAAGCGGTGGGCAATCGCAATCACGGTTTTGCCGTCCATCATGCCCAGCAATTGCTCCTGGATCGCCATCTCCACTTCGCTGTCCAAAGCGGAGGTGGCCTCGTCCAGAATCAAAATCGGCGCGTCTTTCAAAATCACCCGTGCAATCGCGATGCGCTGGCGCTGGCCGCCCGATAGTTTGACGCCGCGCTCGCCAACGCGCGCATCCAGCCCCTTGCGTCCCTTCATGTCTTGCAGGCCCTGAATAAAGTCCCAGGCCTGCGCTTTGCGCGCCGCCTCCTCTACCTGGCTATCGGTCGCTTGCGGTTTGCCGTAGCGGATATTGGCTGCAATCGATCGGTGCAGCAACGAGGTATCTTGTGTCACCATGCCGATGTTTTCGCGCACGCTGTCTTGCATAGCGAGGGCAATGTCTTGTCCGTCTATCAGGATGCGACCTTGCTGCGGATCGAAAAAGCGCAGCAGCAAATGCACCAGCGTGGACTTGCCTGCCCCGGAGCGACCGATCAAACCTATGCGCTCGCCAGGCCGGATATGCAGGTCTATATGCTTTAAGACCTGCGCGCCGCCTTCATAAGCAAAGCTCAAGTCTTCGAAGCGAATTTCTCCATTTCGAACTTCGAGGGCTTGCGCATCGGGCCGGTCTGTGATGCGCAGGGGCTGCGCAATGGTCTCCATACCTTCTTGCACCACGCCCAGGTTTTCAAAAATACCGGCTACCTCCCAGGACACCCAGCCCGCCGCTGTGGTGATCTGCCAGGCCAGCGGCAGCGCAGTCGCAAAGGTAGCCACGTCCAGAGCGTTCGCTTGCCATAAATAGAGCCCTACTGCGGCTGTGGCGACGAGCAATAAGGCGTTCATCATCCACAAAGTGAAAATGAACAAAGTCACCAAGCGCATGTGTTTAGACACCGCGTGCATATGCGTTTGGATGACATCCTGCACATGCCGGTCTTCGTCACTGGGCCTAGCAAACAGCTTGACAGTGAGGATATTGGTATAGGTGTCCACCACCCGTGCCACCACCCGCGAACGTTGCTCGGAGCTGAGCTTGGACAAGTCCCGCATACGCGGCACAAAGTAGTACAAAAAACCAATGTAAGCCGCAAACCAGCAAATCGTTGGAATCGCCAGGCGCCAATCGGACAGACACATCAGCACCACGGTGGTCAGGCCGTATATCAGGATGTACCACACCGCGCGCACACCCGAGACTGCGCTCTCGCGCAGCGAGTTGCCGGTTTGCATCACCCGGTTGGCAATGCGGCCGGCAAAGTCGTCCTGGAAAAACGGCCAACTTTGGCGCACCACATGCCAGTGGTTTTGCCAGCGCACCAAGCTGGTAAAGGCCCCCATCACGGCGTTAAAGCGCAGCAGGCTGTCAAATAGCAAAGCCGCCGGCCGCAATACCAACAGGAAAACCATCATCATGCCCAGCATGGGTCCCGCCTCGCGCAAGGCGGCTTCCCGATCCGTCGCCATCATCAGCCCTACCAATTTGCCTATCAAGAGCGGCATGACGGTGTCACTGAGCGCCACCAAAAGGCAGCTAAGCAACATGGCGAGAAACAAGGCGCGCGACTGGCGTAAAAAGTGCCAGTAAAAGGCGATCAGGCCCTTGGGTGGCGTCTGCGGGGGAGGGCTCGATGTAGCGGAAACCCGTGATTCAAAGTAGTCGAAAAGTCCGCTAAACATCGCCTGACTTTAGCGTAAACCATTTGAGCGGTGGCCTGAGCGGCGCGCCGTCTGGGGCGCCTGGGCTAGCGTCTGCCCTTGCAGCACCCAAGTAGCAAACGCTGATAAGTCTGGACTCTTAGCCAGGAAAAAAGCTTTAGAAACAGGCATATCGGGCAGTTTAGTATCGCGCTGACCCAGCATTTACTAGCCGATTCGAAGAGCCCTGCACGCCTCAGCTTCCTCGTCAGACTGTAAATTCAAAATAGCGCTGAAAGCTAAAGGCAATCGTGGCCATCAGCACCGTGGTGCCAGCCATCAGCGAAGCCCCCAAGCCCAGCACCGTGAGGCCGTTGCTCTGGCCTGCGGCGTCTTCCGGATCAGCCTGCTGGTTAAAGCGCGCATTCCAGCTTGCCGTGTCCATCAGCCCATACCGGATGGCCACCAGCGCAGACGCGGCCAGCGCGAAGCCGCCAAAGGGAATCAGGATCCAGCTCCACATGTCATCCAAGCCCAAGGTGCGGGCACGCACCACGCCATACCAACCGACCAGGGAGGGCAACAGGCTCAGCCAAGCCCAGCGGTCATAGCGTCCTGCCAGGTAAACGCGCTGCAAGCCAAAGGAGCCAAGTACCAAGGTGAGCCAGACAGCCAGGGTTTTGTTTTTCATAGCGCGCATTGTCGTTGTTCGCGTCTTTGTCAGTTCCCGACGCTTGGCGCGCAAGTTAACCCGGCGGATGCCGGTCACCCGCGCCCAGCGTGCATTGCATGAGCACCACATCAAGCCAACGCTCAAACTTCCAGCCGCAAGCGCTCAGAACGCCTGCGTGTACAAAGCCGCAAGCGCTGTGCACCCCGATGGAGGCGTGGTTGCCCGAATCACCGATGACGGCAATGAGCTTACGCACACCGGCGCGTTCTGCGCCGGACATCAGTTCGCTCAACAACATGCGTCCCCAGCCCTTGCCAGCCACCTGCGGGCTCAGGTACAGCGAGTCTTCGGCTGAAAAGCGGTAGGCGGGGCGGGGTTTGAACCAGTTGCAATAGGCGAACCCGGCGACTTCCCCCATGTCCTCCAAAACCAAGTAGGGCAGCCCCTTGGATAGCACGTCCGCGCGCCGCGCTTGCATGTCTGCTTCGCTGGGCGGATCGATTTCAAAAGTGCCTGTTCCGTACAGCACATGGTGGCGGTAAATACCGGTGATGGCCGCCAGGTCGGCGTCCGTGCTGGGGCGGATAAGGGGCATGGTTTGGGAAAAGATATAATCGAGGGCTATTCTGAGTGTCACTGGCCGGGTGGTCAGTTGCGTGTCTCAACTCCGAATTTTATGGTTGAAACTCATTTCAATCTCCCCAAAGGATGAATCATGGTCGTTATTCGACTCGCCCGTGGTGGTGCTAA
>CAMBNY010000005.1 GCA_945869165.1 Comamonas sp. lk | reverse complement strand
CGGTGGCTGACGGCGCTGGGCGTAACGCAGAGTTCTTCGGAGGCCTGGGTGACGCTGCGCAAGCGGGCCAGGGCCTCGAATGTCAGCAGGCATTGGATGGGGGGGATGCGTGCAGTGCTCATAAGAGTCGCTAACTATAATCCGCCGCTTTACGCAGGGCTGACAAACTGCGTCAAAGGGCACACTTTTTATTCAAGCTGGAGAGGCAATGGCAGACCGATGGGCGGCGCGCAGCGCGGTGTGGCCGCAATACCTTCTGCCCAAGCAGGCTCTCACCGCCTTTGGCGGCTGGGTCGCCACCCGGCGCTGGGGCCCAGCCACTACCCGGCTGATTGCCTGGTTCGTCAACAAATACCAGGTGGATATGGCCGAAGCCGCGCAGTCGGACATCGCCGCTTACGCCCATTTCAACGATTTTTTTACCCGCGCACTGCGCAGCGACGCCCGCCCGCTGGCAGCGGCGCGCTGGCTGTGCCCGGTGGACGGGGCTATCAGCCAGTTTGGCGCCATCGACCACGGGCAAATATTCCAGGCCAAAGGCCATAGCTACAGCGCTACCGCCCTGGTGGGCGGCGACAGCGCGCTGGCAGCGCAGTTCGCCCAAGGCAGTTTTGCCACTTTGTACCTGAGCCCGCGCGATTACCACCGCATCCACATGCCTTGCGCCGCCACGCTGCGCCAGATGGTCTATGTGCCGGGCGATTTGTTTTCGGTCAACCCGACCACGGCGCGCGGCGTGCCAGGCCTGTTTGCGCGCAATGAGCGTGTAGTCTGTGTGTTTGACACCGCGCACGGGCCTATGGTGTTGGTGCTGGTGGGCGCCACCATTGTCGGCAGCATGGCCACGGCGTGGCATGGCGTGGTGAACCCGCCGCGCACCGGAAGTATCAGCCGCCATGACTACCCCGCCGGTCAGGTACAGCTAGCGCAGGGCGAGGAAATGGGCCGCTTTTTGCTGGGCTCCACCGTGGTGCTGTTGCTGCCCGAAGCGGCCCCTGGCTGGAACCCGGCCTGGCAGACCGGCGGCCCGGTGCGCATGGGCCACGTGATGGCGGGGGCCGACTAGCCCGCAGGTATTTGCGGCGCGGCGCAGGACGAAGCGCTGTTGTTGCTGGCCATCTCCGCATTTTTCACCTGCACGATTTCGGCCAGGATGGAGACCGCTATTTCCGCTGGCGTCTTCGCCCCTAACTTCAAGCCCACCGGGCCATGCAGTCGCGCCAACTCTTCTTCTGTCATGTCGAAGTGTTCGGCCAGGCGCTGCTTGCGCGTGGCCTGGGTGCGGGAAGAGCCCAGGGCGCCGACATAAAAAGCATCGGACTTGAGCGCTTCCAGGAGCGCCATGTCGTCTAGCTTGGGGTCGTGCGTGAGGGCGACGATGGCGGTGTGGGCGTCGGGCAGCATCTCGCGCACCACGTCGTCGGGCATGCCCATGAGGCGCTGCACACCCACCATATCCAAACCGGCGGCGTATTCCTCGCGGGGGTCGCAGACCAGTACTTCAAAATCCAACAGCCCGGCGATCTGCGCTACGGCCTGCGACAACTGGCCCGCGCCGATCAGCAGCAAGCGCCATTTGGGGCCGAACACGGTCTGCAACACTGCGCTGTCGTAGGCCAGCACCTGGCCGCGCTGCGCGCCCGATAGCGTCACCACGCCGCTGGCCATACTCAGGCTGCGGGTAACCAACTGGTGGCGGGCGGTGCGGTCCAGCAAGTCGGCAATCCAAGTGTTGTCCACCAAGGGCTCGTGTACCAAGAGCAAGGTGCCGCCACAAGGCAAGCCAAATCGCGCTGCTTCTTCCTTGCTCACACCATAGACAATTTCGCTGGGCAGAGCCGCGCCCGCGCCACTGGGCACGGTGGAAGCGGCCAGCGCGCCAAAGGCGGCTTTGGTACGGGCAATGAGGTCTTCTTCGACGCAGCCGCCCGAAACCGAACCGCTGACGCGACCGTCGTCCCGCACCGCTAGCAGCGCGCCGGGCGGGCGCGGGGCACTGCCCCAGGTTTGCACCACGGTGACCAGCGTGACCGCATGGCCCGTGCGGTGCCAATCGAGTGCATCACCGAGCACCCGTAAATCCAAGCTGTCCATGCCCTACTCCCAGGGTTGTGCGCGCAAACGCCAGGCGAAAAAAGCGCGGTACAAGGCCACGCTCACCACCATGCCCCAGGTCATTCCGACAAACATACCGCCGAGCATGGCGGTGACGCTGGAGTTGCCCAGGGCAACTTGCCAACGTACCAACCATATGGCTCCAGCCGTCATTCCCAGCAACATCCAGCCCGAACAGAGCAGGTTTTGCGTCAGCACCGAGCACAAATAGCGCCCGCAATGCTGGCGCAAAAGGCGCAGGCTGGGAATGGCCAGCAGGCCACCGGTGAGCATACCCGCATGCATGGCCGGCAAAAACGCCATATGCAGTTGCAGGCTATCGAAAAAATCCAGGGACGCGGCCTGGGCACACAGGCTGGCCAAACGGGCCGGGCCCGCTTGCAGCACATCGACCAGCAAGCCGATGAGCATGCCGCCAAAACCTAAAGACAACATGATGTAGGGCGGCGACAAGCCCGCGCGCTGTGGCCGCACCAGCGACAAAGCCGCGCAGCCCGCCGCCACCAATACCAGCGATACCAGAATAACGGTCGCTTGCGACAAACCGGGGATGGCGCCGGGCACGCCCAAACCCCATAAAGTGGCGCCAACCGCAAGCAGCAACACGCCTGGCGTGATAGCCGCCGAACCGGCACCGCGTGCCAACCAATGGGGTGCGGTTTTCATGCGTGGCCTCCAGGCTTGCAGCCGTGCGCATAGGGGAAAACCCCATAACCACCGGGGCCGGAGTCTGTAAAAGTGCCCTTCCCTGTGCACGAGACGTGCCAGTAGGCTATGGTTCGCATGCAGGCGTTCATCTATCGCACTGTAGCGATCTGCCAGACTTCGCGCAGACTGGTGAACGAAGCGCGCTTGCATTGCATGAATTTCCGTTTGGCGGCACGAGAAGCGCCTAGGCATAGTTGGACCGAACCCATAAGTTAAAACGCTATGAGCAAAAGCTGCCCCTTCCCCGCCGATCAAAGCGCTGTAGCTGCATCCAGCTCATGGTTGTATTTATTGGAGCGTTTTGATGTGGGCGTGGTGCACCTGGACAATACCTTGCATGTGGTGGGCATGAACGACTATGCACGCCGCGCGCTGCCGGTGCAGGACAAATTGCCCTTTGGCAAAATCGTGACCGACTTCCACCCGGAGGCGGCCAAAGCCAAGGTGACGTTTTTACTCGGCCAGGCCGAATGCCCAGTCAACAATGCGCCGCCCATGGCGATGATGATCAATATCCCGGAGCGGGTATTGCTGATCAAGGTATCGAAAATCGGCGATATGCAGGGCGCCACCACCGGTTACACGCTGGTGTTTTATGACATCACCGAAGTGGTGAGCAAAGAAGGCAGCAGCACCGCCAAGCGCAAAGGCGCGGATGCCAGTGAAAAACGCCAACTGCGCAAAATCCCCACCATCAAGCAAAACCGGGTGATGCTGGTAGACGTGCCCAGCGTAGCCTTTATCCGTTCCGAGGGCCATTACACCTGGGTGCATACCGCGCAAGGCGGGCAGTTTTGCAATATCACCATCGGCGATCTGGAAAGCCGCCTGGACCCCAATCTGTTTTTGCGCGTGCACCGCAGCTACATCGTCAACCTGGCGCAGGTCGATGAAATCGTGCGTGACGACGGACGCATGTCGCTGCGCATGATGGGTTCAACACCGGTAGAAATACCGGTGGCGCGTTCCAGCATGGGCAAGCTGCTCGACCAGCTTGGCCTGACGGACACGGTGCCGGTCAAAAACAGCCACTGACAGATTCGTGCAACGCACCTGCACTTCGTGCGGGAATCGCACCGCTTGATTGTTTTCCCTGCGCAAATGCGCAAGGCCTCGCTACATTGTGCTGTGATAGTTTTTTCGCGCCACCAAGTAAAGAAGGAGACAACGTGATCCCACCGGCATTTGATTACCATGCCCCGCGCACCATCGCGGAGGCCATTTCCCTGCTCTCCAGTCTGGGCGACGACGCCAAGCTGCTGGCAGGCGGTCACAGCCTGCTGCCCATGATGAAGCTGCGTTTTGCGCAGCCGGGCACGCTGATCGACATCAACCGCATCCCCGAATTGCGCGGCATCAGCGAAAGCGGCGGCGTGATCCGCATCGGCGCCATGACCAGCGAGAACGAACTGATCGCCTCGCCCCTCTTACAAAAACACCTGCCCCTGCTGCCTGAAGCGGCACTGCTGATCGCCGATCCGCAGGTGCGCAACCGGGGCACCATCGGCGGCGACATCGCCCACGGCGACCCGGGCAATGACCATCCGGCCATCGCTATGGCGCTGGATGCCACCTTTGAATTGCAAGGCCCCAAGGGCACGCGCCAGGTCAAAGCGGTGGACTTTTTCCACGGGACCTATATGACCGCGCTGGCCGAAGACGAAATCCTCACCGCCATCCTGGTCGCGCCCTTTGCCGCTGGCACGGGCTACGCCTACCAAAAGCTCAAGCGCAAAACCGGCGATTGGGCCACTGCTGGGGCCGCCGTCATCTTGCGCATGGCTGCTGGCAAAGTAACGCATGCCAGCATTGGCCTGACCAATGTGGCGCCCACCGCGCTGCGCGCCACCGCCGCTGAGGCAGCCCTGGTGGGCCAGCCCCTGACCGACGCCACTATTAGCCTGGCCGCCGCTGCGGTGCGCTCTATTTGCGACCCGGCCGAAGACCTGCGCGGGGATGTGGAATACAAAACCGCCATGGCCGGTGAGATGTGCAAACGCGCCATCCGTGCCGCTGCAGCCCGCTGCGCCTAAACCCACCCGATCTGGAGAACCCTGCTATGAGCAAAAAAATCGTATCCCTACACGTCAATGGAAAACAAGTGGAGGAGGCGGTCGAGCCGCGCACGCTGCTGGTCCACTTTCTGCGTGAAAAAATGAACCTGACTGGCGCGCACATCGGCTGCGAGACCAGCCATTGCGGCGCCTGCACCGTGGACATTGACGGCCAGTCGGTCAAGTCCTGCACGCACCTGACGGTGCAGTGCGAAGGCAGCGAAGTCAAAACCGTTGAAGGCCTGGCCAGCGGCGGCGTGTTGCATGCGCTGCAAGACGGTTTTTACAAAGAACATGGCCTGCAATGCGGCTTTTGCACACCGGGCATGCTGATGCGCGCTTACCGCCTGTTGCAAGACAACCCCAACCCCACCGAGCAGGAAGTGCGCGTGGGCATGTCGGGCAATTTGTGCCGCTGCACCGGCTACCAAAACATCGTCAAAGCGGTTTTGCATGCGGCAGCCACGCTGCGCGATGCCCAATCCGTCGCCGCTTAAAACAACCTACCGAAGGAGACCTTCATGAACGCACCCTTAAGTGACCGCGAAAAAGCCCTGATGGGCATGGGCGATTCACGCCTGCGCAAGGAAGACGCCCGCTTTATCCAAGGCAAGGGCAATTACGTCGATGACATCAAGCTGCCCGGCATGGTGCATATGGACATCGTGCGCGCTTCGGTGGCGCATGCGCGCATCAAGCGCATCAACAAAGAAGCCGCACTCAAGATTCCGGGCGTGATCGCCGTCTTGACCGCTGACGATTTGAAGCCGCTCAAACTGCACTGGATGCCCACTTTGGCCGGTGATGTACAAGCGGTGTTGGCCGATGAAAAAGTGCACTTCCAGATGCAAGAAGTAGCGGTAGTGATCGCCGAAGACCGCTACAGCGCGGCCGATGGCGTAGAAGCCGTGGAAGTGGAATACGAAGAACTCGAAGCCGTGGTGGACCCGTTTGAAGCGCTCAAACCCGGCGCACCGGTATTGCGCGAAGACCTGGCCGGCAAAACCGAAGGCGCGCACGGCAAGCGCTACCACCACAACCACATCTTTACCTGGGAAGCGGGCGACAAAGCGGCGACCGATGCGGTGTTTGCCAGCGCCGCCGTGACGGTATCGCAAGACATGCATTACCCGCGCGTGCACCCCTGCCCGCTAGAGACCTGCGGCGCGGTGGCGTCCTTCGACCCGATCCGCGGCGAACTGACCACCTACCTCACCAGCCAGGCGCCGCATATTGTGCGCACCGTGGTGTCCATGCTCTCGGGCATTCCCGAATCGAAGGTGCGCATCGTCTCGCCCGACATCGGCGGCGGTTTTGGCAACAAAGTGCCGATTTACCCCGGCTATGTCTGCGCCATCGTGGCCTCTATCGTGCTGGGCCGTCCGGTCAAGTGGGTGGAAGACCGCATCGAGAATTTATCCTCCACCGGCTTTGCGCGGGATTACCACATGAGTGGTGAACTGGCCGCCACCGCCGACGGCAAAATCCTGGCACTGCGCACCAATGTGATCGCCGACCACGGCGCCTTTGACGCCTGCGCTGACCCGACCAAATTCCCGGCGGGCATGTTCCACATCTGCACCGGCAGCTACGACATTGCTAATGCGTATTGCAAGGTCGATGGCGTCTATACCAACAAAGCACCCGGTGGCGTGGCCTACCGCTGCTCCTTCCGGGTTACCGAAGCGGTGTACCTGGTCGAACGCATGGTCGATGTGCTGGCGCAAAAACTGGGTATGGACAAGGCCGAGATCCGCGCGAAAAACTTTATCAAGCGTGAACAGTTTCCCTACCACTCAGCACTTGGCTTTGACTACGATTCGGGCGACTACCAAACCGCGCTAGACAAAGTGCTCGATGCCGTGGATTACAAAGCACTGCGCGCCGAGCAAGCCGTCAAACGCGCCGATCCGAATTGCCCCACGCTCATGGGCATTGGCCTGGTGACCTTTACCGAGGTGGTGGGCGCAGGCCCGTCCAAGATATGCGACATCTTGGGTGTAGGCATGTTTGATTCCTGCGAAATTCGCGTCCACCCCACGGGCAGCGCGATTGCGCGCATGGGCACGATTTCGCAAGGCCAAGGCCACCAAACCACCTATGCGCAAATCATCGCCACCGAGCTGGGTATTTCCTCGGAAATCATCCAGGTCGAAGAAGGCGATACCAGCACCGCGCCTTATGGCCTGGGCACCTATGGCTCGCGCTCGACACCGGTAGCCGGTGCCGCGATTGCCATGGCGGCACGCAAAATCCACGCAAAAGCGAAGAAGATTGCGGCGCATTTGATGGAAGTGAGCGAGGCGGATTTGGAGTGGGAAATCGACCGCTTCCAAGTGCGCGGCGACCACGCCAAGTACAAGACCATGACGCAAATCGCCTGGGCCGCTTATAACAGCCCACCCCCCGGCCTAGAGCCTGGGCTGGAAGCGGTGCATTACTACGATCCGCCTAACTTCACCTTCCCCTTTGGTATTTACCTGTGCGTGGTGGACATCGACAAGGGCACGGGCGAGACCAAAATCCGTCGCTTCTATGCGCTGGACGATTGCGGCACCCGCATTAACCCCATGATCATCGAAGGCCAAATCCATGGCGGCCTGACCGAGGGCTATGCCGTGGCGATGGGGCAGCTGCTGTCTTTTGACAAGCAAGGCAATATCCAGGGCAACTCGCTGATGGACTATTTCCTTCCTACCGCCGTAGAAACACCGCATTGGGAAACCGACCACACGGTAACGCCTTCGCCGCACCACCCCATCGGCGCCAAAGGCGTGGCCGAGTCGCCCCACGTGGGCAGCATCCCCACTTTTACCAGCGCCATGGTCGATGCCTTTGCGCACTTGGGTGTGACGCACTTCAATATGCCGCACACCGCTTACCGCGTATGGCAGCAGCTCAAAAAATCGGGCGTTAACACCTGAGTCGCTGCATTGCGCAGCCCCGGGGCCGGTGCGTGCAAGCGCACCAGCCCTTTTCCTTTTTTTAAACAGCAGAAAGTACACGCATGGAAGTCGTGATTGAAAAGAAATACCCGGTGAGCGCCGGTATTCCCGCCGCCTGGGCCGTGTTGTCGGATATGCATGCGCTGGCTACGTGCATGCCCGGTGCGCAAATCACCGAGGACATTGACGCCACCCACTTCATGGGCAGCGTGCGCGTGAAGGTCGGGCCTGCAGTGGCTGCTTTTGCCGGCACGATTGAAATCTTGGCGCTGGATGCAGCCACGCACACCCTCAAGATGCTTGGCAAAGGCGCGGACAAAGGCGGCTCTTCCGCGTCCATGGAGTTAACCGCCTCTTTGCTACCTGGCGAGAACGGCCACTGCGTGCTGGCCGGGCATGCGGCGGTGATCGTGAACGGCAAATTCGCCCAGTTTGGCGGACGTATGATGAACTCGGTGTCCGACATGATCTTGGCGCAGTTTGCCGAGGTGTTTTCGCAAAAAGCGCAGGCCTTGCAAGCCAGTGCGCCTGCGGGTGCGGCGGACGCCGGTTCTTCACCTGCTGCTGGCGCGCAGGCGCAAGCAGCCAGCTCCGGTGCAGCCGCGCCTAGTGCCCCGGCCGCGCCGGTCGTCGCGACCGAGTTCAATGCGCTGGGCTTGGTCTGGTCTTTGATCAAGCAGTTTTTTGCCGGCCTGTTCGGCAAAAAATCCTAAGGCATGGCTGAGGCGACGGTGCCGCCAAGCCCGCAGGGCTTGCGCGAACAATTATTTGGCGCTGGCTATATCGCCGACGAGGATGTCGCCAGCCTGGTCTGGATGGCTTTGTCACTAGAGCGGCCCATGCTGATCGAGGGCGAGGCCGGTGTCGGCAAGACCGCGATCGCCGCTGCCTGCGCGCGCGCTTTGGGCCGACCGCTACTGCGCTTGCAATGCTACGAAGGGCTTGACTTGGGTCAAGCAGTCTATGAGTGGAATTACAGCCGCCAGTTGCTAGAAATACGCCTCACCGAAGCGGGCGCTGGGGCCGCAAATACCGCTAAAGGTGAAGCCGCAGGCGCTACCGCCAACGGCCAAGAGGCCTTACGCAGCAATTTGTTTTCCGAAGCGTTTTTGCTGCAACGCCCTTTGCTGCAAGCCATTCGCAGCGAAGTGCCTTGCGTGTTGTTGATTGACGAGATCGACCGCGCGGACGAGGCTTTTGAAGCATTTTTGCTGGAGATGCTTTCCGAGTACCAGATCAGTATTCCCGAATTAGGTACTTTGCACGCGCGCAGCAAACCGTTGGTGGTGCTGACCAGCAATGGCACGCGCGATTTGTCGGATGCACTGCGCCGCCGCTGCCTGTTTCATTACCTCGACTTTCCCAGCCTGGCGCGCGAAATGCACATTGTGCGCACCCTGGTGCCCGAAGCGGCCAGCCGCCTGGTGGAAGAATCGGTGGCCTTTGTACAGCGCCTGCGCAAAGAAGACCTGGACAAAACGCCGGGCATTGCCGAAACCCTGGATTGGGTGCGCGTGCTCTTCAAACTCGGCCTGCAAGAGTTGCCGCAAGACCCTGCACTGCTCAGCCATTCGCTAGCCGCGCTCCTGAAGACGCGCAACGACCGGTGGGGCGTGACACCCGAGCGCGTGGCCAAGCTGATCGACGGCCCGCGTATCGGCCAGGACGTGGGCGTGGCCGGCGGCTTTAAGTAAACACTGGCGCGGTCATGCAGCCCACCGCGACCGACCCGCGCCAGCAACTGGCCGATTTTGCGCACTACTTGCGCGAACACGGCTTTGCCTTGGGCTTTGCCGAAATCAATTTGATGCTGCGCGCCGCCAGCGCCCTGCCACTAGCGCAGTGGAAACGCACCGAGGCCTTATGGCGCGCGATTGCCAGCGGCAGCCAGGCGCAATGGGCCAAGTACCCGGACTTGCACCAGGCCTTTTGGTTCCCGCACAAGGTGCGCGGCACCGCGCGCACTTCGGGCCTGCAGCACAAGCCGCGCCATTTACAGCAACTGGTACAGCAAATGCACCAGGACATGGCAGAGCAAGCGGGCAACACGCCACCTGGCCAGCAGCAAAGTAGCCTGGGCCAGGCCGACGATGCCGCAGTGGGCGACAGCGAGACGGGCAGCGAAAGCCAGCGTGCCCAAGCCGGTGCCAGCCGCCATGCTGCGCCCGATGAACGCGATTTTGCGGACTGGCTGCCCGGCGACCTGGACCGCTTTGAACCCCTGGTGCGCGCGCTCAAGCGGCGCATGCACACGCAACTAACCCGCAGGCGCGCGCATGATGTACATGCGGGCACGGTGCACCTGCGCCGCTCCATGCGCGCGGCTCTGGCCAGCGGCGGCGAGCTGATTGCCCTGCACCGCACCCAGCCGCGCCGGTGCACGCCACGGGTGGCGGTGTTGGTGGATGTCAGCCGCTCCATGGAAGTACATGCCCAATTTTTTCTGCGCCTGAGCCGCGCTTTTGTGGAAGTGCTGCAAGCGCGGGCCTTTGTGTTTCATACCCGGCTGGCCGAAGTGACGCCGCTGATGAAGCAGCGCAGCGCGCGGGTGCAAGAAAAAATCAATGCCGTGACCTTTGGCTTTGGCGGCGGCACGCGCATCGCGTCTTGCTTGCAGGAAGCGGTGGACCTGCACATGGGCCGCTGGTTGCGCCGGGGCGATGTGTTTTTGGTCTTTAGCGATGGCTATGACACCGACCCGCCGCAGTCGCTGGGCGACTTGCTGGCGCGCCTGCATGCGCGCGGCGTGCGCGTGTGCTGGCTTCACCCGACCAAGGAGTTGCCCCAATCCGAGGCCATCCAAGGCGCCATACCCTTTATTCACCGCGCCATGCCGGCCCATAATCTGGCCAGTTTGGCGCGCCTGCCGGACTTGCTGCGCAGCACACTTTTTTCCACCCACACACACAAGGCCTAAGCATGGGATGTTTACTCAAACAAGGTGGCGGACTCTATGCCCGCTTGCGCATTGGCGCCGTGCTGCTGGCCGCTGGCCAGGGCAGCCGCATGGGCGGGGTCGCCAAATCGCTGATCACGCTGCAAGGCGTGCCGCTGATCAAGCGCCAGTTGATTGCGCTGAGCGGCGCTGGCGTGGATGAGGTGGTGGTGGTTACCGGCTATGCGCGCGATGCGGTAGAGACCAGTATTGCCTCCTTCCCCGTGACCCTGGCCCATAACCCAGACTTCGCGCTGGGCCAGCAAAGCTCGGTGCGCTGCGGCCTCAATGCTTTGCGCGGTAATTTTGATGCGGTGCTGGTGGCCCTGGCCGATCAGCCGCTCTTGGGTGCTGCCGATTTGACGGAGTTAATCGCCGCCTTCAAAAAACGCACCAGCGGCCATGTGCTGGTGCCTATGGTTGACGGGCAGCGCGGCAATCCCTTGGTGATGGACGATGTGGCGCTGGCTGACATCCGCGCCAGCGATGTCAATCTGGCCTGCCGCAACTTTGTCGACAACCAGCCGGCTTTGGTGCATCTGCACCACACCAGCAACACGCGCTTTGTCACCGACCTGGACACGCTGCAAGACATCGAAGCCCTGGCCACGCGCACCGGCTGGAAGCTGGAACTGCCGCAAGCGCTGGCCCACGCGCAGGCATGAGCGGGGCCGTCAGCCGGGACATGCGCGAGGCCATGAACGCGGACGCAAGCAACGCCTTCACCGGCCAATGGCCGGTGCCCATGGGGCGGCACCGTTTTGCTGGGGCGGCGGATGTCAACCCGGTGCTCGCACGCGTGTTTGCCAGCATGCGCGCCACCGATGTGGCACTGCACCCGGAGCGCGCCGGTGCGTTTTACGCCAGCGAAGATGATTTGCTTAACCGGGTGGACGTGCCCGAGTTTCGGGCCCTGGTGCAGTTCATCGTGCAATCGCTGCAAGACACCGCGCAACGCGCCAATGCCCAGGTCTGGCCACCGGGCCAGCAGCCGCTGCAATTGCTATTGACCGGCGTGTGGTTCCAGATTCAAAACGGCGCCGCTTTCCATGATGTGCACACCCACGGCAATTGCTCGTGGTCTGGCGTTTATTACCTGCAAATCGACCCGCCGGAAACCCGCGCCAAGCATGCGCAATGGGGCGCGCACAACGGTGTGACGCGCTTTTACAGCCCGATGTTTCCACTGCTGGGCGGTGCGCACATGGACATGGGCAACGCCTTTATGCAAAACGCTACGCTGGACGTGAGTCCGCAAGAAGGCGAACTCATTCTTTTCCCTGCATTCTTGCCGCACAAAGCCATGCCTTATGAGGGCGAACGCGAGCGCATCATTCTGTCCTTCAACGCGCAAATCCACGCGCCGCAGGGCAATCAGATTTACCGCTACGCGGGGACTTGATTAGGCCGCCCTCAAGGTGCCGCTTCAATCGCTGTAACCACAAATTTGCCGCCTTCGCGCGCCACCCCAAAGCGCACTTTGTCGCCAGGCTTGGCTACCTCTAGCAAGGCAGGGTCTTTGACGGTAAAGACCATGGTCATGGGGGGCATGTCCAAGGATTTGATTTCGCCGTGCTTGATGGTGATTTTCTGGTTGTCTCGGTCCACTTTACGCACTTCGCCCGCGACCTTGTCGTCGCTTTGCGACCAGGAGGCCAAGGGCACACAAGCCAAGGCCAGGCCTGCCAAGCCCAGCCCCAAAGTTTGACGGCGTGTGGTTTTAGTGCTTATGGGCATCGTGTGGTTCCTTATTTTTTGCTGCCGCTTTGCCCTTGGCTACTTGGATCTTGCCTTTCATGCCGGCCTCGTAATGACCAGGGCGCAAACAGGCGAAGTCCACGGTGGTGGCGCTGGTGAAATGCCAAATCAGTTCGCCTTGCTTGCCGGGCGCGACGCTGAGCATATTGGGCTCTTCATGCTCCATATCAGGAAATTTCTGCATGGCTTTGGCGTGTTCTTGCAAGTCTTTGATGTTGCCCAAGACCAGTTCATGCGGCAGAGCACCGGTGTTGCGCACCACCAAGCGAATCGTCTCGCCTTGTTTCACGCGCAAGCTAGCGGGTACAAAGCGCATGTTGTCTTGCATGTCGATGGTGACGGTACGGCTGACTTTAGCGGCCAGACCGGGTTCACCGATCGACGGGCCCTCGTGCGCATGGCCACCGGCATGGGTGCCGCTGGCCTGTGCGGCCAAGCTAAATGACAGCAGTGCAGCCGCGTAAAAAATAGTTCTGGTTCGCATGGTATTTTCCTTGTCGTAAAAAGTGTTTGATGGTTTGCCGGTGTGGCATGCATGAGGTTTAAATGAGGCTTGCGGGAGGCTTGCGGGAGGCTTATGTGTGGCTGAGGCGCGGAGTGGTTTTGTAGCCCATTTCCACCTTAATGTTGGTGACCTGAATCAAGCTTGCCGCCGCCTGTCTGCGGCTTGCGCACCTGCACTTGCACCTCGCCTTGCGGCATGGCCTGGACTGGCATGGCGCTCTCGCCCGCCGCTTGACTGCGCGCAGGTTCGGCCAGCGCGCCGGTCCACTCATAAGCCACGCTGCCTGGTGGGTGGCGGTACCAACCGGGGTTGCTGTAGTCGCCAGGTTTTTGTTCTTTGCGCACTTTGAGGACGCTGAACATACCGCCCATCTCGACGCTGCCAAACGGCCCTTCGCCAGTCATCATGGGCACCGTGTTGTCGGGTAAGGGCATTTCCATTTCGGCCATGTCGGCCATGCCGCGCTCGCCCATGACCATGTAGTCCGGTATCAGTTGGCGAATACGACCGGCCAGCCCGCTGTGGTCAACACCAATAAGCGTAGGAATTTTGTGGCCCATGGCGTTCATGGTGTGGTGGCTTTTGTGGCAATGGAATGCCCAGTCGCCTTCTTCGTCGGCGACAAATTCAATCTGCCGCATTTGCCCCACGGCGATGTCGGTGGTCACCTCGCTCCAGCGCGCGCTGTGCGGCACCGGTCCGCCGTCGGTGCCGGTGACCTGGAACTCGTGGCCATGGATGTGGATCGGGTGGTTGGTCATAGTCAGGTTGCCCATGCGGATGCGCACCTTGTCGCCATAGCGCACGTTGATCGAGTCAATGCCCGGAAATACGCGGCTGTTCCAGCTCCAGATATTGAATTCCAGCATAGTCATGATTTGCGGCGTGTAACTGCCGGGGTCGATGTCATAGGCGTTGAGCAAAAAACAAATGTCGCGGTCTACCTCGTCGATCAAGGGGTGCGGCGCTTTGGGATGGGTGACCCACATGCCCATCATGCCCATGGCCATTTGCGTCATTTCATCGGCATGCGGGTGGTACATAAAAGTGCCGGGCCTGCGCGCTACAAATTCGTACACAAAAGTTTTCCCCGGTTGGATGGAAGGCTGGTTCAGGCCAGATACGCCATCCATGCCATTGGGCAAACGCTGGCCGTGCCAATGCACGCTGGTGTGCTCGGGCAATTTATTCGTCACATAAACGCGCACCCTATCGCCCTCCACCACTTCAATCGTGGGGCCGGGCGACTGGCCGTTGTAGCCCCATAAATGCGCCTTAAAGCCGGGCGCCATTTCGCGCACCACCGGCTCGGCCACCAGATGGAATTCCTTCACGCCATCGCGCATGCGCCAAGGCAGTGTCCAACCGTTGAGTGTCAGTACCGGGCGGTAAGGCCGGCCGTTGGGAGGGGCCAGGGGCGGCATGGTATCCGGCGCACTTTGCAAGACCGGTTCAGGCAAGGCGGCCAAGGCCACGCGGCTGATAGCCGCTGCGGCCAGCGCACCACCGGCAATGCCAGCGCTTTGGAAAAAATGGCGGCGGGTATTCATAGGAAAAATTCCTTTAGGCAGGCTGCTTCGGCGAAAGGCTTAGTGACGCTCTTCATAAGTCCGTCATCGCGAGGAGCGCAGCGACGCGGCGATCTATAAGTGCGTGATTCAGAAACCAAGATGGATTGCTTCGCTGCGCTCGCAATGACGGGTTTGGGCTTATGCATACCTCCCCTCACGCCGACATGACGAGATATAGCCCATGCATTGGCCATCACCTTACTGGGCACCTTTGATTTAATGTGCGGCATCGCTAGTTCCTTGTGAAAAGGGCTGCCCTATGCCTGGAACAATCGCCAATGGCTTGCCCACCAGCGCGGCTTGCAGCGCCGCATCGGCCAACCAAAATTGCTGTTGTGCCGCCAGAGCCGCGCGCACCAAGGTGATTTGTTCTTGCGCATCTACCAATAGATCGAACACGCTCACCAACATGCCGTTGTAGCGCAGCAAGGTCTCTTCCGACATGGTTTTGCGCAAGGGCAACAGTTCGTCGCGGTACTGGCGCGCTAATTCGTAAGTGCTGCGGTAATGCGCATAGCTCTCGCGCAGCTGGGAAGCGGCTTGCCGTTCGGTAGCTTGTACCTGCAGCGCCAGCGCCAAGCTGCGCGCATCGAGCCCGGCCCGGCGCAAGCTGCCGTCGTCAAACAGTGGTAAGGCGATGTCCAGCTCCAGGCCCCGGCGTACATTGCTGCCGTGGGGGTCCTGTTCCAGCACATGGTGCAGCCCGATTTCCACGTCGCCCCTGCTGGTCCACAGGCCCAAGGCGCGCGCTTGCTGTGCAGATTCCCAGGCCGCTTGGGCCATGCGTAAGTCCAGGCGTGTCTGCCAGGCCTGGGCCATGGCTGCATCAAACTCGCGCGGTGCGGCGGGCACATCGGGCAGGCGCGCAGGCAAGCGCAGGGCTTGCGCTTGCACGCTGTCCAAGCCCAGGGCCCGCACCAGGCCTTCGCGCGCCGACTGCGCCTCGTCGCGCGCTTGCGCCAGTTGAACCGTAGCTTGGGCATACCAAAGTTGTTGGCGCGCCGCTTGCAGCTTGCTGATATTGCCCACGTTTTGCATGCGCCGGGCCAATTGGGCCCCAATACCTGCGGCCTCTTGCGCCTGCTGGGCATGGGCCGTTGCCTCTTGCGCCGCGACCGCCTTCACCCAGGCTTGGCGTACGGCACTGATTTGTTCGACCACATCCATGCTCAATTGCAATTGCACCTGCTGCACCGCGCCAGCGGCCAAGCCCTGGCGCTGCGGCAGGGTCAAGAGATCGAGCAAACCAAAACTGATGCGCCTAGCGATTTCGGTTTCATCGAGCAGGCTGGACCACTCCAGCCCCAGCCGCGGGTTGGCGATACGGCCTTGTTGCGCGGCTTGCGCTGCATCGGCCATGGCCCGCGCCAATAGGGCCTGCAATGCTGGGTTGTTGAGTAAGGACAGGCCAACGGCGTCGGCCTGCTGCAAAGGCTGCTCCAACAAACGCTGCGCTGCGGCGCGGCGCTGTGCCACTTGCTCAGGCGTGAGAGCAAGCTCCAGCGGTGTGGGCCCGAAGTGGGCCAGGTCTTGCTGCGTTTGGGTCAGGACCTTGGAGGGTTCGATGCTCGCGCAGCCTGCCACCACGGCCAGCAGCAGCGCGCTCAGCGTTGCCCTTAATGCGGGGCGACTCATGGTGCGTTCTTTCGCTGTGCTCCGCTATCGGCTGGTGGGGCCACTTCGCGTGCGTAAGTGCGCCAGCCGCCGATACGCCCTACGAGTGCGTTGGCCTGGCGCCAATCGCCCACCGCCTCGTCCCGCCAGGGGCGGTAGCTCGCCCAGGGCGAGGTACCGCCAGGAATATCTGCGATGTCGCAAGGCGGGATGTTTGGCTGCGCTAACCGCGCGTCGGGTGTGCCGATGGCTAACTGCCTATCGTCAGAAGCACAATGCCCTGGCGCCGTAGCCGGACAGGCCGGCTTACAGGATGCGCCAGGGGGCGGCGCGCCAAGCGCGTTTGCGCTGCTGCTTTGTGCCGCCGCCAGCGGCGTGGCGGCACAGCCAGCCAGCCACAGTACAAAAGAAAAATAAGATTTCATAGTCACCTCGCTGCATGGGACATTGCACCGGGCGCGAAGGCCCGTAAGCAAAAACCGGATGGAAGACAGCGAACCCTGCTTGACCAGGATTTAGCGGCGAGCGCTAGGCTGTCTTGCGGGTGGGTACTGGCTGCGGTGGTCGCTCTAGCGCTGCCATATCAGGGGAACGGTGCTCCAAGCCAGGCGCTGGAAAAAGCACACCGGCCGGCGCGGGCAAGAGCGGCAGGCGAAACACCATGGGCGGCGCAACGCTCAAACAACAAGCCGCACAGTGAGGGCAACTGCTGCAAGCGTCATCGGCGTCCGTGAGTGAGGGCACATCGGCGCTGCGCGAAGCGGGAGCCAAGCGCGCTTGCAGCTGCAAGGGATTCGAGGGAAGGCTCGCCAAATCGAGCACGACGGGCAGGGGCGAGGCTTGTACCGCTGTATGCCGCGCTGCGCTAGGGGATGCATGGCCAAGACAATCAGCGCCTGGGGAAGCATAAGCCGATGCACCGCTGAGCACCCACAGAAAAAGGATGGCAAGCAGGCGGTAAAGCATGGGAGACATGGTCAGGGGCATGCGGGGCCCAATCAGCTACTCAGTGGATCACCACCGGGTTTTGCGCCAGCCCAGCGTACTGCTCCAAGGTTTCTTCGACCTCTTCCTGGGTGGGCATATTGACCTGCCAAGCTACGATGTGTTGCTGAAACAACTCGGCCCAGGAGCCATCTAGGTACACCTCTTTGCCCGAGCGTTTGTCCACAATCTCAAAGCCGTGGCGCGCCAGCATGGGCACGCCTTGGGGGTATTGGTCGGTCTTGACATCGCTCAGGGTGGTATTGCCCTGACCTAGGAAAGCAGGACTGCTTTCACTTTGCGCCTGTGCGTTGGCCAGCATGTGGGTCACGGTAAAGCTATCAGAGTCGTAAAGCGTGTTCATGCGAAAGCGGCGATGGGTAAGAAGGCCTTAGCGTAACAGGATTTACGCCCTTCCCACCGAGCCGGGCCCACTATCAGGGCTTTTGACTGCGCGTCCAGACCATGTCGATTTCGTCGCCGCTGGTTTGGGACAGGCGTATACGGATGGGCATGCCCTCCAGCTCCGGAGCCAACCAAAGCTCGGCGCGGGTGTCGTACTCGGCCCGGTGTTCGCGTACCAATTTATAGGCCATCCAATCTTTACCCTGGATCTTTAAGCGTTCAGGCGCTTGCAATCGGAATTCCCAGTCCTCTGACCCGCGCGCACCGACCACCTGAAATACCAGTTTGCTACCCGGAACAAAGGTCTTTCCGTCAGCCGCAAACATGGCCGCTAGTTGCACAAAGATGCTGACCTGGTCCTGGGCCAGGGGCATGATCGGCACATCCGGGGTGTTGGCGCTGAAACTGACTTTGCCCTTGTCCCGCTCAAAATGTGCCGCCACTTCACTACGTACTTTTTCGCCAAAGCGCACCGGCTCCAAGCCGCGCGGCGTAATGGCGCCTTTGCTGGTCTGCACCTTCGAGCCCAGTAAAAAATGGCTGATTTCCAGGCGCGCGGTGTAGTTGCTGCCGTCATGCACCCACAACAGGTCGCCCGCAACAGTGTACTTAAAGCCCTTAACGATACCGGCAACATCGTATTTCAGTCGGGTAGAGGCGGGGAAAAGATAGTTGTAAGCCGCAAGCCCGCCAGCTGGCGCGGCCGCCGCAGGCGCCGAAGAGGCCGCCGGTGCAGCGGGCGATGGCGCTGGGGCAATGGCGGGCGGCTGCTGCGCTGCAGGCGCAGTAGGCGTAGCGACCGACGGTGCGATAGGCGCAGTGGCTAAAGCTATGACAGGTGCAGGAACAGGAACAGGTGCAGCGGCCACAGGCGTAAGGGAAATGGCGGGCGGGTGCTGCGCTACAGGCGCATCGACTGCAAGAGGTACAGAGGCGGCGCTGGCAGGGGCGGGGGCCGCAGCGAGTACAGGTGCAAGGGCTACAGGTGCAAGTCGCGCAGGCTCTGGGGGCGGCGCGACAACAAACGCCATAGGCTCTGCAGCATCAGGTGCAGGCGCAGATGTGGCGGTAGGAGCAACTGGCGCGGCGGCTTGCGGGCTGTTAAGCACCTGGTTCTTGGGCTTATCAAGTGCAGGCGCGGTCTTAGCGGCGACTGCGGGGGCTGCGTTTTCAATCCGGATGCTGCGCGTGCTAAAGGCCGGGGGGGCTTGGTCATCCGCCAAATCACCGGGCACCATGGGCCACAGGCGCGAAACATTGCCCAAGACCAGCAGATGCAGCAGCCCGGCGAGCAGCACACACAGTAGCACGCCGCGCAAGGCCACCAGCCTTCGAGGCCGCTTGGCGAGGGGCGCCACAGGCATTTTTTGCGCGCTGCCTTGGGCTTGCATCTCAGGGCCCCGTGATTTGCCAGGCCGGCGCCGGCCATTGCATGAGTTCGGCCAAGCGGCATACCACCCAGCGCGCTTGGTCCTCTTCAATCACCGCATCGGGACCGCACAGGCCGTCCAGGCAACGCTGCAAGACCTGCGCGCTGTCCGCGTCACTGCGCAGTTGCAACTCCGTAGCGGTGCCGGTGAGCATCTGCGCCAGGTCCTCGCACAACTCATAGCGCTGTGCAATCTGCGCCTGCGAGGCCGAGGGCTTGTGCGCGCCGGGCCCTAAGTACAAGGCCAAAAAACTGGGCGGGATAAATAGCTGGTTAGCTTCAGACATGCGTTCTGGCCTTGTGGCACCGCTTCAGGGCAAGGCAGCTTGCGCAGCGGCGCGCAACTTATCTTTTTTGCTCGGACGCTTGCCTTTGATACCGCCGTGCGGCTCCAGCGCTGCGGGCGCGCCTGGCGCTGGGGCCTTGGGCGCCGAAGTAACTTCAAAACCGGGCTCGGTCTCCAAGCGGACGGCCAGGGACTGGCGTTTGACGATCAGTTGCCAATGCGGCTGCGTATCCAGGCTGACAAAGCTGATGGCCAGCCCGCTTTCACCGGCGCGGCCGGTGCGACCTATGCGGTGGGTGTAGTCCTGGGCGGAGCGGGGCAAGTCGTAGTTCACCACCGCGGGCAACTGCAGCACATCGATGCCGCGTGCCGCTAGGTCCGTGGCCACGACCACACGGATTCGCGCGGCTTTGAAATCCTCCAGGACTTGGCTGCGTTTGCCCTGGCTGAGATGACCATGCAAAGGCTCGGCGCGCAGTCCGGCTTTGCGCAATTTGTCGGCAACAATTTCTGCGGCGTACTGTGTGGCCACGAAAACCAGTACCCGGCTCCAATCTGCGCCAGCCATCAAATGGCGCAGCAAGCGCGTGCGCTTGTCGCTATCAACTGCAAAGGCGCGCTGCTTGATATCGGCCTGCGCTGCGACAGCCTGGCGCAAGTCCACGCGCACCGGCTGCTGCAACAAAGCCATGGCCCAGCGACTGACGGCAGGCGCAAAGGTGGCCGACAAAAACAGCCGCTGGCACGGCAGGGGAATATGGCTGAGAATGGCCTGTACCTCATCGGCAAAGCCTTGATCGAGCAGGCGATCGGCTTCGTCCAGCACCAAGCTGCGTACGCTGGACAGAGGCAGCGCATTGTGGGCCATCACATCGAGCAAGCGCCCCGGCGTGGCCACTACGATATCCGTGCCGCCGCGCAGTCCGCGCAATTGGGGCTGGATGGACACGCCACCAAAAATCACCGTCACTTTGACGCCATAGGGCAGGCGCTGGGCTAGTCCTTTAAACACCTCGCCCACCTGCACGGCCAACTCGCGCGTCGGGACCAGTACCACAGTGGCGGCTAGTTTGGCGCCTTTTGCGTTCAGCTGGGCGCCCTGCGCCGCCCTATCGAGCAAGGGTAGGACATAGGCCAGCGTCTTGCCTGAGCCGGTGGGTGCACAGACGAATACATCCTGACCCTGCAATATGGAGGCAATGCTACGCATCTGTACCTCGGTAGCGCTGAGCAAGTCCGAAGCACGGGCAGCGGCCTGCAATGCCGGGGAGAGTGCGGAAAAGTTGGAGTCCATGGCGGGTGTTAAAAAGCGGGCGCCTTATGGGCCCGCCATGGCACGATTGTGCGTCCAGACCTGGCACAGCGGGCATGCCCGGGCCGGTCTGGGTCAAAAAACCGAATTAGGCTTTCTTGGCGTAGGCGCTGCACCAGCCAGGGCCTGCGACTTGTTTGCCCGCAAACAAGGGGCAACCACCGGCTGCGTCGCCGGCTTTGCCTTGGAACAATGCGCAGTTGGTGCATTTTTGACCGGCGGCATATTTGGGGAACTTGGTTTTGTCCACTTTAGTGGCATCAGCCTTGTAACCCAAGCTCGATGCGTTGCCATCGGCTTCGGCCACCATAGGCGCCGCGGCAAACACCGCGCCCGACACCAGCGCGCTTGCGCCTACACCCAACTGAACCACGAATTCACGACGATTTGACATGTAAAGTTCCCAAAAAAATAAAAAACACCCACGCATTGTGCGCAGCCCACTATTGTCTTGCCAAAACGCTTACCGCAGGTTGACGCAATACATACTCGGCAAAACTAATCAATTAAACGCGGCAGGCCCGCAAGCGGTGCACATCAGGCCGCCGCCCGGCGTGACAATATTTCAAAGGCCGGTAGGGTCTTGCCCTCCAGCACCTCCAAAAATGCGCCGCCGCCCGTGGAAATATAGCCCACTTGCGCCTCGATTCCGTATTTGGCGATGGCGGCCAAGGTATCGCCTCCGCCAGCGATACTAAAGGCACTGGAGGCGGCAATCGCCTGGGCAATCGTTTTGGTGCCCTGCGCAAAGGCAGCAAATTCGAACACGCCCACCGGGCCGTTCCAGACAATCGTGCCCGCATTCATCAGCTGCTCGGCCAGCAATTTCGCCGTTTGCGGGCCGATATCCAGAATCAGGTCGTCATCAGCCACATCAGAAGCGGCTTTAACGGTGGCTGGCGCATCGGCGGAAAAGGTTTTCGCAGTGACAACGTCGGTAGGAATCGGGACCGCCGCGCCGCGCGCGCGCATGGCTTTCATCACGGCGCGCGCCTGGTCCAGCAAATCAGGCTCAGCCAGGCTTTTGCCTATCTTCAAACCGGCTGCCAGCATAAAAGTATTGGCAATGCCGCCGCCGACAATGAGTTGGTCCACATTAGCCGATAGGCTTTTGAGAATAGTGAGTTTGGTAGAAACTTTAGAGCCGGCCACGATGGCGACCAGCGGCCTGCGTGGGGCCAGCAAGGCTTTGGAGATGGCATCCATTTCAGCGGCCAGCAAGGGACCGGCACAGGCCACAGCGGCGAACTGGGCAATACCATAGGTGCTGGCCTCTGCGCGGTGCGCAGTGCCGAACGCATCATGCACAAAAATATCGCACAGCTGTGCCATTTGACGCGCGAGGCCTTCGTCATTTTTCTTTTCGCCCACATTGACGCGGCAGTTCTCCAGCAAAACCACTTCGCCGCGACGCACAGCCACGCCTTTGACCCAGTCGGTCAGCAAAGGAACCGGGCGGCCCAGCAGTTCGGACAAGCGCTGCGCCACCGGTGCCAGCGAGTCTTCAGGACGCAGCTGGCCTTCAGTGGGTCGGCCCAGATGCGAGGTCAGCATGACGGCAGCACCGGCCTCTAAAGCCATGCGGATGCATGGAATGCTGGCGCGAATGCGGGTGTCTTCGGTGATAGCGCCGCTGGCATCCTGCGGCACATTCAAGTCGGCCCGGATAAATACGCGCTTGCCAGCCACCTTGCCCTGGATGCATAAATCTTGGAAACGGATGACGTTCATGGGCTGCTCGATGTCAGATTAAAAAATAGGGGCTGCAAGCTGATTCTAGGCAAGAGTTGTATGCATAGGCAACCAAAAAACGCCTGGTCTACCGCATGCCAACTTACCATGCCAAACCGACATGCAGCGGAATGTAGACCGCCATGCCCGCCACAATCGTGCCGAGCACCGCTTGGCCGCTACCGCGCTGCAAAAAAAAGTAAGCTGTCCCCGCTAGTGCGCCGTATATGCGGGCATCTGCCCAGGTATGAATAAAGATACCTTGGGTCATCAATACTTCTGGCAATACAACGGCCGAAAGTGCTGCAATGGGCGCATATTGCATGCCGCGCTGCGCCCAGGAAGGCAGAGTCCAAGGGGTATCGGAAATAAAGAAAAAACAACGCGTGATAACGGTCACGCAGGCCATCAACATAATCGTCAAAAAGGTCCAGGGGTTCCAGTCGTTCAAGCCCCAAGTGCTGAGCCATGTCACCAGGATCTCCATCGCTAAGCCTCGCGCGGGCTAGGCGCCAAGTAAGACTCGAGCACCAAGCACAGCACAACAGAGACCCCAATGGCCACCAGAATATTGAGCTTCAGCGGCAAGGCGTAGGCCATGATGGCTACCACTGCGCCCATGAACGCCGATAAGACACGCATCCGGCTGGTGGCCAGAGAACACAGAATGCCGGTCAAGGCCAGCACCCCAGCAAATGCCAAGCCCCATGCCGCGGGGATGTAATTGGCCAGTACGATGCCTAGGACGCTACAGCCAGTCCAACTCAGCCAATTGATCGTGGCATTGCCTGCCAAGTAGGACATCTGGTCGGCGCGCTCCTGATCCGTGGTGCCCGGCACCGGGTAGCGCTTGGTAAACAAGAAATAGGTGAGATCAGCAACAAAATATCCCACCATCAAACGCTGCATGCGCGGTAAGTGCATTAAGTAGTTGCGCAAATGCGCGCTGAACACCACAAAGCGCAGGTTCACACAAAAAGCGGTCGCCAAAATCACCCACAGCGGCGCCCCCGCCGCCAGCAGTGGAATGGCCGCTAGTTGGGAGCTACCAGCAAATACCAATATGGCCATAGCCAGCACATCGGGCGTACTCATACCCGACTTGGCCATCGCAACGCCCGTCATCAAACCCCAAGCGGCGATGCCGGGCGCGACCGTTAGCATTTCCATAAAGCCTTGGCGATAGGCCGGGTTGCGGCGCTGCGAGCGAGAAAATAGCATCAAGCCGTGCGTAGCGCCGCTGGGCCGTCAAAACAAAGACCGGGCGCTACGGGGTGCCCTTGGAGAAAGTCCGCCACCGCCAGGCGCTTGCCACCCGGGCGCTGCAGGTGGGTGATGCACAAGCAACTGCCATGACCCGCTGCCACGCGCAGGCCGTGTGGGCCGCTGGCAAGTATCTGACCGGGGCGAATTGACGGGTCTGCGCCGATGTTGGTGTGCGCTACGCCCGCCGAAATCAGGACCACTTCTGACTGATTTACCGCTTTTGCGGCGCCCAGGGCCAGCGTTTCATTAGCGATGCTCGCCATTTCGCTTGGTGCAACTACCTGGGCACCCCAGATTTTCAGCATTTCGCCACCCAAGTGGGCACTGGCCCCGGGGAAGGGGTCGAAGGCGCGTACTTTGCGCGCAATGTGCGCGGCGCTCTGCCGCCAATCGATCTGCGCTTCGGTCTTATCAATTTTGTGCGCGTAGCAAACGCCTTCGTTACTTTGCGCGAGGGCGCGCCATGCCGCCGGGTTCTCCAAGGTTTGCACCATCAAGCGCGCGCCCATACTGGCCAATGCATCATGCAGCGTAGCGGTACTGGCATCGGGCGCAATTGCCATGCGCTCTTGTAAAAGCATAGGCCCGGTATCCAGGCCGGCATCCATTTGCATGATGGTGACTCCGGACTCCGTATCACCGGCTTCGATGGCGCGGTGGATGGGCGCTGCACCGCGCCAGCGCGGAAGCAGCGAGGCGTGGATGTTGAAGCAACCGTACTTGCCCGGCCCGGCCATGGCGTCCAACACCCATTGCGGCAAAAGCAGTCCGTAGGCCACCACCACCATGGCCTGGGCTCGGGCCTGGCTCATAAGGGCTTGCGCGGTCTGCGCCTCCGACGCGAATTTGCCATCCAAACGCAAGCTGGTAGGTTGCGCCACCGCTAATTGGTGCTCTTGTGCAAATTGCTTGACCGCCGAGGGCTGCAATTTCATACCGCGCCCGGCCGGGCGGTCCGGCTGGGTGAGCACCAAGGCGATGTCATGGCCCGCCGCATGCAAATGCGCGAGCGCCATGCGGGCAAATTCCGGGGTCCCGGCAAATACCAGCCTCAACGCGCATCCTCACGCCGGGCTTTGAGCATTTTGGTCTTGATGCGATTGCGCTTGAGGGGGGACAGGTATTCGACAAACACTTTGCCCAACAAATGGTCCATCTCGTGCTGGATACATACCGATAGCAAGCCGGTCGCTTCAATCACCCGACTGGCGCCCTGCGCATCGAGTGCACGCACGTGGACGGCGTCAAAACGCTCAACCCCGTCGTAAATACCGGGCACCGACAGACAGCCCTCCTCGTTCATATGGGTGCCAGGGCTGGTCCATACCAATTCGGGATTGATCAATACCAAGGGCTGGTCATGCTCTTGCGATACATCGGCCACGATCACGCGTTGGTGCACATCAATCTGGGTCGCCGCCAAACCGATGCCGCTGGCCTCGTACATGGTCTCTAGCATGTCCTTGGCCAATTGGCGAATACGGCTGTCCACCTCGGGGACGGCCTTGGCCACGGTATGCAATCGTGCATCGGGGTAGCAAAGAATAGGAAGTAATGCCATGGGAACAATTAAAGAAGGGCCGTATTTTCGCTTTTTCAGGCTCTTGGATCGCTTTAAGGGCAATTTTTTAATTTTTAAGGCGGAATTTGTGCTGAAAATAGATAATAATTACCAAATTAATAAAAATTAAAACGCTCAAGGAGGTGTTTTTATGAAATGGTGCATGGCATGGCCAATCACCGTATGGGGCCTGATTTGCTCGACAGCGCTTACGTTAGCACCGCCTGCCTGCGCGCAGGTTGGTATGGCTGCCGCAAGCGAAGCAGCCTTGGTACGTTTACAGCCACAGGTGCGCAGCCAACCCTTGCCGCCGGTGCAGATACGTTCTTTGGAGCGCAAAGTCATAGAACCGTTTTTGGCTGCGCCGCGCATTTTTGAAGCCGACCTCTACCAGTACCTGCCACGCATCATTGCCAGCGTGGACCAAAGAAGCTTAATCACCCAAGGCGATCGGATCTATGCGCGCAGCGTGTCGGGCCAGGCCTTTGTCATCCAGGCAAATATGCCAAATGCCTGGAACATCTACCGCGATCCGACACCGCTTAAAGACCCCGTAAGTGGCGCAGTGCTGGGTATGGAGGCGCAGTTTGTCGGCCGCGCACGCCTGCTGCAAAGTGAGCGGGTAGAGAAAATTGAGAAAGATAAAAAAATCGAAGAAATGATCTACCCGGCTACTTTGGAAGTGGTGTACGCGATCTCTGAGATTAGGCCTGGCGACAGGCTGTTTTCAAGCCCGGACAATGGCTGGCGTGAACTGTCGCCGCACCCGGCGCCTGCGCAACTGTCGGCACGAATCATCTCCATCTATGGCAATGGCGTTGCAAGCGCCGCGCAAAATCAAATTGTGGTGCTAAACCAAGGCCGCACCCAGGGTTTAGAGCCCGGCCACATCATGGCGATTCGCAAAGCAGCACGTTTGACCAGCGACCTTACCGATCCTCAACGTCCCATCATGCATACGACGCCGGAGTTGGCCGGGCAGGCCATGGTTTTTTTGACCTTTGAGAAGCTCGCCTACGCATTAATCGGAGAGACGACCCAAGCGGTGCAAGTCGGCGACAGCCTCAATGGCCTCTGAATGACGCAGAAGAACGCGGACTAAAGAAGACGGCCATGGATGACGCAAACTGGGCAGGGTGGCTGCGGCTGCAAATGACGCCGGGCATTGGCAGCGTTAGCGGGCGCAATTTGTTGCGCGCTTTTGGCGATCCGGCCACGATTTTTACCCAATCGGTAACGGCCTTGAGCACGGTGGTGCAGGCCAAGCAAGCGCAGGCCTTGCTGCAGCTACCGCCCGCGTTTAAAGCCGTAAGCCGCTTGACAAAGCAATGGCTGCAAAGTGAAGAGCCCCAACACCATATGCTGGTGCTGGGCGACCCAAGGTACCCCCGCGCTCTGCTGGAGATTGACGACCCGCCCTTGGTGCTCTATGCGGCGGGAAGCGAAAAGGCTTTGGCCCACCTGGATGGCGCGCGCAGCATTGCTATCGTGGGCAGCCGAAACCCCACCCGCCAGGGCCTGGAAAACTCCCGGGCCTTTGGCAAAGCACTGGCACAGGCGAGCTTCACCGTGGTATCGGGCATGGCGCTAGGTATTGATGCGGCAGCCCATCGCGGAGCATTGGAAAGCAGCGAAAGTGAATTACCCACCGTAGCGGTGGTCGGCACCGGCCTGGACCGGGCCTATCCCACGCAGCATCTCCATCTGGCTGGCACGCTCGCCGAGCGCGGCCTGGTGCTCAGCGAATATCCATTAGGCACAGCGCCGCTGGCCGCGCATTTTCCACGACGCAACCGCCTGATTGCAGGACTGTCGCGCGGTACGCTCGTCATTGAAGCTGCTTTGCAATCGGGCTCGCTGATCACCGCACAGCAGGCGCTGGATCAGGGCAAAGAAGTGTTTGCGATACCCGGCTCCATTCACAGCACGCAATCGCGCGGCTGCCACGCCCTGATTAAACAAGGCGCGCAGTTGGTCGAAAGCGTAGAGGACATCTTTGATGCCATGGGCCTGGATTACAGCCCAGTACCTAGTGGACCAGCCACCGATGCGCACCGGGCCCCTAAAGACCTTGTCTCGGAAGGTGACGCGACGGATAACGTACTGGCCGATGCGCTGGGTTATGACCCTGCCAGCTTGGAAGTGCTGCAGGTCCGAACGGGTTGGGATACCGGGCAACTGCAAGCGCGACTCATGGCACTGGAACTGCAAGGCCAGGTCGCACGCTTGCCCGGTGGGCTATTCCAGCGGCTACCACGCAATATTTAATGCATTCAAACTTTTACCTTACTAGATCTGAGCTATGAACGATACACCTGATGTCCTCACCAGCCAACAAGCTGCGCGCCTGCTGGGTTTGTCCACCACCACAGTGCAAAAAATGGTCGCCAACGGAGAATTGGAAGCCTGGGTCACCTCTGGCGGACATAGGCGTATTTTCCGCAGTGCCGTGGAAAAGATGATGCCCAACCGGGTTGGCGTCGGCGACACCGCTACCCGCCGGGCCCTGCGTGTCCTATTAGCTGAAGACGATGGCATGCAAGTGGCTTACTTTGAATCCCTGATCCGGCGCAGCGCGCACCCGGTTTCTTTGAGCATTGCCGCAGATGGCTCGCAAGCTTTGATTCAGATTGAACGCCAAAGGCCGGATGTGGTCATTACCGACCTGATGATGAAGCCTTTTGATGGGTACCACCTGGTGCGGGCACTGGCCAGCGAATCAGCCTATCAATCATTGGCGGTGTTGGTGGTCACCGCCAAATCTCACCTTGAGGCCCGCCAAGACGGGCAATTGCCCGAATGGGTCACGCTCTACCAAAAACCCGTCCCGCCGGAACGCCTGCTAGGCTATCTGGACGCGCTCAGCGGTCGTGTAGCGCGCAGCAAAACCAGCTAAATCGAAAAGTGAATGGGGCCGCCCGCCCAGGGCAGTGCCACCAGCGGCTTCAGATCAGACGCTGGCCCCTGCGTTGGGGTCATTGGGATCGATATCTTTCTTGACCTGACCTTTAATCAAATCCTCACGGGTAATCCCCAGCCACATGGCAATGGCAGCGGCGACGAATACCGAGGAGTAGATGCCAAACAAAATGCCAATGGTCAACGCCAACGCAAAATAATGCAAGGTAGCGCCACCAAACAAAAGCATAGACAAAACCATCAACTGCGTGCAACCATGGGTGATGATGGTGCGGCTGATGGTGGAGGTAATCGCGTTATCAATGATCTCTTGCGTATTCATCTTGCGGTAGCGCCGAAAGTTCTCGCGAATGCGGTCAAAAATTACCACCGATTCATTCACCGAGTAACCTAGCACCGCCAGCACTGCCGCCAGGACCGGTAATGAAAACTCCCATTGGAAAAACGCAAAAAATCCCAGAATAATGATCACATCATGCAAGTTAGCAATGATGGCGGCGACGGCAAACTTCCATTCAAAGCGCACTGCCAAATACAGCATGATGCCCACCACTACAAAGGCCAGCGCCTTCAGGCCATCGGTGGCTAATTCATCGCCCACCTGCGGGCCGACAAACTCGGTGCGGCGCAAATTAGCCGAGGGATCAGCCGCCTTAAGCGCGGCCAATACTTTTTCACTTTGCTGGCCTGGCGTGCCGCCTTTTTGCGCTGGCATGCGGATCAGCACCTCTTGCGCGGTGCCGAAGTTTTGTACCTGCACATCTTTAATGCCCAGGCCATCAACGGTGCTGCGGATCGCGGCCAGATCAGCGCTCTGGGAATAGCCCACCTCCATGAGCGTGCCGCCGGTAAATTCCACCGATAAATGCAGCCCGCGAGAAAACAGGAAAAACACAGCGGCTAAAAAAGTAATCAGCGATATACCATTGAGCACCAAGGCATGGCGCATAAATGGAATATCGCGGCGAATTTTGAAAAATTCCACGTTTATTTCTCCCCATCCACGCTAAGCGCGGTGCCGGTGCTGCCATCGGGACGCCAGACGGTGCCGATGGAGACGGATTTAAGTTTCTTCTGCCGACCGTACCAAAAATTGACCACGCCGCGCGAGAAAAACACGCCGGAGAACATACTGGTCAAAATGCCCAGGCAATGCACCACCGCAAAGCCGCGCACCGGGCCGGAGCCGAAGGCCAGCAAGGCCAGGCCGGCGATCAAGGTAGTCACGTTGGAGTCCAAAATCGTGGCCCAGGCGCGGTCGTAACCGGCATGGATAGCCGCTTGCGGCGAAGCGCCGTTGCGCAACTCCTCGCGGACGCGCTCATTGATCAGCACATTAGCGTCAATCGCCATGCCCAGCACCAGCGCCATCGCGGCCATGCCCGGCAAGGTAAGCGTGGCTTGCAACATGGACAACACGGCTACCAGCAGCAATAAATTAAGCGCCAGCGCCACACTGGAAATCACGCCGAACAAGAGGTAGTACAGGCACATAAACACCGCCACGGCGGCAAAGCCCCAGGTAACGCTGTTAAAGCCCTTGGCAATGTTTTCCGCGCCCAAGGAGGGCCCGATAGTGCGCTCTTCGATAATTTCCATAGGCGCGGCCAGCGACCCGGCGCGCAAAAGCAGCGCGGTATCGGCCGCTTCCATCGTAGTCATACGGCCAGAAATTTGCACCCGTCCGCCCCCGATTTCGGAGCGGATCACGGGCGCGGTCACCACTTCGCCCTTGCCTTTTTCAAACAGCAAAATCGCCATGCGCTTACCCACGCTCTCGCGCGTCACATCGCGAAAGATGCGGGCGCCTTTGGCATCCAAGGTTAGGTGGACCGCCGCCTCTTGCGTCTGGCTGTCAAAGCCAGGTTGGGCATCGGTCAGGTTTTCGCCGGTCAGGATGACCTGTTTTTTCACAATCACCGGCGCGCCGTTGCGCTCCAAGAAGCGTTCGGCGCCCAGGGGCACCGGTCCGGTACCTGCTTCGGCTGCACGCGCTTCGGCGCCGTCTTCAACCATGCGGATTTCCAAGGTGGCGGTGCGGCCCAAAATGTCTTTGGCCTTGGCCGTGTCCTGCACGCCTGGCAACTGCACCACGATGCGGTCTAGTCCCTGCTGCTGAATCACCGGCTCGGCCACGCCTAGCTCGTTAATCCGGTTGTGCAGCGTGGTGATGTTTTGCTTAAGTGCTTGCTCTTGCACTTTGCGTGCAGCCACGGCTTGGATGCTAGCGACCAGCTTGGTCTCGCCTGCATCCACACTTTCGGCGACCACCAGATCGGGAAATTGATCTTGAACGAGGCGTTTGGCGGACTCCACCATGGCGGCATCACGAAAGCGAATTTCCACGGTTTGCCCGTTGCGGCTGACGCCACCATGGCGTATGCTTTTTTCGCGCATGGCACTGCGCAGGTCACCTGCCAGGGATTCGGCCTTTTTGCTCAAGGCCGCTTGCATATCCACCTGGAGCATAAAGTGCACTCCGCCGCGCAAATCTAGGCCCAGGTACATCGGCGATGCGTGCAGGCTGCTCAGCCAGGCGGGCGAGCGCGACAAGAGATTGAGCGCGACCACATAGGACGGATTGGCCGCATCGGGGTTGAGCGCTTGCGAAATAACGTCTTTGGCCTTGAGCTGTACATCGGTGCTGGCAAATCGTGCTTTGATCGAGTTACCGTCCAGGCTCACTACGTCCGGGGTGATGCCCGCCGACTTCAGCGCTTCTTGCACCTGGGTCACGGTGCCCAGTTCGAGCTTGAGAGAGGCTTTGGCCGCCGAGATCTGCACCGCCGGCGATTCGCCAAACAAATTGGGCAAGGCATACAAGCCGCCGATGAGCAACGCGACCAAAAGGATCGCGTATTTCCACAAGGAATAACGGTTCATGTGAACAAAGGCCGCCTGAGCTGCGCTAAAAAAGGAATTACTTGATGGAGCCTTTGGGCAGGACCTGGATCACAGCGCTACGCTGGACTTGGATGTCCACGCCTGGGGAGACTTCCAGGCCGATAAAGTTATCGCCCATTTTGCTAACTTTGCCCAAGAGACCGCCACCGGTAATCACTTCATCGCCTTTAGCCAAGGCCGCGATCATGGCGGCATGTTCTTTTTGCTTTTTCATCTGCGGGCGGATCATCACGAAATACAGCACCACAAACATCAGCGCCAAAGGCAGCATGCTCATGAGGGTCGATTGCATATCGCCACCCGCAGCAGGCGCGGTTTGGGCAAAGGCCGAAGAAATAAACATTGGATAACTCCCGGAAAATGGCTTGAAACCGGGTGCCGGACAAGGCGGCAGCCGGGGGTGAAAGGCGCCCCGGTGGGGGCAAAGATCAGCCGCGCATTGTACGGGGCCGCCTTAAAGCCACCAGGCGCAAAAGGGCCGGGGCAGGAAACCGCAATTCAGACGGCAGCAGGGGCCGCAGGCGGCGTCCCCGTGCCGCGACGGTGCAAAGACCAAAGCATCCAGGCCGTCAAGCCCAGCGGCAGCAGCGACAGCGCATTGAGCCAGAACCAGCCGCTGGTGGTCACCAAAGCCCCGGAGGCAAAAGAGGTGAGCGCCATTACCGCGAACACGGCAAAGTTGATCACCGCCTGCGCGCGGTCTTTTTCATGCGGCGCATAGGCCTGTAAAGACAGGCTGGTGCCGCCGGTGAACAAAAAGTTCCAGCCCACGCCCAGCAAAAACAAAGCCACGCTGAACTGCAACACATCCACCCCGCTCAGCGCCACCACGACACAGGCCACATTGAGCAGCACGCCCACGCCCATCACCGGCAGCGCACCCCAGCGCTTGATGAAATCGCCGGTAAAAAACCCTGGTGCAAACATGCCCAGCACATGCCATTGCAAGACCATGGCGGTGGCGCTAAAGTCCAAACCGCATTGCTGCATGGCCAAAGGGGTGGCCGCCATCAAAAGATTCATCACGCCATAGCCCAGCGCGGCGGCCATGCAGGCGACAAAAAACACCGGTTCGCGCAAGAGTTGCCAGACGCTGCGGCCCCTGTCCTGCGGCGCAGCACCGGCCACCCGCACCGGCTCGGGCGCGAACTCGATGCGGCCCATGATGAGCAAAGACAGGAGCGCCACCGCCGCCAGCGCCAGGTAGGCGCCCACAAAAGGCACCTGCCAGATTTGCATAGAGTGGACTGCCAGGTAAGGCCCGATTACCGCGCCGAACAAACCAGCGGCCAGCACCCAGGACACGGCGCGCTCACGTGCCTCGGGCAGCGCGAGTTCGGCGGCGGCAAAACGGTAGAGCTGACCATTGGCGCTGTAATAACCGGCGACAAACGTAGCGCACACCAGGCCCCAGAAACTATGGGCGTCTATGGCCCAGGCGGCCAGCAGGGTGGACAGCAAGGCGACCAGCAAGCCGGTTTGAAACCCGATGCGCCTGCCCCACCGGGACTGCACACGCGCCACTATGGGTGTTGAAAAAGCCGAGCCCAGGACGTAACCCATCACCGGCAAGGTCGCCATCCAGGCCATGGGGGCCAGGCTAAAGCCGACTAAGCCATTGATGGCTACAAAAGCGATGTTGTTGGTGAGTAAGAAGCCTTGGCAGAGGGCTAGCAGCCATAGATTGCGGTTCATGCGGCAGTGTACGTGTCTATCCCCCGCTGGTTTGCCTCCCCCGCTTTCTTGTCCCCCGCTTCCCCCCCGCCCCTTCACCCCCGCCGGGGTGAAGGGGTGCTGGAACAGCCAATTTTGTTTTTTTGAGACGGAAAGGGGTGTTGGTGCGGGAGGTTGCGGGGCGGGTTTGTTGGCCTAGATTGGTGAACGTTGCGGTCGTAGTGAATGAATTGGGAATTGGTGCGGCGCGGCGCGGCGTGGCTGTGGCTGTGGCTGTGGCTGCGAGCGCGGGAGCGGCGACGGCCGCGACGGCCGCGACGGCGCGCACTGCGCTCCAACATGCGTGTGCAAGGTGAGAGAAGCGAACGAGCACACGCGGTATTCGGGCTTCTTGGGCCATTGGCCGTGCTGAGCAACGCAGCGGCGGCCGGATCAGGGCGGGCGCTTGTTTGAGCGTAGCGAGTTTGCGCCCGACCCCGGGCGACGCGAGTAGCGCAAGGCACCCCGCAGGGGCACGGCCTTTGGCTCGCCTTTCTTTTGCTTACTTTTCTTTGGCGAAGCAAAGAAAAGTGAGGCCCGCGGCAGGCGTAGGCCGGCCAACAAGCCGAAACCGGTATTAATGACTCAGGGCTTTCGCCATCCCAAGCCCTTCGCGTGCAGGCTTTGAACGTACAGCCGATCCGCAGTTTCAGTCACACCCGTGGACTCAGGGTAAGCGCCGCTGGGGTCTTGCAGATCAGCCACCACTTTGCCGTCTTCGGTAAAGGCCATGACATGGCCGTAAGCTTTGGGGATAGGCCATAAAGCACGCGGCAGACGCAAGGTCAGTGCGCGCAGCCAAGGCTTATCGGCAAAACCGTCAATCGTCGGGTTGCGCGGCTTGGCAAAGCCAAGCCAGATTTTGCCGCCCTGCCCACGCATCAAATTGTCCGGATAGCCCGGCAGGTTCTCGAACAGCACTTGCGCGCCGGTCGGAGGCGGGCCGTCGCCAAGTTGTAGTTTTTGCGCTTGGACCGCCAATTTCCAGACACGGTATTTGCCGGTTTCATTGACAAACAAGCTGGCCTCGTCCTGGCTGAGCGCTACACCATTGGCAAAACTCAAGCCCTGCGCCACGATACGCGTAACGCTGGTGGCTGGGTCGTATTCCAGAATCCGCCCGGTAGCCGATTGCTCCAGAATGTCCAAGATACTGGCTTCAAACGTGCCGCCCCACTGGGCCGGACCAAAACGGGTGGAGGCGTCGCTGAAATACATCTTGCCGCTTTTCGCGACAACGACCGCATCGGCATAGCGGATGGGGTCGCCGTCCACCTTATCGGTCAGTACGCTGACCTTACCATCTTGGCTAATGGACAAGAGCCCTTTGACGGCGTCCGCAGCCACGAGTTGGCCCTGGGCATCAAAGTCAAAACCCAGCACGCGTCCGCCGGTGCTGGCAAAGGTTTCTTGGCCGCTACCGTCTTGCGCCATGCGCAAAATTTTGCCGCTGGCAACTGTGGTGTAGAGCTTGCCGTCCGGCCCGATCATGATGTGTTCCGGCCCCTCTTCGCCCTGCAAATCGATGAGCGTGAGTTGGGACAGCTTGTCATTGACCGCATGCGGCCCCTGGTAACCCGGCGCTTTGGGTGCGTTCCAGGACACAGGCTGAACCGGCACGGGCCACAGCAGCAGGTAAGCCAGGCCTAGTGCTAGCAGTAGCGCAATCAGTTTGGGTAGATGTTTCATGTGGTTTCCTCCTTGCAGTTCGGTGCGAGTGGGCTTAGCGACACGGCAAACCCGCTAGAAAAGCGACAACCACCGCAAGCTGAGCGCTGCGTGATGTCACAGCGCAGAGTATTGGGCACTTAGCACCTCAATGCCTATCGTAACGATGACTTAAGTTAGCCGCCGTAGCGGCGCGCCCATTCTTTTTCTAAAGCATCCACCCAGCTGGCATGCGGTTCGGGAATCGCCGGGGCCGATGTCCGCAATTGGCCGGGTACAGCGGCCGCTTGGAACCAGGCCCGCTGCGTGGCCGGCAACGCATCGACGGCGAGCACCGTCGGGTCGCCCCACACCGCGATGTCGGCTTTACGCGCCTGGGCTTGGGCACCCAGTAAAAAGTTGGCGGTCACTTGCGCGGCGGCAAAGGCCCGGGTGTTAAACGGGATCGCTAAAAAATGCGTGTTGCCCAGGGTGCCGCTGTCAAACTGGTAGCTGATGGTGCTGGCCGACAAACGACCTGCCGCAATTTCATTAGCTGCTTCATTGGGATTGAATGTGATGGCCCAGAGCAGTTCCCCATCGGCCATCATTTGGCGCTGCGCGCCCGCGCTCAAAGGGAACTGGCGCCCCTTGCGCCACAAATGGGGATGCACGCCATCGAGGGTGCGCCACAGCGCAGCCGTGCGGGTATCCAATGTGGCAGCGGTCAGCGGCTGGTAGAGCGCTTGGCGCTGCGCGCCAGAGTTGAGGTCCAGCAACATTTGCTTGAGCCAGCTGGTGCCATGAAAATCGGGTGGACGCGGGTAGGTCACGCGGCCCGGATGGGCCTGTGCAAAAGCCAGCCATGCCGCTAGGCTGCGCGGTGCTTGCGGCACGCGGGCGCTATCGACCATGAAGGTCAGTTGCGCCATGCCCCAGGGCGCTTCCATGCCGTCCACCGGCTCAGAAAAATCCATGCGCGTAGTGGGCTTGCCTTGGGTATCGACCCAGGCATAGGAAGGCAGTTGCTCGGCAAACGGGCCATTTAGCAAGCCTTCGCGCTTCATAGCCAAAAAGTTTTCGCCGTTGATCCACACCAGGTCCACGGTACCCCCGGCTTTGGTGGCGGCTTTTTCATTGCGCACGCGTTGCACCATCTCGGCGGCATCACTGATCTTGACGTGCACCAGGCGCAGCCCATATCGCGAGGCCAATTGCTCCGCCGCCCATTGGATGTAAGCGTTGATGGCGGGCGAACCGGCCCAGGCGTTGAAGTACACGGTTTGGCCTCTGGCCTGCGACTCGATGGTGCGCCAGGCGGCACTGTCTGCAGCCAAGGCCGGGCCCGTTGCCCTCGCGCCCATAGGCAGTGACAGTGCAGCAGCGGCCAGCGCGGGCCGGGTGATGCGGGCCAGTGCTTGGCGACGCGGTATGGATTCGAGGCGCAAGGTAAACGGCATAGGGGAAAGCATAAGCACTTGCTTGAGCCAGATAGGTCCTAAGCTGCTTTACCAGCTCAGCCCGTATGGACTTATTGGAGCAGCGCTTGGGCGAATTCGCGTGCGTTAAAGGTCTCCAGCTCTTCTAGCTTTTCACCCACGCCAATAAAGTACACGGGGATCGGTCGTTCACGCGCAATGGCAGCCAGCACACCTCCCTTGGCCGTGCCATCAAGCTTGGTGATGATGAGTCCGGTCAGGCCCAGCGCATCGTCAAAAGCGCGCACCTGCGCCAAGGCGTTTTGCCCGGTGTTGCCGTCAATCACCAGCAGCACCTCACGCGGGCAATGCGCAAGGCCTGACGCTACACCGGCCTTGGCCACCACGCGTTGCATTTTTTTCAGCTCTTCCATCAAATGCATTTGGGTGGGCAAGCGGCCTGCGGTGTCTATGAGCACCACATCTTTTTTACGGGCTTTACCAGCGCACACTGCGTCGTAGCTGACCGCTGCCGGATCGCCACCCTCTTGGCTCACGATCTCCACGGTGTTGCGCTCGGCCCAGACCGTCAGTTGCTCGCGCGCCGCAGCGCGAAAGGTATCGGCCGCAGCCAGCAGCACGGTCGCGCCCTGATCGGCCAAGCGGTGCGTGAGCTTACCGATGGTGGTGGTCTTGCCTGCGCCGTTGACCCCTGCCACCATCATCACGGTGGGCTGTTCTGGCCCGATGACCAGACTGCGCTCCAAGGGCGCGAGCAGGCGGGCCAAGGCATCGACCAGCAAAGCCTTGAGTTGTTCGGGCGTTTCTGCTTTGCTTTCTTTGGCTAGGCGGCGTAACTCAGTAATCAAATGCGTGGTCGCCGATACCCCGGCGTCGGCCATGAGCAAGGCGCTTTCTAAGTCCTCAAACAAAGCCTCGTCGATGCGCGCGCCGCCAAACACGGAGGCGATGCCCGCTGCGGTTTTTCCCAAACCGACTTTGAGTTTGCCCAACCAGCTGTGGCGCTGCGCGGCACTAGCGGCTTTATCCGGGGCCTCTTGCACAGCGGCCCCAGGCGTGGGGCCTGAGGCAGTAGAACTGGGGGCTGCGGATAGCGGGGAAGGTTTTTTTTTGAAAAAGCTGAACATGGCTGCGTTCTTAGAATGTGCATTCTATGAAACGCCCGCGCAAGCTCTCGAACTACTCAGCGTATGCATCGGGCATGGCACCCGCGCAGACACACCAGGCCCGCCGCACAGGGGCTCAGTTTCATCCACCGCCATGAGCAAGGCCTTTACCAAAGAGAGCGAGGATGGCGACGAGGAGGACGAAGTCCCCTTGGCGGCGCTTCCCGGTGGCGGTAAAAACTACATCACGCCGCAGGGCTATAAAACCCTGCGCGATGAGTTGCTCCACTTGATCGACGAAGAACGACCCAAGGTAGTGGACGTGGTGCACTGGGCTGCCAGTAACGGCGACCGCTCGGAAAACGGGGACTATCTGTACGGCAAGAAACGCCTGCGCGAGATCGATAGGCGCATCCGCTTTCTCACCCGCCGCTTAGAGTTGGCGGTCATCACCGAGCCAAGCCTGCACCACGGCAACGATCAAATATTTTTCGGCGCTACCGTGACCTATGTAGACGATAGGGACGAAAAACGCACCATCACCATCACTGGCATTGATGAAGCCGATAGCGCGGCGGGTGAAGTGAGCTGGATTTCGCCAATTGCACGCACGCTACTGAAGGCGCGGGCCGGTGATGTGTTGCGCCTGCCGATGCCCGGGCGCGTTGCAGAGATTGAAGTGCTGCAAGTGCACTACCCGGCGCCAGACGCTGCGCCGCAGACTTGATATCACGTCCACGCGCTTGACATTGCCATGGCGCGGGAGTGCTAAATCAATAGGATTTCTTACTGCGTTTGGCGTGCATAACCACGGCGGAGCGTTGTAATTTGGTGAGTATGCTTTCCAGGTGTGGCCGGTCGCGTACGGCGATCACAAAATGCATGTCTTTGGAATCCTGGCTGCTGGCCTCGCCCATTTCGATGTGCACGATATCAGCTTCAGCAGCGGCCAGTACCGAGGCTACCTTGGCCATCACACCGCGGCCGTCGATGACGGTCAGTGCCAAGTCCGCCTCAAAGGGTCGCACGATCTCATCGCTCCACTCGACACCCATAAAGCGTTCACCATCTTTGTGCTGCAATTTTTTGGCGACCGGGCAATCAGCAGCATGCACGGCCAGGCCTTCGCCGCGGCCCAGGTAGCCGACGATGTTATCGCCGGGAATCGGGCGGCAGCACATCGCGTATTTCACTGAGGCGTTTTCACTGCCGTCCAAAGTGATGGTGCCCATACCATGCGCGTTATCAGAAGCAAAGCGCTCACGCGTGAGCAGCAAGGCGTCCGGTTTATGCCCGGCATCGGCCAGCAAGTTCACCATGCGCTTGGCCACAATATTGGCGATGCGCTTGCCCAAACCAATGTCGGTCAGCAACTCCTTGCGGTTCTTGCTGCCAGTAAAGCGTAAGACCTTGTCCCATAAGGACTTGTAGTCCTCACCCTCGGGCACACTTTCAAAGCCTTCCGCCCGCAAAGCCTGTGCCAGCAGCTTGGCGCCCAAATCTGCCGACTCTGTCAGCTGCATGGTTTTGAGGTGGTGGCGGATTTTGGAGCGCGCCCGCCCGGTGCGCACAAAGCTCAGCCAGGCCGGGTTGGGCGTGGAGGTCGGGGCGGTAATCACTTCCACCACATCGCCGTTTTTCAGCTCAGTGCGCAATGGAACTTGCTCTCCGTTAATGCGCGCGGCCATGGTGCGATCACCCACATTGCTGTGGATGGCGTAGGCGAAGTCGACGATGGTGGCGCCGCGCGGCATGGCCATGATCTGGCTCTTGGGTGTGAAGACATACACCGCGTCCGGGAATAAGTCCACTTTCACGTGTTCCCAGAACTCACCGGCATCGCGCGTCTCGTCCTGAATGTCGAGCAAGGACTGCAGCCACTGCGCGCCCAAGCGCTCCTGCGCGGCGTCCTGCGGCTTATTGACTTTGTACAGCCAGTGCGCTGCCACGCCGGACTCGGCCACCAAGTGCATGGACTCGGTGCGCATCTGGAATTCCACATTGATACCAGCCGGTCCAACCAGTGTGGTGTGCAGCGACTGGTAGCCATTGACTTTGGCAATCGCAATATGGTCCTTAAATTTACCCGGTACCGGTTTGTAGAGTTGGTGCAATAGGCCTAAGGCGGTGTAACAGTCGGTGATTTCGGGCACCAGCACGCGAAAGCCATACACATCTGTGACCTGCGCAAAGCTCAGGTGCTTGCCGCTCATCTTGCGGTAAATCGAATACAAAGCTTTTTCTCGTCCGGAAATACGTACCAGCATGCCGTGGGCTGCGAAAGTGGCTTCCACCTCGCGCTGCACTTTTTGCAAAAGATCCCGCCTGCGACTGCGCGCTTTGGCAACTGCTTTGGACAAGACCGCATGGCGCCAAGGCAGCAAATAACGGAAGGAGAGTTCCTGCAACTCGCGGTAGATTTCATTGAGGCCCAGACGGTGCGCAATCGGGCTGTAGATATCCAAGGTCTCTTGTGCGATACGGCCCCACTTGGCGCGTGGCATATCACCCATGGTGCGCATATTGTGGGTTCGGTCGGCCAGTTTGATGAGGATGACGCGCACGTCGCGCGCCATAGCCAGCAACATCTTGCGGAAGGACTCGGCCTGATTTTCCTCGCGAGTGCTGAAGTTGAGTTTGTCCAGCTTGGTCAGGCCATCGACCAATTCAGCGACCGGCGAACCGAAGCGCTCGATCAGCTCGACCTTGGTGACCCCGCAGTCCTCCATAGCGTCGTGCAAGAGCGCAGCCATGAGGGCAGCGGCGTCGAGCTTCCAGTCAGCACATTGCGCGGCTACCGCGATCGGATGGGTGATATAGGGTGCACCGCTGCCGCGTAGCTGGCCCAGGTGCGCCTCGTCGGCAAAACGGTAGGCCTGGCGCACTTGCTCGACGTCCGATGCGTTGAGGTAGTCCAGTTTGGCGTTCAAACCGGCAAAGCCGGTCAGGACCGCCTTCGGATCAGCAGCAGCTTGGAAAGGTGGAGGTGACTTGCCCATAGGCTAACTGTAGCGCGCCTGCCCTACTTGCGGGAGCCTTAGGGCTTTGGCCATGTAAAAAAGCCGCCAGGCTACTAACCGGGCGGCTTAAAAATGGCGGGCGGCGCTGCACACCGGCATCCACCAAGGAGGTCGTTATTTGACGCTGGAGGCGCTCACATAACCCGAAACCACTTTCCACTTGCCGTCCTGGATTTGGGACAAGCGCGACTCGTCGCTTCCCAAGCGCTTGGTGGCGCTATAAGTTGCTTTGGCGCCGCCGAACATATCAGGCTCAATCACCAGTTTGTCCATAGCTTTGATAAAGCTATCGGTAGTCAGATTTTTACCCGCCTTGGCAGCGGCTGCAGCGAAGCTGTTAATGATGATGTAGCCATAGACCGAGAACACGGTGGGATCCTCGTTGAACATGGTTTTGTACTTATTGGCCCAAAAACGAATGGGCTGGGAAGCCTCGTCCAGGTAGGGGTTTTGCACCGTCATGGTGGCATAAAGCCCGTCCATAGCCTTACCGCCGATTTTGTGGATAAGGTCGGTGTATGCGGCGCTTGTCCCAACAAAGGCGGGGTTGAAGCCCAATTTGCGCGCGGTACCAATGGCGCCAATGGTCTCACGAATGATGGTTCCCAGAACGACCATATCGCAGCCGCTGGCCTGCAATTTGGAAATCTGGGAGGAAAAATCCGTGGCGCCGCGCTTGTAGCTAGTCTTTTCGACGAACTCCATGTTCATGGATTTCAGGCCAGCCTCTGCGCCCCGGAGTACCTCCAAGCCGAAATCATCGTCTTGGTACATGGTACAAACTTTCTTCGCACCTTTTTCCTTGATCAATGCAGGAAGCGTGATCCGCATCTGGTCATAGTAGGTGGCGGCAAAAGAATACTTCAGGCGGTCCAGCGGCTCGTACATTTCGCGCGCGGCGGTAATGGGGAAAAAGTTCACCACGTTTTTTTCGAATTGCACAGGCATCGCTGCCATATTTTGCGCGGTCCCGATATGACCCGCCATGATAAAAATCTTGTCCTGATTTACCAGCTTTTGCGCTGCTAACAAAGCTTTTTTGGGGTCATAGCCGTTGTCCTCAACCAGCAATTTGAGTTTGCGGCCATTGACGCCACCTTGCTCGTTGATTTCGGCGACAGCCAATTGCATCCCAGAGCGGGCCTGCTTGCCAAATCCGGCCAAGGGGCCAGACAGGTCCTGAATCGTGCCAATCACAATTTCATCTTTGCTCACGCCTTGCTGCTGGGCCTGGGCACCCAGGGTCAGCATAGCGGCCAATGCGAACACGGATTTCTTTAACAAGTTAGTTACTGTCATAGTGGTCTCCAAAAAAAATAAAAGGGCTTGCGCCAGATCAGCGCGCAGCTACACCGGACTTGGGAATTACTTCACCTCCATCAACACACGCCATTTGCCGTCCTGGATTTGGGACAGCTTGGCCGCCTCGCTACCCAAGCGTTTGGTGTTGGTATAGGTCAAGACCGGGGTGCCGAAAAAGTCCGCCGGAATCGTCATGCTGTTCATCGCCTTGACAAAACTGGCGCTGGTGAGATTCGGGCCGGCTTTTTGCGCTGCCTGAATGAAAATGTCGATCATGATGTAGCCGTAAGCAGAGAACACGGTAGGCTCTTCGTTGAACTTGGTTTTGTACTTATTGGCCCAAAAACGGATGGGCTGCGAGGCTTCGTCTAGGTAGGGGTTTTGCACGACATTGGTGGCATAAATGCCGTCCATGGCTTTGCCACCGAGTTTGTGAATCAGGTCGGTATAGGCGGCAATAGAGGCCAAGAAAATCGGATTGAAACCGGTTTTGCGTGACTCGGCTACGGTACCGATGGTCTCGCGAATAATGGTGCCTAGCACCACCAGTTCGCAACCCGAGGCTTTCATCTTCGCGACCTGGGTCGAGAAGTCGGTGGAGCCGCGCTTAAACGAAGTTTTTTCAGTCAATTCTTGGTTCAGGGTTTTGAGGCCGGCTTCAGCGCCACGCAGCACTTCCAAGCCAAACTCGTCGTCCTGGTAAATGATGCAGGACTTCTTGACGTTTTTGTCTGCCACCATCTTGGGCAACACCATACGGATCTGGTCGTAATACGAGCTGAGCAAAGCGTACTTCAGTTCATTGGGTGGGTCGTACATGTCGCGCGATGCAGTCAACGGCATGAAATTGACAATTTGCTTTTCAAACTGAATCGGCATGGCGGCATTATTTTGCGCAGTACCCAGATGGCCGGCCATGATAAAAATCTTGTCCTGGTTCACCAATTTTTGCGCGGCCAGCACAGCACGTTTGGGGTCATAACCCGAGTCTTCGACCAGCAGCTTGAGTTTGCGACCGTGGATGGCACCTTGCTCATTGAGTTCGTCGATACGCAACTGCATACCGCTGCGCGATTGCTTGCCATAGCCCGCCAGCGGGCCCGACAAATCTTGGATGGTGCCAATGACGATTTCGTTTTTGCTCACGCCCTGTTGCTCGGCGGCAAGGGTCGGCGATGCGGCGAACCATGTGGCCAGCACAAGCGCCAGACCGGTAAAGGGAAATAAAGTTTTCTTCATGCTCGTTCTCCTCAGAATAATTATTACGCAGTGCTGCTGTGCCCGGCGGGCTCAGCCATACATAGCCTCAATATTAGCGTTGTATTTCTTTTCCACCAATTTGCGCTTGAGCTTCATGGTGGGGGTGAGTTCTTCATCTTCCGCGCTGAGCTGGGTATCGAGCAGGAAGAATTTTTTGATCTGCTCAACCCGCGCGAACTTCTTATTGACGCGATCGATCTCGGCTTGGATGAGCGCCTGCACCTCGGCCGAGCGCGTCAGGCTGGCGTAGTTACTAAACGGCACATCCTGATCCTGGGCGTATTTTTCGACGTTTTCTTGGTCGATCATGATGATGACCGTCAGGTAAGGCCGTTTATCGCCAATGACCACCGCGTCGGTGATGTAGGGCGAGAACTTCAGGTCGTTTTCCAGCTCGGAGGGCGTAATATTCTTGCCTCCGGCAGTAATGATGATGTCCTTCATGCGGTCGGTGATGCGGAAATAGCCGTCGGCATCGACCACGCCCACATCGCCGGTATGGAGCCAGCCGTCTGCATCTATGGTCTCGGCGGTTTTCTCTGGCTGGTTCAGGTAACCGGCAAACACATTTTTCCCGCGTACCAAAATTTCGCTGGTCTGCGGGTCCAGGCGCACTTCGTTATAGCCAGCGGCCGGGCCGATAGAGCCAGGACGGATGCGGGTGGCCGGGACGCCGGTGGCGGCGCCGCAGGTCTCGGTCATGCCCCAAACTTCCAACATGGGAACGCCCAAGGACAAATACCAGCGCACCAGATCGGGCGATATGGGCGCGGCGCCAGTGACCAGGTATTTGGAACGGTGAATACCGATGGTTTTGCGCACATTGTTGAGCGCCAGCCATTGGGCCAGCACAAATTGCAGCTTCAGCCAGGCATCAACCGGTTGACCGGCCAGCACTTTGTCCGCAATACGGCCACCCACACCAATGCCCCAGCCGTACACCGCCTGCTGCACAAAACCGGCTTCTTTGAGCGTGATCATCACGCCGGAGTAAAACTTTTCCCATACGCGGGGCACGGCGGTAAATACGGTGGGCGCAATTTCGCGCACGTTCTCGGGAATGGTTTCCGGGTTTTCCACGAAATTGAGTTTGGAGCCGGTGTAGAGCGAGAAATACTCGCCGCCCATGCGCTCGGCGATATGGCACAGGGGCAAAAAGCACATGCGCTCATCGTCCATGGTTTGCGCAACCAGGGTGTTGTAGCCGTGCACGGTGAAGACCAGGCCTTTATGCAAATGCATGGCGCCCTTGGGCTTGCCGGTGGTGCCCGAGGTATAGACCAAGATAGCCAGGTCTTGCGCCTGGCACTGGGCAGCGCGCTCGCGCACGGCCTGCGGGTGCGCGGCCAGGTGCTCGCGCCCCAAAACGCGCAAGGCATCCAGGCTGATAACGCCCGGGTCTTTGAGGGTGCGCAGACCCTCCATGTCGAAAACCACAATTTTGCGTAGCAGCGGCAACTGGGCGCGCACCTCCAAGGCCTTGTCCAGTTGCTCGTCGTCTTCGACAAACAAGATCGTGGTGCGCGAATCTTCGCTCAGGTACTGCACCTGGCTGCTGGCGTCGGTAGGGTAAATGCCATTGGACACGCCGCAGGCCGACAGCACCGCCAAGTCAGCCCAGACCCACTCGACCACGGTGTTGGACAGAATGGAAGCGCACTCGCCTTTGTCAAAACCCAAACTGAGCAAACCGGCACAAATTTCTTCCACTGCCGTGGCGGTCTGGTTCCAGGTCCAGCTACGCCACAAGCCTAGGTGTTTTTGGCGCATCCAAACTGCAGGGCCGCGCTTGGCGACGGCGTTCCAGAACATGGCGGTAATCGTGTCGCCTTCCAGCACCACGCGGTTTTCGGGCTGGATATGGGCCAAATCCCATAAGCGGCTCATAAGCAGTCTCCCGCACACAGCTGCGCAGCCCGCAAGCCACAAAACGTTGAAATAGCAGCGCTAGGCATCATCATCTCCAGGTCTTTTTCTTCTTCCAGCGCCGCTCGTCACGCACGCCTTCTTCTTTGAGTCCGAGGTAGAACTCCTTGATATCTTCTTTTTCACGCAGACGGGCGCAGGTGTCTTCCATGACGATGCGGCCGTTTTCCAGCACATAGCCGTAGTCTGAGGCGTTAAGCGCCATATTGGCGTTTTGCTCGACCAGCAAAATCGTGGTGCCGCGTTCGCGGTTGATACGCACCACGATTTCAAAAATCTCTTTGGTCAGTTTGGGCGACAGGCCCAGGCTAGGCTCGTCCAGCAACATCAAATCCGGGTTGGCCATGAGCGCGCGCGAAATCGCCAGCATCTGCTGCTGCCCGCCTGATAGCAAACCGGCATCCTGCACGCGGCGCTCTTTGAGAATCGGGAAGTAGGTGTACACCGTCTCCATGTCGCGCGCGACCTGGTCGCTATCGCTGCGGGTATAGGCGCCCATGAGCAAGTTGTCATGCACGCTGAGCAGCGGGAACACCTCGCGGCCTTCGGGCACATGGCTCAGGCCTTGTTGCACGATGTGTGAGGGGTCTTGTGCAGTAATGTCCTGGCCCTTGAATTCGATGGAGCCCTTGCGCGGATCGATGATGCCCGAAATGGTTTTAAGAATCGTGGTTTTGCCCGCGCCATTGGAGCCCAGCACCGCGCCGATTTCGCCACGCCGCACTTGCAGGCTGATGCCGCGAATGGCTTTGATCGGGCCGTAAGCGCTCTCCACATTCAATAGTTTGAGCACCGGCAAATCGCTCACTGGAGGCGGGATATTGCTCATACGACGGCTCCCACTGCCGATTCGCGGCGCAGGGAGGAGACGTCGTCCAAAGTGCCTAAATAGGCTTCGATGACGCCAGCGTCACTTTGCACTTCACGCGGCGTGCCCATGGCCAGCACTTCGCCCTGGTTCATGGCCAACACCCGGTCGGATACTTTGGAGACCAGGCTCATATCGTGCTCCACCATGAGCACGGTAATGCCTAGTTCGTGCTGAATGTCCTGGATCCAAAACGCCATGTCGTCAGTCTCTTCTACGTTGAGGCCGGACGAGGGTTCGTCCAGCAACAAAAGCGAAGGCTCGGTACACAAAGCGCGGGCCACTTCCACCACTTTGCGCACGCCATAGGGCAAGCCGGCGACAAAGGTATCGCGGTAATGTTGAAGGTTGAGAAAGTCGATCACTTCTTCGGCTTTTTCACGCGAGCGCAATTCTTCTTCGCGCGTGGCCGCGGTAAAAAAAATGTCCTGCCATACATTGGTTTTGCGGTGGGTGTGCCGCCCGATCAGCAAGTTATGTAGCACCGAGGCATGCTCAAACAATTCGATGTTTTGAAAAGTCCGTGCAATGCCTAGCGCCGCCACATCTTGCGGGGCTTGCTCGGTGAGCTTGACCATACCCTTGGGGCCGGCAAAATCGATGCTGCCTGCGGTCGGCGTGTAAATGCGGCTGATGAGGTTAAACACCGTGGTCTTGCCCGCGCCATTAGGACCGATCAGGGTGAAGACCTCACCTTTTTTGACGTCGAAGCTGACCTGGTTGACCGCCAGCAGTCCGCCAAAGCGCACGCTCAATTCCTTGGCTGATAAAAGAAAGTCCGTCATTTCAGGCGATCCGATTTCTGGAAAGATTTCTGCCGCTTGAACATGCCTTTGCGGTAGAACGGGAACACTTCAAAATAAGTACGTACCTTGAGCCAGCGTCCATACAAACCCATGGGCTCGAACAGCACAAAGGCAATCAGCACCGCGCCATAGACCACGCCTTGCAAGCCCGGCGCCTGCCCGACGACTGCGGGCAAATAGTCCTTAAACATGGCAATGAGCTGCGGCATGGTGATTAAAAATATGGCACCCAAAAACGCACCATGGACCGAGCCCAAACCGCCAATCACTATCATCAAAAGCAAGTCAATCGATTGCAAGATGTTGAATTGATCGGGCGAAATGAATTGCAATTTATGCGCGTACAAAGCTCCGGCCACACCGGCCAGCGCTGCTGAGATGGCAAAAGACATGGTTTTGTATTGCGCCAGGTGAATGCCCATGCTCTGCGCGGAGATTTCCGAATCGCGAATGGCCACAAAAGCCCGGCCCGTGGGCGATCGCAGCAAATTGAGAATACCCAGGGTCGACACCACCGTCAGCAACAGGCACAAGAAATAGAACTGGATTTCCGTCTCCAGCACCCAGCCAAAGACATTGGGCTTTTTGAGGTGGATACCGGCATTTCCCCCGGTTACTGACTCCCAGCGTGCCAGCACCTCTTCCACAATAAAGCCGAATGCCAGCGTAGCCATACCGAGGTATATGCCCTTGACACGCAATGCCGGCAAACCCACGACCAGCCCCACCGCCGCAGATAAACCAGCAGCACAGGCCAGGGCAATGGGAAAAGGCACTCCCATATTCGTCAGTACCGCCTGGGTGTAGGCACCCACACCCAAAAAGGCGGCGTGGCCCAGAGAAAACAAGCCGGTAAAACCGGCCAAGAGCATGATGCCTAGGGCCGCGATGCTGTAAATCAGCACAAAAGTGAGTTGCGCCAGCCAGTACTCGGTAAACAACCAGGGCGCGGCCACCAGCAAAAGCACCAGCACGCTGTACCAAAAGACATGGCCTTCATGCTTGGCCAGGCCAATGTCCTGGGCGTATTCGGTTTTGAAAATAAAACGCATGTTCAGACCTTTTTGCGCAGTTTTTCGCCGAACAAGCCGTTGGGCCGCACCATCAGCATCACCAGCACCACGATGTAAGCGGCAGTGTCTTTGAAGCCGTCAGGCAAATAAAAGCCCGAAAAAGCTTCCACCAAGCCGATGACCAAGCCCCCCACAATCGCGCCTGGTAGGCTGCCAAAGCCCCCCACCACTGCCGCCGGGAAGGCCTTGAGGCCGATAAAGCCCATGTTGGCGTGCACAAAAGTAATAGGCGCGAGCAGTAGCCCGGCAATACTGGCCACGGCCGCCGCCAGCGCCCAGGCAATGCTGTTGAGGCGCTTGACGGGTATGCCCATGTAGTAAGCCGCCAGCTGGTTTTGGGAGGCGGCCTGCATGGCGATACCCAGTTTGCTGTAACGGAACAGCGCAAACAACAACACGCACAAAACGCCGGTGGCCGCAATCACGACCATGTGCTCGACATTCAGAATCAAACCGCCCAGCTTCCAGATTTCATCTTTGTAGGGAACCGGCAGGGCCTGGGTGTCGGTGCCGATGTTGGGAATCATGGTGATCAGGCCACGCGCCACATAGCCCACGCCGATGGTCAGCATCACTATGGAAAAGGCCGGCTGCCCCAAAATCGGGCGTATGACCGCCATTTCGATCAGGGCGCCTACCAGGGCCATCGCAATCACCGCCGAGATGATGGAAAGCCAATAGGGCATGCCCAGCATGGTCATAGCCACCAAACCGCCAAAAGCACCGAGCATCATCAGCTCGCCCTGGGCAAAGCTGACGGTCTCGGTCGCCTTGTAAATCAGGACAAAACCGAGTGCGATCAGCCCGTAAATGCAGCCCTGCGCCACACCGCTGATCAACAATTGAAAAAACTGCACCATGCCTCCTAGGTTGAACCACCCAAGGTTATATCCCTAGTTTGAAATTTCTTTGATAGGGTTGTTACCGATTTCAATAGCTAAATTGACACCCGACATGTAATTTCCCTCTGACAAAGCCCTAAACCTTGGGGATTTCCCTTGGTTTTCCTGCGTCGTCAATTGCCACATAGGTGACAAGGGCTTCGGTTACCTTGATGTAGCTACCCTGGTTGCGAAAGCGCTCGGCAAACACTTCTACCTTGACGGTTATGGACGTGCGGCCGATGCGCACCACCTTAGAAAAGAAGGACAAGATGTCGCCCACGCGCACCGGCTGCTTAAAAATGAACTCATTGACCGCCACCGTCGCCATCCGGCCCTGGGTGTAGCGAGCGGGCAGCACCGAACCGGCCAAATCCACCTGGGCCATCACCCAGCCGCCAAAAATATCGCCATTGGCATTGCAGTCGCCCGGCATGGGAATCACTTTGAGCACCAACTCTTGGTCGATGGGCAAGGCGGTGGTGGGGGCGGCAGCGTGGGACATGGGCACAATCTCGGGTTAACGCTTCGAATTGTCACCCATGCGCTCTTTTGGCCCCGCTTCTAGTACCCACAGCCCGCCCGCCACCCTAGGTGCCGCCGGGGTTCAGACCGGTGACTGGGGTACTTTGCAGCGCCTTTTCCCTTATTTGTGGGCCTACAAATGGCGGGTCATAGTGGCGCTGTCGCTCATGGTGGGCGCCAAAGTGGCCAACGTGGGTGTGCCATTGCTGCTCAAAGACCTGGTCGACAGCATGACGCCACAGCCTGGCCAACTGGCTGCCGTGCTGGTGGTGCCGGTGGCGTTATTGATCGCTTACGCCGCGCTGCGCCTATCCACCACCTTGTTTGCCGAATTGCGCGACCTGATCTTCGCCAAAGCTACCGAAGGGGCGGCGCGCAGCATCTCGCTGGCGGTGTTTAGACATTTGCATTCCTTAAGCTTGCGCTTTCACTTAGAGCGCCAAACCGGCGGCATGACGCGCGATATCGAGCGCGGTACCCGTGCGGTGCATTCGCTGGTCTCGTATTCGCTCTACAGCATTGTCCCTACGCTGATTGAAGTGGGGTTGGTGCTCACGCTGCTGGCGGTGAAGTTTGACGTCTGGTTTGCCGGTATCACCATCATTGCTTTGGTGCTCTACATCCTGTTCACCATCAGCATGACCGAGTGGCGCACGCAGTTTCGCAAGCGCATGAACGAGCTGGACTCCAAAGCCCACAGCCGCGCCATCGACTCGCTGCTGAACTTTGAGACGGTCAAATACTTCAACAACGAAGAATTCGAAGCCCGGCGTTATGACGAAAACCTGGAGCGCTACCGCCGCGCCGCCCTACAAAGCCAGCGCACCTTGAGCATGCTCAACGCGGGCCAACAACTCATCATTGCCAGCGGCTTGGTGGCCATGCTTTGGCGTGCCACGCAGGGCGTGGTCGAGGGGCGCATGACCTTGGGTGATTTGGTCATGGTCAATGCCTTCATGATCCAAATTTACATACCGCTCAATTTTTTGGGCGCCATCTATCGGGAGCTGAAGCAAAACCTCGCCGACCTGGAAAAAATGTTCACGCTCCTTGAGCGCGAGCAAGAAATCGCCGATGCGCCCAACGCGCAGGATCTGCGCTTGCATGCGCATGACGCGGCAGGTCAATTACAAGCCAGCGTGCGCTTTGAGCATGTGTTTTTTGCCTACGACCCCGCGCGGCCCTTGCTGCACGACATCAGCTTTGAGATCCCGGCAGGAAAAACCGTGGCGGTGGTTGGCCCTTCGGGCTCGGGCAAGAGCACGCTAGCGCGCTTGCTCTATCGTTTTTACGATGTGCAGCAAGGTGGTATTTACATTGCGGGGCAAAGCATCCAAAGCCTGACGCAAACCAGTTTGCGCGCCGCCATCGGCATCGTGCCGCAAGACACGGTTTTGTTTAACGACACGGTGGAATACAACATCGCTTATGGCCGACCCGGCAGCTCGCTGGCGCAAGTGCAAGAGGCGGCGCGCGCGGCGCATATCGACGACTTTATTGCCAGCACGCCAGCAGGCTATGCGACTATGGTCGGTGAGCGCGGGCTAAAACTCTCGGGCGGAGAAAAACAACGTGTGGCGATTGCGCGCACGCTGCTTAAAGACCCGCCCATTCTGGTGTTTGACGAAGCCACCAGTGCGCTGGACTCAGCTAACGAGCGGGCCATCCAGGCCGAGCTGCAACGCATTGCACAAAGTAAGACCACGCTGGTCATTGCACACCGCTTGTCCACCGTGGTCGATGCGCATGAAATTTTGGTCATGGACGGCGGTCGCATAGTCGAACGCGGCACCCATCAGGCCTTGTTGCAACAGCAAGGCCGCTATGCCGATATGTGGGCGCTGCAACAAAGTAGCACCTGAGCGCTATACACAAGGTAGCAACAGGCAATGGACACCAAATGGCTGGAGGACTTTGTATCACTGGCCGAGACGCGCAGTTTCAGTCGGTCGGCGCAATTGCGCCATGTAACCCAGCCGGCTTTTTCGCGCCGCATCCAGTCGCTCGAAGCCTGGGCCGGGGTCGCGCTGGTAGACCGCAGTTCTTACCCCACGCGCCTGACTCCGGCTGGCACCACTTTCTATGCCCAGGCCGTGGACATCCTGAACAGCCTGCAAAGCAGCCGGGCCCAGCGGCGCAACCCTGAGGCACCACAGGACGGCGAGGCCCAGGCACACCCTGATTTGGGACAATAAGCCACTTATGCCAGACCACATAGCCCCCCAAACCTTCTCCATCACCCGCCCCGATGATTGGCACCTGCATGTGCGCGACGGCGCTGCTTTGCAAACCGTGGTGCCGCATACCGCAGCGCAGTTCGGCCGCGCGCTGATCATGCCCAACCTCAAACCGCCGGTCACCAGCACTGCGCAAGCGCTGGCCTACCGCGAACGGATACACGCAGCAGCAACAGCAGCCGGGCACAGTGAGTTTGAAGCTTTGATGACCCTGTACCTCACCGACACTTTGCCCCCAGATGAGATCGTACGCGCCAAGGACGCAGGCATTGTCGGCGTCAAGCTCTACCCTGCTGGCGCCACCACCAACAGCGATGCCGGGGTTACCGATATGCGCAAAACCTACGCCACGCTAGAGGCCATGCAGCGCGTGGGCATGCCGCTGCTAGTGCATGGTGAAGTCACCTCGCCGGACATCGACTTATTTGACCGCGAGGCGGTATTCATAGACACCCAACTGATACCGCTGCGACGGGATTTTCCGGCGCTCAAAGTGGTGTTTGAACACATCACCACGCGCGAGGCGGCGCAGTATGTGCAAAGCGCGCAAGGCCTCATCGCCGCGAGCATTACCGCGCACCACCTGCTCTACAACCGCAATGCAATTTTTACCGGCGGCATACGTCCGCATTACTACTGCCTGCCGGTGCTCAAGCGCGAAATCCACCGACAGGCTTTGGTGGACGCGGCCACGCAAGGTTCGCCTCGGTTTTTTCTAGGGACGGACAGCGCGCCCCATGCCACCCACCTAAAAGAGCACGCCAGCGGCTGCGCAGGCTGCTATACGGCGCATGCGGCCATTGAGCTCTATGCCAGCGCTTTTGAAGCCGCGCAGGCGCTGGGCCAGCTGGAAGCCTTTGCCAGTTTTCACGGCCCGGATTTTTACGCTCTGCCGCGTAACACCGAGCAGATCACATTGCGACGCGAAAGCTGGACGCCTCCAGAGAGCTACGCGTTTGCACAGACCAGCTTGAAGCCGCTGGCCGGTGGCGAAGTGCTGCATTGGCGCCTGGCCTAATCATGTGGAAGCGCCAATTGCCCCGGATGACGGTCGTGTTGCCATGGCGCATGGCATAGAAGCGATTGACTGGAACATGCCCTGGCTGCAGCCTTGGCGCGCACGCGGGCAGCCGCTGGCCGAGCGCGTAGCAAAAGGAGATAGTTGCGCGCAAGCGCTAAACATCTTGGCGCAGGGCATGCCAGACTGCCCGGTGCGCTTTGTGCCGCAGTCCGATCTGCCTCCGGGTCAGGCCTATGAGGCCTTTATTTTTCAAACCCAACAAGTGCCCACACGCGACGGCTTGCATGATTTTTTCAACGGCCTGTGCTGGCTGCATTTCCCGCAAACCAAGCTGCGACTCAACCAGTTGCAGGCGGCGCAAATTGCGCACAGCGGTATCGCGCCGGTACGCGGCCCGGCGCGTGATGCACTCACAGTATTTGACGAAAACGCAGCCCTCTTGCACGCACCCGATGCCTTGTGGGACGCCTTAGTGCGCAAAGACTGGCGGACCCTCTTTGGCCCGCTGCGACCTTTATGGAAAGAAACGTACTTGCAATTATTCGGCCATGCTTTATTGGAAAAGTTGGTACACCCACGCACTGCGATGACCGCGCACGTCTATCGCGTGCAAACCTCCGCTGGTATGCAAGGCGGTTGGGACCGCTGGCTGGGCGCGCATTTGCAAGCCGATGCACTCGCTGGCAAACCCTTTGCCCATTTACCGGTATTGGGCGTGCCCAGCTGGTGGCCGGCCAATGAACAAGCTGGCTTTTATGATGATGTTTCGGTATTCCGACCGCCACCGCCAGCCCCTGCTTAAAACGGCCAAAGCCCGCAATTTGCCTGGGCACTTGGGGGCACTGACTTGTAATTTCACCGTCCGGCCCTACCATGGAGGTCTGTGTTGCAGCGCGAAAGGCCCAAACCGGTGTTTGTGCGGCGCGCCCACTTTCTCTGGAGTTGATATGAAACGTATTCTTTTACTCGTGCTCACCAATGTGCTGGTTGTGGTGGTACTGGGTATCGTGGCCAGCCTGTTAGGCGTGAACCGCTACCTCACCAGCAATGGACTTGATTTGGGTTTGCTGCTGGGCTATGCGCTGGTCATCGGTTTTGGCGGCGCCTTTATTTCCCTGCTCATCAGCAAGCCCATGGCCAAGTGGAGCTCGGGTGTTCAGGTGATTGCGCAGCCGCAGACCGCAGATGAGGCCTGGATCGTGGAGACCGTGCGCAAATTTGCTGACAAAGCCGGCATCGGTATGCCCGAGGTTGGTATCTTCGAAGGCGAACCCAATGCCTTTGCCACCGGCGCTTTCAAGGACTCGGCCCTCGTTGCCGTCTCCACCGGTTTGCTAGCCGGTATGACCCGTGAAGAAGTGGAAGCAGTGATCGGGCACGAAGTTGCCCATATCGCCAACGGCGACATGGTGACCATGACGCTGATCCAAGGCGTGATGAACACCTTTGTGGTTTTTCTCAGTCGTGTGATTGCTTATGCAGTGGACAGCTTTTTGCGCAAGAACGATGAGCAAAACAGCGGCCCCGGCATGGCCTACTACATCACCACTATCGCGCTCGATATTGTGCTGGGCTTTGCCGCAGCCATGGTGGTTGCTTGGTTCAGCCGCCAGCGCGAATTCCGCGCCGACGCGGGTGCCGCGCAGTTGATGGGCCGCAAGCAACCCATGGTCAATGCACTGGCCCGCTTGGGCGGCATGACGCCGGGCGAACTGCCTAAGAGCGTCGCGGCCTTTGGCATTGCTGGTGGTATCGGCCAATTGTTTAGCACGCATCCGCCGATTGAAGCGCGTATCGCAGCATTGCAAAATGCGTAATTACCGCGAGGCGGCGGCGGTAGGTGCCGCCTGATCCCGGCACGTCTACGCGCCATGAACCGCGTGTTTGGCAGCTTGTTTGTGCTGGCCGGCAGTTTGCTGGCTTTGTTCAAGCGCGCTGCGCTATAAGCAGATCCAAAGCCAGCGCCTCGGCCACGCGGATGCCATCGACGCCAGCCGACAAAATGCCGCCGGCATAGCTGGCGCCCTCGCCTGCCGGATATAAACCGCGCACATTGCTACTTTGCAAGTCTTCGCCGCGTGGCATTTTCAAAGGGCTGGAAGTGCGGGTTTCCACGCCCGTGAGCAAGGCGTCTTCCATATCAAAACCTTTGATCTTTCGCCCGAATACCGGTAGCGCCTCGCGAATGGCGGCAATGGCATAAGCGGGCAAGCTGGGGGCCAGATTCACCGGGGTGACGCCGGGCCGGTAGGACGGCGTCACCACGCCCCACGCGCTGGACGCTCTGTCCGCTAAAAAGTCGCCCACCCGTTGGCCCGGTGCCTGGTAATTGGCGCCGCCCAGCAGATACGCTGCCGATTCCAAGCTGCGCTGCAAAACCATGCCTGCCAGAGGATGCACATGGGCATACACCGCGTCAGCAGGGGCACTTGCCCGAAATGACCCCTCAGCGCCCTTGCTATCGCACATAGCCTTCGCTTGGGCGGCATAGCGCGCGCCATCGACTTCGCCAAAGGCTGCGATAAAGCTGGCCTTGTCCTGCGGGAAGTCTGCGGGGTCGACACCGACCACGATACCGGCATTGGCATTGCGCTCGTTGCGCGAATACTGGCTCATGCCGTTGGTTACTACACGGCCTGCTTCACTGGTTGCAGCGACCACGGTGCCGCCAGGGCACATACAAAAGCTATAGACACTGCGCCCGTTGCTAGCGTGGTGCACGAGCTTGTAGTCAGCCGCGCCCAGCAAAGGATGGCCCGCATGGCGGCCCCAGCGCGCGCGGTCGATCACGCCTTGTGGATGTTCAATACGAAAACCAATAGAAAACGCCTTGGCCTGCATGGCCACGCCACGGTCGTACAACATGGCAAAGGTGTCGCGTGCGCTGTGACCCAGCGCCATCACCACATGGCTGGCTGCGATGGCATACACACGGCCCGAGGCCGCGTCGCAGACCTGCAATGTGTCCATTCTTTGCATACCGTCTGGGTCGCCCGCTGCACGACGTAATTGCACATCCACCACCTGTTGCCCGAAGCGCACTTCGCCGCCCAGGGATTCAATGCGCGCGCGCAAGGTTTCCACCACTTTGACCAATTTGAAAGTGCCGATATGCGGATGCGCCTCGTACAAAATTTCGGGTGGCGCACCAGCCTGTACGAACTCGTGCATGACTTTACGGCCCAAGTAACGCGGGTCGCGTATTTGGCTCCACAACTTACCGTCCGAAAACGTACCGGCACCGCCTTCGCCGAACTGCACATTGCTTTGCACATGCAAGGTATTTTTGCGCCATAAATCCCAAGTGTCTTTGGTGCGCTGGCGCACCATGGGGCCACGCTCGAGTACCAAGGGTTTGAATCCCATTTGCGCCAGCAGTAAAGCGGCAAACATGCCGCAGGGCCCGAAGCCCACCACCACGGGGCGTTTATCCCAATTAGCTGGCGCATTGGCCGCAGGCTGGTAAACCATATCCGGGGTCGCTGCGATATACGCATGGTTTACATGCTGCGCCAGCAGACGCGCTTTGCTGCTAGGTGCCACTTGCACATCCACAATGAAGACGGCCAGGATGTCGGCTTTGCGTGCATCAAAACTGCGCTTGAAAACCTGCACATCCAAAATTTCAGTGGGCGCTATCCCCAGGGTTTGCGCGGCCGCCTCGCGCAGCGCCTCCAGCGGATGGGCCACAGGCATGCGGTCTTGCGCGCTTTCGCTGGGCGAATCGGCAGCGCGGGGCGCATGCACAGGCAATGCGGCCAGGGGAAGTTTGATTTCAGTGATGCGGATCATGGGGCTCGGAGTTATCAAGCAGGCGCCCATGATACGGGCAGCACCAAAACCAGCGCTTACCGGAACAGCGGACAAAAAAAAGCCCACGATCAGAGTGGGCTAAAAAGGCAGATTGGGGAACCTGCCTTGGGAGAGGGTTTGATTCTAATTTATTATTTTTAATTTGGTAATTATTACTACGCCACGAAACAGAACTTTTGATGGCAGAAAGGCTTACAAAGCGTTCAGCGGAATTTTGACGTAGGCCACGCCGTTATCCTCGGCCGGCGGGAACTGACCGGCGCGGATGTTGATCTGCACTGCGGGCAGGATGAGTACTGGCATGTCCAGAGTGGCATCGCGCGTGGTGCGCATCTGCACAAACTGGTCTTCGCTAATGCCCTCATGGGTGTGGATGTTTTTTGCACGTTGCTCGGCCACGGTGGATTCAAACGCCACTTCGCGGCCCGCGGGTGGATAGTCGTGGCACATGAATAAACGGGTTTGCGGCGGCAGACTCAGAATTTTTTGGATCGAGGCATACAACTGCCGCGCATTGCCGCCCGGAAAATCACAGCGCGCGCTGCCCACATCGGGCATAAACATGGTGTCGCCGACAAACACCGCATCGCCAAAACGGTAAGCCACGCAGGCCGGGGTGTGACCGGGCACCAGCATGGTGTGGCCTTGCATATCACCCACCACAATCGCTTCGCCATCGGCATACAAATGGTCAAACTGTGAACCGTCGCAGGCAAAGCTAGGCTCCAGGTTGAAGATGCCTTTGAACACTTTTTGTACACCGGTGATCTGGTCACCAATCGCCGTCTTGCCACCTAGTTGCGCTTGCAGGTATTGCGCGGCGCTGAGGTGGTCTGCGTGCGCATGGGTTTCCAGAATCCACGCGGTTTGCAATTGGTTTTCGCGCACATAGGCAATCACTTTGTCCGCCGAGCTATGGCGGGTGCGGCCCGACTTGGGGTCGTAGTCCAACACCGAGTCGATGATGGCGCAGGCCGTGCCCGGGCCTTGGTGCACCACGTAAGTCACAGTCCAAGTGGCTTTGTCAAAAATCCCGTGGACCTGGGTTGTGAACACATCAGTGGACATGGCGGCAAACTCCTCAATAAATGCGTTTATATTATATTGATAAATATATTAAAAGTCAATATACTATGTGAACTTTAATTGTGGAGTACGCCTATGAATCATGTTTCTCTGAGTTTGCAGGATATGCAGCAAGCTGCCGGGCAGGCCTGCCGCCTGCTCAAAGTCCTGGCCAACCCAGACCGTTTGATGATTTTGTGCCAGCTTTCCCAAGGCGAAATGCGGGTGGGCGAAATGGAGGAAGCGCTGGGCATTGTGCAACCCACCTTGTCGCAACAACTGACCGTTTTGCGCGATGAAGAACTGGTCAGCACCCGGCGCGAAGGTAAAAATATTTACTACCAGCTCAGCAGCCCGCAGGCGCTGGCGCTGATGCAAGTGCTGTACGCGCAATTTTGTTCACCTGACAAGGAGGGTTTATGACTATCGATTGGGAACACTTCACCCCCTGGGCCTCGCTGGGCGGCGGGGTTTTACTGGGTATTGCATCAGCACTTTTCGTGCTGCTCAATGGCCGAATTTTGGGCATCAGCGGTATTGTGGGCGGCTTGCTGGCGCCGCGCATGGGTGATATAGGCTGGCGCCTGGCCTTTTTGCTAGGCATGGGCGCAGCGCCTTTCGTGTTTGCCGCCGTGATGCCGCCCGAACTCCTGCCGGTGGTGCGCATCGATGCCAGCGAGCCAGTGATCGCCCTGGCCGGGGTGCTAGTCGGCGTGGGCACGCGCTACGGATCGGGCTGCACCAGTGGGCACGGCGTGTGCGGGCTCTCGCGCCTATCGCCCCGCTCGCTGGTCGCCACCCTGAGCTTTATGGCTGCAGGCTTTGCCATCGTCTATCTGCTACGCCACGCTTTTTGAAAGACATAAGCATGCAACACCGTATTACTGAATTTTTTGTCGGCCTGCTTTTTGGCCTGGGCCTGATGCTGTCGGGCATGACCGACCCCGGCAAAGTGCTGGGCTTTTTGGACCTGGCCGGCTTGTGGGACCCGTCTCTGGCGCTGGTGATGGGCGGCGCAATCGCCGTTGGCGTTTTTGCGTTTTCTCTGGCCAAAAAACGTGGTCTGAGCTTTTTCGGGGTGGACATACGCTTGCCTACCCAAGAGCGTATTACTAAGCGCTTGGTCGTGGGTTCGCTCTTGTTTGGTGCCGGTTGGGGTCTGGCCGGTTTTTGTCCGGGCCCGGCTTGGGTGTCCATGGCCGCCGGGCAAAACAAAGCTGCACTGTTTGTGGTCTTCATGCTCATCGGTATGGTCATATTCGAAGTCGCCGAGCGGCGCGCGCAGGCTGCGCAAGCGGTCTAAGCGCGCTGCGAACCCCTCCTCTGAAGAAAAACCGTAATGGACAACAGGCGAAGTAGCGGACTAATCTGGCCTACATCGCAGGCCTTGGCCGCTTACCAATCAAAGATGCAAAGCTAGATGGCATCCCGCTGGCAAGCTTTATTGCCCTCCCTCCCCGCCCTGCAATGGGGGCGCCACTACGACCGCAGCACTTTGTCGCGCGACCTGCTGGCCGCGTGCATCGTCACCGTCATGCTGATTCCGCAAAGCCTGGCCTATGCCTTGCTGGCCGGGCTACCGCCGCAAGCGGGCTTGTATGCCAGCGTGGCACCGCTGCTGTTGTATGCGCTTTTTGGAAGCAGCCGCGTGCTTGCGGTAGGGCCGGTGGCGGTAGTCTCTCTGATGACGGCAGCGGCCATTGGCACGCATGCCGTACCGGGCTCCGCGCAGTACTGGGCGGTGGCGATCACGCTGGCGTTTATGTCGGGTGCGATGTTGCTGCTCATGGGCGTATTGCGCCTGGGGTTTTTGGCGAACTTTTTAAGCCATCCGGTCATCGCTGGTTTTATTTCTGCCTCCGGCTTGTTGATTGCTGCTAGCCAACTCAAAACCATCTTGGGCATCAGCGCGCATGGCGAGAACTTTGTCACCTTGGTGCTCGATTTGCTGCGACAACTGCCCACGCTGCATGGGCTGAGTCTGGCCGTCGGCGGCTCGGCGCTGCTGTTTTTGCTGTGGGTGCGCCAGGGCTTGAAGCCGCTTTTGCAGCGCGTGGGTATGACCGCCCACAGCGCCGATATGCTGGCCAAAGCCGGGCCGGTGGCGGCCATTGCGCTGAGCACCGCGCTGGCCTGGGTTTTTCAGTGGCAAAACCAGGGCCTCAAGATCGTGGGCGAGGTGCCTGGCGGTTTGCCGCCCTTCACGCTGCCGCTATGGGATGCCGCCTTGTGGAAATCGCTGGCCATGCCGGCCTTGCTGATCAGCGTAGTGGGTTTTGTGGAGTCGGTTTCTGTGGGCCAAACCCTGGCCGCCAAACGCCGCCAGCGTATCGAGCCGGACCAAGAACTGCTGGCGCTAGGCGCGAGCAATATGGCCGCCAGCCTGAGCGGCGGCTTTCCGGTGACTGGTGGCTTTGCGCGCTCGGTGGTCAATTTCGACGCCGGTGCGCAAACACCGGCCGCTGGCGTGTTTACCGCGATGGGCATCATGCTGGCAACTTTGTTCTTGACACCGGCGCTGTACTACCTGCCGCAAGCCACTTTGGCCGCGACGATTGTGGTGGCCGTGTTGTCGCTGGTGGATGTGGGCATTTTTCGGCGTACCTGGGTGTATTCGAAAGCTGACTTTGCCGCCGCGCTGGCCACGCTGCTGGTGACCCTGGGCCTGGGGGTAGAGACCGGGCTGGTGGCCGGGGTGGCGGTATCTTTGGCCCTGTACCTGCTGCGCACCAGTCGGCCGCATATTGCGCAGGTAGGGCAAATCCAAGGCACCGAACAATTTCGCAATGTGCGCCGCCACGCGGTGATTACGCATGCGCGGGTAATGGGTTTGCGGGTCGATGAAAACCTTTATTTCGCCAACTGCCGCGCGCTGGAAGACCGCATCAACCGTGAAGTGGCGCAGCATCCGGCGCTGGCGCATTTGGTTTTGCAATGCAGCGCTATCAACCATATCGACGCCAGTGCGCTCGAAAGCCTGGAAGCCATCGCTGCGCGTCTACAGGAAGCGGGTATTGCATTGCACTTGAGCGAAGTCAAAGGCCCGGTGATGGACCGCCTGCGCGGCACGCATTTTTTGCAGTCGCTGCCGGGCAAGGTGTATATGAGCCAGTTTCAGGCGATGGAAGATTTGCTGCGGGCGGATGTCTGAGCATGTGTTTGCCTTCACGGACTCTGGGCGTGGGTTCTTGGTCATAGATGTCTGAGACCGCGTTTGCCTTCACCAATGCCTGAGCTCGCGCCCCCGCAAGCCGAGGCCGGGCTCCTCATGACGCAGGCTAAAAATCGTCGCCCGGCCCCGGCCTACGGAGGCGCTGCGACGTGGCGGGGTCGATGGCCTAGCGGGTGGTTTGAGGAACTAGACGCGCTGTTTGAACTTGCGAAAGGTCTTGCAATGGGCCTGATGATTCGTTGTCGCACAACGCTCGTGACACCGCCATGGGGCTATTCATGCGATGCACAACTTTGTCTGCACCGTTGCTCCTATGAGGCGATGGCAGTTCTGCGCTAAAGAAAAAATGAAGTACTCATAGGCACTTCCCTTTTCTGCTTTTGTACAAATCCGCCCTCAGTTTTCGCCTTAATGCATAGCAAAGGCGTGAACTCCGGCACTTTTGGCAGCCTGTGCGAGATCGGCGTCAAGTGTTGCCAGTGGAAGGCCTTTGCGCAAGGCTAGTTCCAAGTAGGCGGCGTCGTAGGCCAAAAGCTTGTAGCGTCTGGCGAGGTTCAATGTGTCGCCCAAAGCGTGTGCCATGGTCTCCACATCCGTTACCAGTTCTAATTGGCCAAGCAGAGAAATGAAGCGTTGAGAGTCCGCCTCGGACACGATGCCTTTAGCTTCGACTTTGGCGACAACATTAGCGACTTCCAGCGCAAAAAGAGATGGCACCAGGACTTGCGATTCCTTAAGCGCTAGCAGTGCCGAATCCGCATAGGCTGCGCCTGCTGGGTTGGTTTGAGGAACCAGCCACAAGAGCGCGACAGAAGCGTCCAAAACAAAACTCATGCACGCCCCTCTTCAATGAGCGCTTGGAGGTCCAAGCCAGTCGCAGGCTGACGCGTACGCATAAAGGCCCGCATTTCTTCTGCTGCAGCGGCAGCGTCCGAGCGCTGACCCCCTTGGGGGGGTACCAGATCGGCGACGGCTTCGCCCCGCAGAGTAATGGTGTAGCGCTTACCCGTTTGCACGCCCCGCAACAATTCCGGCAGCTTGGTCTTGGCTTCGTAGGACCCGACTTCAATTTTCATGACTTGCTCCAGATTTGCATGACTAGACCAATATACCGACCAGTCTAAAACTTTTCAGCAATTCATAAACCTCTTTACGCGCCCAAGCGGGGGGACAATGCCCGCTATGAAAACACTGCGACTACGTGAAGGTAAAGAGCGCTCCTTGCTGCGCAAACACCCCTGGATTTTTGAATCGGCGATTGCTAAAGGCGGCGGCGACAGTGGCGAGACGGTGCGGGTGGAGGGGCATGCGGGGCAGTTTTTGGGCTGGGCGGCCTTTAGCCCGCAATCGCGCATTCGCGCCCGCATCTGGAGTTTTGAAGAAGGCGATCGGATTGACTCCGCTTTTTTCGCTGCGCGCATCCGCAGCGCCCTGGAGGCGCGGGCACGGCTGGCGATAGACAGCGACAGCCTGCGTCTGGTGCATGGCGAGTCAGACGGCCTGCCCGGCCTGATCGTGGACCGTTATGGCGATACGCTGGTGGCGCAGTTTGGCAGCGCGGGATGTGAACGCTGGAAAGAGGCCATTGCCGATGCGCTGCTAGCGCACACCAGCTTACAAAAAATCTACGAACGCTCCGACGCCAGTAGCCGTGGCCTGGAAGGGCTGGACACCAAAGTGGGCTGGCTACGCGGCCAAGGCGATACCGCGCTGGTGTTGCGAGAGCATGGCTGGCAACTTGGGCTGGATATTGCGCAAGGGCACAAGACCGGTTACTACCTGGACCAGCGCGATAGCCGCCTGCGATTTGCGCACTATGTGCAGCGCCTGCAATCGCAGCGCGTGCTCAATTGCTTTTGCTATACCGGCGGCTTTAGCGTGGCGGCTTTGTCTGGCGGCGCGGCGCATGTGACGTCCATCGATTCGTCTGCGCCCGCACTGGCACTGGCGGCTAGCAATGTCGTGCGCAATGGCTTTGCAGCCGAGCGCGCAGAATTTATCGACGCCGATGTGAACGCCAGCTTGCGCCGCTTTGCCAAAGAGGGCCGCCGCTTTGACGCCATCGTGTTAGACCCGCCCAAGCTGGCCCCCACGATTGCGCATGCCGAACGCGCAGCGCGGGCTTACAAAGATATCAACCGCCTAGCTTTGCAAATTTTGGAGCCGCAAGGCGTGTTGTTTACCTTTTCCTGCTCGGGTGGCATTAGCGCGGATTTGTTTCACAAGATCGTCGCCTCTGCGGGCGCGGACGCGGGAGTGGATGGTTTTATCAGCGAACGCCTGGGTGCAGCGCCCGACCATCCGATGACGCTGAATTTTCCTGAAGGCGAGTACCTTAAAGGACTGGTGGTGGTGCGCAAAGCCTCATGCTGATGCGCCACAGTGCTCAGGCCAATCGCAGCGCCATCACGCCCAGAACGATGGATACGGTGCCCAGCACGCGGGGCCGCGTCCAGGGCTCTTTGAGCAACCACGCACCTAACACGGCGGCAAACAAAACCGAGGTTTCGCGTAGCGCAGCAATCACCGCAACCGGCGCCACCGTCATCGCCCACAAAGCAATCGAATACGAGGCCAAAGAGGCCGCAGCGCCACCCGCAGCCAAGCGCCAGCGTACGCGCACATAGGGCATGACCGCGCCCTTGCGTTGCCACAAAACCAATAAGGCGAAAGGCCAGCCGTCCAGCGCAAACAGCAGTGCGGCGTATTGCAAAAAATGACCGGACAAACGTGCGCCTTTGGCATCGACGACGGTATAAATCGCAATCAGCACCGCGTTGCACAAGGCGAATACGACGGCCTTTTTTTGCGCCAGCATGGCCCCGCCGCTACCCAACAAAAGTAGGCCGCAACTCACACACAACACACCCAGCCAGGCTAGCGGCGTCAGCGCTTCACCCAACACCAAAAATGAACTGATCGCCACCAAGACAGGTGCGGTGCCGCGCATCAGCGGATAAGCCAGCCCCAAATCGCCGTGGCGGTAGGCACCGGCCAGCGCAAAGTAGTAGGCCACATGCACCACCAGCGAAGCGGCGATATAGGGCCAGACCTGCGGATCGGGCAGGCCCAAGTACAGACAAATCGGTATCGCATAACAAGAACACAGCACATGGATGAGCGCGGTATCCAGCGTTTTGTCGGTGCTGGATTTGACCAGCGCGTTCCAACTGGCGTGCAGCAGCGCGCCGACCAAAACGGCTAGTAGTACTTGCGGGCTCAGGCCTGGCACGTGGCCTCAGTGCTACAGCGCGCTTTGGCTGGCGAGCGTTGGAGCAACACGATACAGGTCATGCACTCAGCCTCAGTGCAAAAGTGCACAACGGCTTGCATACTGCAAATAGTGATCTAGATCCGGCGTGGCCAGGCCCGCTTGCTTGGCCCTATCGTCCCACACGCGCAAGCGCACTGCGTCGCTGGCGCCCGGCTCTTGCAAAAAGGCCTGCGCTTGCTCTGCACTAAAAACACCACCTTGCAGCACAAGGCTGCGTTTGGAGTCTTCGGACAAAGCGGCGTAGTACTCGGGCCGCGTGGCGCATAAATAGCGTTTGGCGTTGACGTGGCGCTGGATGGCATCGATCACCGCATCGGGAAACAAGCCACGCAAAAAAGGCACAACGCGGTACTGGTGCACATCGTCCACGCCTTGCGCGCTGGGCGTCTCACCCAGGTCGTGCAGCAAATGGCCCAGGTCGTGCAAAAGCGCTGCGCAGATCAGCGTGTCGTCGGCGCCTTCCTGCTCGGCTTGCAGGGCGCATTGCAGCGCGTGTTCCAGGTGGCTGACCCGCTCGCCGGTGTATTGCTCTGCGCCGCGCGCGGCGAACAGATCGCGGATAGCAGCCAGGCGGGGCGTAAGTGACGACATGCTTGTTTATACCCAAGGCAGCGAATAGGTTTTGACGTTGGTAAAGCTTTTCATGGCCTCTTGCACGCCTTCTTTGTAGCCCAAGCCAGAGTCTTTGATGCCGCCAAAAGGCGTTAACTCCAAGCGGTAGCCCGGCACTTCGCGCACGTTGACGGTGCCCATTTGTAACTCATTTACAAAGCGCACGATATCGTCCATGCGGTTGGTACACACGCCGCTAGATAAGCCGTAGGCTGTGCCGTTGGCGATCGCAATCGCTTCTTCGATATTGGCAAAGCGGATGATGGGCGATACCGGACCAAAGGTTTCTTCGCGCACCACCGTCATCTCCGGGCGCACCTGGTCGATCAAGGTAGGCGCGTACAAAGCGCCACGCCGCTGGTTGCCGTGCAAGAGGCGCGCGCCTTGCGATACCGCTTCGTTGACGCGCGCTTCAAACAACATCGCGGCTTGCTCGTCGATCACCGTGCCCATTAGGTTGTTGGCGTCTGCCGGGTCGCCATAGCTCCAGGCGCGGGTTTTTGCCAGCACCAGGTCGGTGAAATCGCCAGCCACCTTCTCATGTACCAGCATGCGTTTGACGGCGGTGCAGCGCTGGCCGGAATTTTTATAAGAACCATTGACCGCCAGCGTGGCCGCTTCTTCCAGGTCGGCGTCGTCCATCACGATCAGCGGGTCATTGCCGCCTAGCTCCAGCACCACGCGGCGGTAACCGGCTTTGGCGGCGATGTATTTGCCAATTGGCACGCCGCCGGTAAAAGTAATGAGGTCCACTTGCGCATGCGTGAGCATTTCGTCGGCAATCTCTGCTGGATCGCCAGTGATGATTTGCAGCATCTGCGGCGGAAGTCCGCCCTCATACAGTAGTTGCGCCAAATAGATGGCAGAGAAAGGCACTTTCTCGGAAGGCTTGAGCACCATGCGGTTGTTGGTGGCGATGCTGGGAATGATTTTGTGCGCCACCTGGTTCATCGGATGGTTAAACGGCGTGATGGCGCTGATCACGCCCAGCAGTGGCGAGCGCTGGGTATAAACGCGGCGCTGCTTGCCGTGGTGCGTCAGGTCGCAGCTAAAGATTTGTCCATCGTCTTTCAGCACCTCTTGCGCGCCAAACAAAAGCACATCGCTCACGCGGCCCGCCTCATAGACCGCGTCTTTCATGCACAGACCTGATTCGGCGCTGATCAGGCGCGCAATGTCTTGCACATGCGCGCGCGCCAGTGCGGCGGTGTTGTTCAGGATGGCGGCGCGCTCGTAACGCGTCAGTCGGCTTTGGTAGGCATGGGCCCAGGCATAGGCATGGCGCACTTCTTCCAGCGTGGCTTTGGGTATCTGGCCCAAGCGCGCGTTGGTGTAGGGGTTGAATACTTCGATGTGGCGCTCGCGGCCCGCACCCAGCACCTGGCCGCCCAGGCGCATGGCGTCGAGTTGGTGTTCGCGTATGAAATCGGCAATATCGGTCATGGTGCTTCCAAAGGTTTATGCGGCCAAGTTCAAGGCCAAATCGAGTGCGTCAAAGTTGCGCCAGCGGCGCGTTTTGTCTAGGCCGGGCGTGGGGCGGTTGAGTATTAAGGGCACGCGTTGTTCGCTGATGCCGCCATGCGAGCGCAGCGGCACGTCCAGCCCCGACAAATCATGGCGCGATTGGGCGGTGCCCAGCACGGTAAAGCGCTCAGACACCACGACCAAATCGCCAATGCGGTCGGCAGGTAGCTCAAAGCGCTCGGCAGCCTGCTCGCGGGTCAGCACCACTTCGATGCCGCGGGTCGCGCGTAAACGCTCTGCGGTGACCGCGCGGTCTATTTCCGCTGGCAAATAAATCGTGGCATACGAGCCCAGCGCGCCGTGGTGCACCACATAGGGGTCGGTAATCGGCAAGATGACGCGGGCCTTGGCCGCGCCTAGCCAGGCGTCCAGCGTGTCTTGCAAATACAGCACATCGGGCTTGCCGTCCATGCCAGTCTTGGCGTTCATGCCATGGTCCGCTGTGAGCGCGATGGTGCAACCCAGGTCTTCCAGTTGCTGTAAATAGCCGTCCATCATGGCGTAGAACGCATTGGCACCCTCGGTGCCCGGTGCGAATTTGTGCTGGATGTAATCGGTGGTGGACAAGTACATCAAATCCGGCTTTTCATGCTTCATCAGCCAGACGCCAGCGGCAAATACAAACTCCGATAAATCGGCGCTATAGACGCTGGGCAAAGGGCGTTCGACTTTGGCCAATACATCCGCAATACCGTTGTCAGCCAAGGTGGCTTTGTCCGCTTTTTCAGCGGAAAAACAGATGCCACGCATCTGATGCCCCAGCAGGCTGCGCAACTTGTCTTTGGCGGTAACGACCGCCACTTTTTTACCCGCGTCCGCCAAAGCGGCCAACACCGTGGGTGCGCGCAGCCACTTGGGGTCGTTCATCATGACTTCGCTGTCGCTGGCGGTGTCGTACAAATAATTGCCGCAGATGCCGTGCACGCTGGGCGGCACGCCGGTGACGATGGACAAATTATTAGGGTTGGTAAACGTGGGCACCACGCAATCGGCGACGATGGCGGTGCCGTGTTGCAGCACGTTTTTCATCCAGGGCATATGGCCGCTCGCCACCGCTTGGGCCAGGTAATCGGGTTCGCATCCATCCACGCACACCACCACCACGGGGCGGGTGGGTAAGGCGTAGCGGCGCGCATTCACTTGCAATGCCATACATTTACTTTCTTGAAATTAGTTACTTACCTTGGCGGGCGCGTCCGCCACATCCTGGCTGCGGGCGGTGCGTTCGCGGCTTTGCAGCACATGGCTGCGCAAGGTGTCGGCCGCAAGCGCTGCGTTGCGCGAACGTATGGCAGCCAGCACCTCGCGGTGCTCTTGGATAGAGCCGGTCAACAAATCCTGCGCCGCCAGGTTGCGCCGCCTAAACAAGCCCAACTCGCGCGTCAGGCGCCGGTACAAAAGGTACATCTTGCGGTTTCCGGCAAAAGACACCAGGGTTTCGTGGAACTCCACATTGAGCCGGTAGTACAACGCCGCGTCTTGCGCCTGCACTGCCTGCTCCATGCTGGCTATCATGGCTTGCAGGCTGTCCAGTTGCTCCTCGCTGGCCGCTTCTGCCAGCACCGCGCCCACATGGGCTTCCATCATGGCGCGCAGCTCGTAGATTTCCAGCGCTTCGTGCAGCGGGATCTGGCGCACATAGACGCCCCGGTTTTTTTTCAAGGTCAAAAGCCCGGCTTCCTCCAGCACCCGAAAGGCCTCACGCACTGGCCCGCGCGACACGCCCAGGCGCTCGGCCAGGGCCGCTTCATTCAATTTGTCGCCGGGGCCGATTTCGCCCAAGGTAATCATGCGCTCCAAGGCTTGCTGCACCGCGCTGGTGAGCGAGCTGGTTTGCAGCATGGCGATGGTCGGCTGGGCCAGGTCCGGCAGGTCCAAGGTCTCAAAGGGCATGGGCGGATTGAAGCATAAAATTGCAGATTGTCAACAATATTATTGTATTCTACGGGCCTATGGGAGGTCTGCATAAGTCGGTCATCGCGAGGAGCGCAGCGGCGCGGCGATCCATAGGTACACGCTTGGCAAGCCAAAGTGGCTTGCTTCGCTACGCTCGCAAGGAATTTGGACTAATGCAAATGTTCCCTATGCCTTCACTCTGAATTTTTCGCTGGGGCTGCCCGCAGTAAGCTTGTCCCACCGCACCCCCAGGACACTTTTGGACTTTTGAGAACCCACCATGCCCTTGCATCGCGACGCCATCTTGCTCACCCCCGGGCCCTTGACCACCAGCTTGCGCACCAAACTAGCCATGCTGCGCGACTGGGGCTCTTGGGACGCGGACTTCATCGCCGTCACCGCCAGCGTGCGCAACAGCCTGCTGGATATCGTGCACGGCCACGGCAGCCATGTGGTCGTGCCCTTGCAAGGCAGCGGCACCTTTAGCGTGGAAGCGGCGGTGGCGACCGTGGTGCCGCGCGCAGGCCATGTGCTGGTGCTGGACAACGGCGCCTATTGCAAGCGCGCCGCCAAACTCAGCAATTTGATGGGGCGCACCACCACCGTGCTGCCCTTTGACGATGCGCAAGCCGTCTCCCCGCAGGCCTTGGAAACCGCCTTGCAAGCCGATGCCAGCATCAGCCATGTACTGATGATCCACTGCGAAACCGGCGCCGGGGTGCTCAATCCGCTACAGGCCGTGGCCGATGTGTGCGAGCGCCACGGCAAAGGCCTGATCGTCGATGCCATGAGCTCTTTTGGCGCGCTGCCGATTGACGCGCGCAGTACCCGCTTTGACGCATTGATCGCCGCCAGCGGCAAATGCCTGGAAGGCGTGCCCGGCATGGGCTTTGTGTTTGTACGCAAGCAGGTACTGGCGGGCTGCGAAGGCAATAGCCAATCGCTGGCCATGGATTTATTCGACCAACACGCCTATATGGAAAAAACCGGGCAATGGCGCTTTACGCCGCCCACCCATGTGCTAGTCGCGTTACATGAAGCGATTGCCCAATTTGTGGAAGAAGGCGGGCAAAGCGCACGCCTGGCGCGCTACCAGGCCAACTGCGATACCTTGCTGCGCGGTATGGCAGCGCTGGGCTTTGTGCCTTTTTTGCCGGCAAACATCCAAGCGCCCATCATCGTCACCTTCCACGCGCCAGCGCATGCGGCTTACGAATTTAAAAAGTTTTATGACGCGGCCAAGCGACATGGCTTTATCCTCTACCCTGGCAAGCTCACGCAAATAGAGACCTTTCGCGACGGCTGCATTGGCGCTATTGGCGCGGTGGAAATGGAACAAGCGGTACACGCGGTGGCGCTTGCCATGCAGGAATTGGGCATTGCCCACGGCGCGCCCACCAGCGCAAGGTAAGAAAAAATCGGAGGATTTCATGGCGAGTAATAAGCAACACCCGGCAGTGGCCGCAGTCGCCAAAAGCGGCAGCGGCAAAGTCAAAGTCGCGGTCAGCGATATCGACGGCATATTGCGCGGCAAATACCTGCACATCGACAAATTTATGGGCGCGGTCCAACCCTATCCGGCGGGCGGCTTTGGCTTTTGCGACGTAGTCTTTGGCTGGGACGCGCATGACATTTGCTACGACAACGCCAGCGTCACCGGCTGGCAGCACGGCTTTCCTGACGCGCTGGCGCGCCTGGACCTGAACACGGCCCGCAACGTGCCCTGGGACAACAAGGTGCCGTTTTTTCTGGGCGAGTTTGTCAACGCCGATGGTTCGCCCTACGCGGTATGCCCGCGCCAAACCTTAAAGCGCGTGCTGGCGCGGGCCCACAAAATGGGCTTCACCCCCATGACGGGTATGGAGTTTGAGTGGTTTAACTTCAAAGAGACGCCGCAAAGCTGGGCCGATAAAAAAGGCGTGGGGCCGACGTCGCTGACGCCGGGCATGTTTGGCTATTCGCTGTTGCGCATGGCCGACAACGGCGGTTTTTTTAACGCCTTGATGGACGATATGCAGGCCTTTGGCGTGCCCATCGAAGGCCTGCACACCGAAACCGGCCCCGGCGTCTATGAAGCCGCCATTGCCTTCTCCGAAGCGCTAGAACAAGCCGATCGGGCGATTTTGTTCAAGACCGGCGCGCGCGAAATAGGCAAGCGCTACGACATCATGCCCAGCTTTATGGCCAAGTGGAACCAGCACCTGCCCGGTTGCAGCGGCCATATCCACCAGTCCTTGAGCGACGGCAAAAACAATCTGTTTGCTGATGCCAAAGGCCGCCACGGCATGAGCAAAATGTTTGAAAGCTACCTAGCCGGGCAAGTGGCCTGTCTGATGGAGTTTGCGCCTATGTTCTGGCCGACCATCAACAGCTACAAGCGCCTGGTCGATGGTTTTTGGGCGCCGGTCAAACCCACCTGGGGCGTGGACAACCGCACCGCAAGTTTCCGCGTCATTGCCGGCTCGCCCAAGTCCACCCGCTTGGAAACGCGCTGCCCCGGCGCTGACGTGAACCCTTATCTGGCGATGGCAGCCGTTATAGCCGCAGGCTTGGATGGGGTAGAAAAAGGCCTCAAACTTACAGCCCCACCGATTACCGGCACCAACCAGGGCGCAGAAAACATCCCGCGCGCGCCGCGCACTTTGATAGAAACCACCCGCAATTTCCGCGAATCCAAAATCGCCCGCGACTGGCTAGGCGACACCTTTGTAGACCATTTCGCCGCCACCCGCGAATGGGAATGGCGCCAGTGGCTCGATGGCGTCACCGATTGGGAACTAAAACGTTATTTCGAGATCATTTAAGTCAATGATCCGAACACCCAGAGAAGGTCTGCATAAGTCCGTCATCGCGAGGAGCGCAGCGACGCGGCGATCCATCAGTGCTTGATTGGCAAGCAAAATGGATTGCTTCGCTGCGCTCGCAAGGACGGGTTTGATCTAATGCGCTGTTTCCTTAGTCCAATACTTTATTGAAAACTCCTTATGAGCATCACTTCTTTTTCCTTCCCCACCCCCATCCGCTTTGGCGCAGGCGCGCGCAAACTAGTCGCTGCCCATTTGCTGGAACTTGGCCTCAAGCGCCCGCTCATCGTGACTGACCGGGCCCTAGGCGCGCTGCCGGTGCTGGCCGAGTTTCAATCGCATTTGGCGGGGCTGGACGTGGCGGTGTTCTCCGGCGTTTTTGGTAACCCGACGTGCAGCCAAGTCATGGATGGCGCAGCGGCTTATAAAGCGCACCATGCGGACTGCATCATCGGCTTTGGCGGCGGCGCGGCCTTGGACGTAGCCAAGGTGGTCGGTATTGCCGCCACGCACGAAGGTGATATTTTGGAATACGTGTGGGACCACCCGCAGGTGCGCCCTATCAGCGCGCCGCTGCCCTACTTTGTGGCCCTGCCCACCACTTCGGGCACCGGCTCGGAAGTGGGCCGCTCCAGTGTGGTCAGCGAAAACGATACCCACTTAAAGCGCGTGGTGTTCAGCCCCAAAATTTTGGCGCGCATGGTGTTTGCGGACCCCGAACTCACTCTGGGCTTGCCTGCCCATGTCACCGCTGCCACGGGAATGGACGCACTGACCCACAATATCGAAAGCTATTTGTCACCCGCCTACCACCCGCTGTGTGACGGCATCGCTTTAGAAGGCACACGCATCGCCGCCGCTGCGCTGCAGACCGCCGTGAAAGAGCCGGGCAATCTGCAAGCGCGTAGCGACATGATGATGTCCTCCATGATGGGCGCAATTGCCTTCCAAAAGGACTTGGGCGCGGTGCATTCCTGCGCACACGCCTTGGGCGCAGTGTGTGACCTGCACCACGGCCTGGCCAACGCCTTGATGATCGACACGGTGCTGGCCTGGAACTTTGACGCCGTGCCCGCCAAATTTGACGAACTGGCGCATGTCTGCGGCCTTAGCGGTGGCGGCCAAGCATTAGTGCCTTGGCTCAAAGCGCTCAAGACCAGCATCGGCATTACCGGCGGCTTAGCGGCCCATGGCGTCAAAGAAGAACATATGGTCCGCCTAGTGCAAATCGCCCAAGCTGATATTTGCCATCAGACCAATCCACGCCCTTGCACGGCGGCCGATTTTGAGCGCCTGTTCCGCCAGGCCCTGTAAGCTTCGTTAGACCGACCCGGCCGTGTTGTACATCCCTGCGTCCACCGAGCCAATGCTAGCCGGACTGTGTCTTAAAACGCCGCTGGCCCACGCTTTTTAACCACCACTTCACCATTGCTTTGACCATGTCTGACCGCCCCAAAATTGGCGTGAGCGCCTGTTTTCTGTACCCCGACGACAAGCGCCCAGCCTTCGCCAAAAAAACCTTGCAATACCTGGAGCAGTCGGTGCCGCACTGGGTGATGGGCGCTGGCGCCATGGCGGTGATGGTGCCGGCCCTGGTAGGCGATACCGCACGCGGCGACGTGACAGCGCAGCATTACGCGCAGTGGTTGGACGGCCTGGTGCTGCATGGCGGCGTGGACCTATCACCCACCAGCTATGGCGAAGAACCGCTGGACCCGCGCTGGGCCGGTGACCGCGCACGCGACCTCTATGAAATGGAATTGGTGCGCGCTTTTGTGGCCGCAGGCAAGCCGGTATTTGGTATTTGCCGGGGCCTGCAGCTGATTAATGTGAGCTATGGCGGCACGCTTTTCCAAGACATCGAAACGCAAAAGCCAGAGGCGCTGGTGCACCGCGACGGCGAAGCCTACGACCGGCTCTTCCACGATGTTCACCTGGTGCCCGGCACACGCTTGGAGACACTGCTTAGCCCCAACAGCAGCCGCAAGATCAACAGCATCCACCACCAAGGCATCAAAGACCTGGCGCCCGGTTTTATGGCCGAGGCGCTGTGCCCGGACGACGGCACCATCGAAGCGATACGCCACACTGGCGATGCCTGGGTGGCGGCGGTGCAATGGCACCCCGAATTTCACAAGCCCGAATACGGCGTCATGGACGACAGCGCGCTCTTGCATGACTTTTTGCAAGCCGCACGCGCGGCCCGCGCTTAAATTTTTTCCCGCTTTAGTTTTTTTATATCGAGTACCGCATGAGCACCTTGTCTATTTTCAATCCGGCCAACGGCCAACTGGTCAACACCTTGCCCGCTGACGATGCCGCCAGCGTGGCCGACAAAGCCAATGCCGCACGCGCCGCGCAAACCGCATGGGCCGCCACGCCGCTTTCTACACGCAAAACTTGCGTAGAAAAATTCCGCGCCAGCGTGGTGCAAGACATGGATGCCTTGGCCCTGACCATGACGCGCGAAACCGGCAAGCCGGTACAACTCTCGCGCAATGAACTCAATGGCCTGCTCGCCCGTATCGATTTTTTTCTGGCGCAAGTCGATGGCTGCTTGGCTACCGAAACGGTAATGTCCGATGGCGGGATGACCGAACAAATCGAGCACATTCCTTTGGGCGTTGTCGCCAATATCTCGGCCTGGAACTACCCCTGGTTTGTCGGCTGCAATGTGATTCTTCCGGCGCTGCTGGCCGGTAACGCAGTGCTCTACAAACCCAGCGAATATGCCACCAACACCGGCCTGGCGATTGCCCGCTTGTTGCACCAAGCCGGCGTGCCGCAGGACGTCATGGTGTGCCTAGTAGGTGGCGGCGAAGTCGGTCAGGCCTTGTTGCAACAACGCATTGACGGCGTGTTTTTTACCGGCTCGGTGGCTACCGGCGCGCGCATTGCGCAGGCAGTGGGGGGCCGCTTTATCAAGCTGCAACTCGAACTCGGTGGCAAAGACCCCACCTATGTGTGCGATGACGCCAACCCTGAAAACGCCGCCGAATCGCTGGCCGATGGCGCCATGTACAACACAGGGCAGAGCTGCTGCTCGGTAGAGCGCATTTATGTGCACGAAAAAATTTACGACGCCTTTGTGGCCCGCTTTGTCGCCACAGTGAAGGGCTTGAAACACGGCCCCACAGAAAACGCCGACACCTATATCGGCGCCATCACCCGCGCGCCGCAACTAGCCGTGCTGCAAGCCCAAGTGGCCGACGCTCTGGGCAAAGGCGCCACACTGCTCACTGGCGGCAAGCGCGTCCCTGTGCCGGGTAACTGGTTTGAGCCCACGGTGTTGGTCGATGTGAACCACAGCATGGAACTGATGCGCGAGGAAAGCTTTGGCCCCATCATCGGCATCCAACAAGTCACCAGCGATGCGCAAGCGGTGCAACTCATGAACGACACCCGCTACGGCCTGACCGCTGGCGTGTACACCCCCGACCAAGCGCGCGCGCAGCGCCTGCTGGCGCAAGTGAATGCCGGCACGGTGTACTGGAATTGCTGCGACCGCGTCAGCCCGCGCCTGCCCTGGAGCGGCCACGGCGACTCCGGAGTGGGCCTGACTTTGTCGCGCGAAGGCATCAGCACCTTCACGCGACCGAAGGCTTGGCATTTGCGCAGCGTGTAAACGGTGATTGGCGGCTTCACTGGCTTAGCCAGCGCAAGGCATTGGCAATCCAATTTGTTACTTAGCGATGCAAGCTGCCTGTCAGGGGCTTTGCCCATGCAACAAGCCCTGCGCGACCACGCAAGCCGCGTCCTCTGAAAAGTCGCGGGCTTCGATACGCTGTATCACCTCGTCCATCGACAGGCATTCAAAGCCGCTTACCTCGCCATCGGTGTTGTAGGGCTGCACATCCAGCGGAATCTGCAAGTTAAACACCAGCAGCGTTTCCTCGTGCCAGCCCTCGGCTTCCATGCGCGCGGTGGTGATGTGGCCAGCGGGCTGCACTTGCCGCGCCAGGCTTTCGGGCAAGCCCGCTTCCTCATACAACTCGCGCAGCGCGCAGTCCAGCACCGTCTCGCCAGCGGGCAGGCCACCCGCTGCCAAGTTATCCAAACGACCGGGGTCGGTGGCCTTGCTCAAAGCACGCCTCCCGCACCACATCCGTCCGTCTGGCGTAAAACCATTGATATGCACTGCGTGGCTGCGCAAACCCAAAAACCGAAAGGCCGCGCGCTCCACCCTGAAGTGCTCTGGTAAGCCGGGATGCGGCTGGCCCTCGGTATCACCCCAGTAGCTGTACTGCTCATTGCGCCAACCACGAATCAGCCCTTGCGCGTGCAAGCGCTCTGCCGCTGCCTGCAAAGCCTGCGAACGCTGCGCCACCGTCCAATGCGCTGCCTGCCAGATACGCTGCCCGCCGCTGAGCACCGTGTCTGCCAGCTCACGCGCCAGCGCTGCGTCGTGGTCTGGCGCCAGCCAGCCGAGGGGCAGGTCGCCCAAGCACCAGCGCCGCGCATCGGGCGGCGGCGCCTGACAAGCGCCTTGTAAGGTCTGGCGTAAGAGGCTTGTTTGGCTTGGGCTGAGTGCAGGCATGTCCTAGATATAGGTCTGCGGCGTCTTTATTGCGCTGGTATCGCGCAAACTAAAGCGTAGCGGTTGTAGGGAAAACGGTGGTTTTATTTGTCTTTTGATAACTTGCGACGGCGTTCATATGCTTGCCTTAAATGCGTAGGGCTCTGGCCGTTCTGTCAGATTCGCCTTTCAAAACTCGGGCCGCTTATCCATCCCACGTGGAATACCAAGAAATCCTCGCACAATCCATCCCATTGCCCAAACTAACGCCCCGAAAATTGCCAACCCAGCAGCTAAATACCCCATGGCTTCAGCAAACTGACTACGCCATTTTTTTGCTGCTTCCCTTATTGAAATTTCCTCATCTGTTGCAGTCATAGTGAAATGGGTCGTCACCTGGGTTTCGTAACTGGCAACCTCAGGGCTATAAGGTCTTGCACCCCATGTCATACCGTCTGCATCTGTCTTATAGGGAATTAGTTCAGTGTCTTCCTTATTCTTGTTTGTGAAAGTCATTGGCTCAAGGCATAGCGAAACACTAACCTCCTTACCGCTAGAGGTTTTATGATCAAAGTAGATTGTTTTGCCTCCGCTTAGGCAGCCTCCGTCAGTTTTCTTGAACGGAGCATTTGGGCGCGCTAAAGAATACTGCGCGTAGTAGTAGGCATTTTGATTGAATGCCACTATCACCGTAATTGCCGCCGCACCGCCGCCCAACAATAGAGCTATGCGTCTTGCACCTTCGAAAATGTTGATCGCCATATTTTTATGCCAACGCCCACTATTTCGGAGTTTGCGATTGCTGTAGCTCTTGAACACCACGTTGAACTTCGGCCTGGATGGCTGGCATTACTTGCCCCATATAGGCGCCGAACTTGACCATGGCGCTAGCTCCGTGCTTCGAACCATAGAAGTCTGCCAAGGCGTTTAGCTCGTCAGTAGTGAACGTCTTGATCATTGACTGACGGCTTAACTGCTCAAGATAGTCTGCGCGCACAATTTTCTTCATATTTCGGATGAACTGCGCTCGCTGTTCAATAGGAAGTTGTTTGCTAATCTCGGCGAAAGTGTCCTCAAGCATCTTTGCCATAGGGACGGCTCTGAGATATCTGTCGACAGCGGCCTCTCTACTCGCGGTTGTATCTTGTGCCAGTGCGAATACGCTACCAAGCGACAGTACAAGTGCAATTGCGTAGTATCGGCTTGCGTTGATGTAGTTCATCGTGGGCTTTCTAAGTAATCTAACTTAATGTAGCCGAGCTTGCTGACCATTTGCAATGATTGGGCACTGATAGTTGCATGGTGCAGGAGTTGTTGGAGCACTCGAATACCTATCGTTGGGGAAAATTGATGAGCCCTGACTGCAAAATTTGACTTGCAGCATGCCGCAAAAGAACAAGGCTTATGCGCCACAGGCTTTACACCCTTCAAGGCTTGCTTAGGCCTTTAAAGACAATTTACGGCCCGTGCTGCTGCGCGCGAACGCAGCTACTAGAGTTTTCAAGGCAAACCTCCAAACAACGACAATAGCCCCATGCGCCCCAAATCCTCTGCCGCCAAGCCTGCGCCCAAGCCGCGCGTAGCGGCCAAGCTCGGCAACCAAGTCCGCATCATTGGCGGCATGTGGAAGCGCACCAAGCTCAAAGTGGTAGACGCGGCGGGTTTGCGGCCCACGCCCGATAGGGTGCGCGAAACTTTGTTTAACTGGCTGGGCCAGGATTTGCAAGGCCTGCGCTGCCTGGACGCTTTTGCAGGTACCGGCGCGCTGGGCTTTGAAGCCGCCTCGCGAGGCGCGGCGCATGTCTCCTTGGTGGAGCAGGAATCGCAGCTGGTCGAGCAGCTCAAGCGCACGCAGGCGCAGTTGGATGCGCAAGCCGTCAGCATTCAGCGCGGCGATGGCCTGGCCGCCTTGCAGCACGCAGCCGCGGGCAGTTTGCAGCTGATTTTTCTGGACCCGCCGTTTGCGTCCAATTTGTGGGAAAACGCGCTTACCGCTGCGCGCAAAGCGATTACGCCCAACGGCCAGGTCTATTTGGAAGCTCCCGTGGCCTGGGGTGCCGAGGCGCTGGGCGCGCTGGGTTGGTCGCTGCACCGGCACCTGAAAGCGGGCGCGGTCCACGCCCATGTGCTGCGCCCTATTGCCCCGGTATCGCAAGCCACTGCGGCCATGGCGCTTAACGTCTCGCCACCCGCCACACCCTCTGAAGCCCCCACTTTAGGAGCGCAAGCATGAGCACGATTGCCGTTTACCCCGGAACCTTTGACCCCTTGACCTTGGGCCATCAAGACCTGATCCGCCGTGGCGCGGCCCTGTTTGGTAGCGTGATCGTGGCAGTCGCCGTTGCACACCACAAAAAAACCCTGTTCAGCCTGGAAGAGCGTCTGGACATGGTGCGCGAAGTGGTGGCGCCGCTGGGCAATGTGAGCGTGCTGCCCTTTAGCGGCCTGGTGCGCGATTTCGCGGTGGCACAAAACGCTAAGGCCATGCTGCGCGGCGTGCGCTCGGTCACCGACTTTGATTTTGAAGCCCAATTGGCCGGCATGAACCGCGCCTTGGCGCCGGATATCGAGACCGTGTTCCTCACGCCCGACAGCCGCTACCAGTTCATCAGCAGCACGCTGGTACGCGAAATCTCCAGCCTGCAAGGCGATGTAGCGCAGTTTGTCGCGCCCTCGGTACTGACGCGTTTACAGGCCAAACTACAGAGCGCGAAATAAGGCGACACGTATGGCCTTGATCATTACCGACGAATGCATCAACTGCGACGTCTGCGAACCCGAATGCCCCAATGAGGCCATCTACATGGGCCCGGAGATTTACCAGATTTACCCGGACAAATGCACGGAATGCGTAGGACATTTTGACGAGCCCCAATGCGTGCAAGTCTGCCCGGTGGCCTGTATTCCGGTAGACCCGGCGCATACCGAAAGCCGCGAAACCCTGTGGGAAAAATACCGGCGTTTGCAGGCGGCTGGCGCCTAAGGGTTTTTGGGTGTCTTCGCCGCAGAAGCGGTGTTTTTCGGCGGCTTGGCGCTGCGCACGGTAAATACATCCTCTCGCTGTTTTTTGTGTGGTTTGAGAACCACCGCATCCTGGGCATGCTGCGCGCGCTCCGCGGCTTGGGTATCAGCAGCGCGCTTTTTCTCTTGCGCAGCCTCCCGTTGTGCCCGCGCCTGCAAGCGCTTGGCCGCCCCCGCCTCGGATTGCAGGCGCGACTTCTCCATCCGCTCGGCCAAGGCGCCCTCTTTGGCGGTGAGGCTTTGCGCCTCGGATTTTTGCGCGGGCGTGCGTGGATCGCGGGCGTCTACAACCACACCATTCGGGCAAGGTGTGTCGCGGTATTCATTGCCGCAGCGGTACAAAGTTTGGGCCGGTAGCTGCGCACAAGCCATAGCCAGCGCAAGTCCGGAAACTGACAAATAACGCATGCGTCCTCCCTGATGCATTCTTCACAAAACAGGCCCGGTGCTCTGCGGCACCTGGGCTTAGGCTGCGGATTTTGGCGGCGCGATGGGCGCTGCGTTCTCCACAGGTTTGGCAAGTTTAGGCCGTGGCGGCACACTTGTGTGAATTTGCAGCATGGCTTTGTTCATATCCCCGGCCAGCAAAGCCGGTACCGCCGTCAGCGCGCGGTCTATACACTGGTCGATGGCGATGCGCTGGTCCAGGATGGGCTTTTTTAGCACCCAGTGCACCACTTCGGCTTTATCGCCCGGATGGCCTATGCCAAGGCGCAAGCGCCAGTAGTCGCCGGTGCCCATTTGGGCATGAATATCGCGCAAACCGTTGTGGCCGGCATGGCTGCCGCCAAATTTCAGTTTGGCCTGGCCAGGTGGCAAGTCCAGCTCATCGTGGGCAACCAATATTTGGCCGGGCTCGATTTTGAAAAAGCGCGCCAGAGCGCCCACCGATTTGCCCGATAAATTCATAAAAGTATGCGGTTGCAAAAGCCAGACGTTTTCACCCTGGATGCTGACCCGCGCTACCAGGCCGTAGTAAGTGCGGTCAAACTGCAAAGTAGTTTTCCACAGCCGCGCCAGGCCGTCGGTAAACCAAAAGCCCGCGTTGTGGCGGGTGTCTTCGTATTGCGGGCCCGGATTTCCCAGGCCGACCCAGAGTTTGATCATGCGGTGGCTCACGGTAAGCGCTTTGGTACCGCACCCAATGCGGCGGTACGCGATGGTAGGGCAAAGCCCGCGCCCCAGCAAAAAGGCCCGCTTGCGCGGGCCCGTTTTGCTAAAGCGCCAAGGGGCTCTTATTTTTTCGGCTTGGCAGCGGCTTTGCCTTTGGCCGGTGCAGCAGCGGCAGCAGGTGCTTCCACCACTTCAGCCACTGGCGTAACTACCGAGACAATGACCGGGTTTTCCTTGCCACGGGTAACCGCCGTCACGCCTTGGGGCAGGCTCATGTCATTGACGTGCAGCGAAGTGCCTTTCTTGAGGTTACTCAGGTCCACAGCGATGAACTCTGGCAGGTCTGCGGGCAAGCAGGTAATTTCCAGTTCGTTGGCGATGTGGTTGATCAAGCAAGCATCGAGCTTCACGGCGGGTGACGTTTCTTCACCGCTAAAGTGCAGTGGCACTTTCATTTGCAGCTTGGTGGTAGCTTCCACGCGCTGGAAATCGATGTGCAAAATCAGTTGCTTGAAGGGGTGCATTTGCACATTGCGCAAGAGCACTTTGCTCTCGGTACCATTGAGTTCCATGTCCAAAATGGAAGCATGGAAAGCTTCTTTTTTGATGGCGTGCCACAGTGCGTTGTGGTCTAGTTCGATCGGCGTGGCCGGTGCGGTTCCGCCATACACAATACCGGGCGTGCGACCGGTGATGCGGAGACGGCGGCTCGCACCCGTACCCTGCTTAGCGCGCTCAAAAGCGACAAATTTCATAACTTACTCCTGTAAGAGTCCACCGCGACCAGTGTGACTCCGGTTTAACAAA
>CAMBNY010000004.1 GCA_945869165.1 Comamonas sp. lk | reverse complement strand
ATCCAATTTGTCCCAAATATCGCCGATGAAATTTCGAAATCTGCACCATGGGCAGTCTATGGTGCAATTCTGATTGCACTGATCTATGTCGCTCCCGGCGGCGTAATGGGTGCTCTAAAAAAACTCAACCCAGGAGACGCAAAATGAAGAAAAGTTTCAAGAAATTAAGTATTGCGATAGGCTTATCACTGATCGCAGGGGCCTCATCATGGGCCGCCGGCACCTATGATTCCGGTGCCAGCGACAAAGAGGTTAAGGTGGGAAACATGGTGCCTTATTCGGGCCCGGCTTCTGCGTACGGCCTGATCGGAACGGCCATTAGTGCGTATTTCAAATCCATCAATGATCAAGGTGGAATCAACGGTCGAAAAATCAATTTCATTTCCTTGGATGACAACTATTCACCACCTAAAACGGTAGAGCAGGCCCGCAAACTGGTGGAACAGGAGGAGGTCTTATTCCTTACGGCGACTTTGGGCACGCCTCCGAATAGCGCAATCCATGAGTACATGAATAAGAAAAAAGTCCCCCACCTTTTTGTGAATACGGGGGCAACGAAATGGGGCGACCCTGCCAACTACCCCTGGACTATGGGACTGCAGCCCAACTACCAATCGGAGGGGAAAATTTATGCAGCGCATATTCTTAAAAATTATCCAAACGGAAAAATTGCGATCCTTTTCCAAAATGATGACTATGGAAAAGACTATGTCAAGGGTATGGAGGACGGACTAGGTGATAAAAAAGGCATGATTATTGCCCGCGCTAGTTATGAGACTAGCGACCCAACTATGGACAACCAGATGGTCAGTCTGAAGTCTTCCGGTGCTAATATTTTCTTTAACGTCACCACGCCGAAATTTGCCGCGCAGGCGATTAAAAAGGCAGCAGAGCTGGGCTGGAAGCCAGTGCATTATCTGAACTCAGTTTCTGCGTCGGTGACCTCTGTGATGATTCCTGCCGGTGCGGAGAATGGGGTTGGTGTGATTTCGTCCAACTACTTCAAAGACCCGGCTGATCCCATGTGGGCAAACGACAAGGGCTACCTAGCCTACAAGGCATGGTTTGAGAAAAACATGCCTGGTGCCGATATTAAGGAAGGCTTTTATACGTCCGGCTATATTCATGCCGCGGCTACGGCGCAGGTGATACGGCAAGCCGGAAACGAATTGACCCGGGCAAATATTATGAAGCAAGCCGCTAACTTGAAGAATATGGAAAACGACATGCTCTTGCCGGGTGTTAAGTTCAATACATCGCCGACCGACTTTTATCCTATTGAGAACAAACAGCTGATGAAATGGAATGGCAAGTCATGGGAACTGTTTGGTGAAATTTTTGGTCCTAAGTAAACCGATTGCAAGCAATTTTCCAATACTAAACTGATAAGCCGCCGGATAAACTTCGGCGGCTTTTCTTTTTTCACCTTAGCGGTCGACGGCCTGAATCGCCGTGTCATCTAGATCCAGAAGCGTTTGCCGCAGGATCGTCTCAAGTTATCAATTGAGTAGTAGGCTTGGCAATCAATAAGCAGGAGGCAGACATGAAAGACTCACTCCAAGGCCGGGTGGCCTGGATCACGGGCGGCGGCAGCGGTATCGGTTTGGCCGGAGCCATTGAACTGGTCAGAGCCGGGGCGCACGTCGTTATTAGCGGGCGCAACGCCACCACCAACGCCGCTGCGCTGGCGCAAATGCCAGCCCGCGCTTGCATAAATGAACTCATCATTTCGCCGACACACAACCGTTTCTACCCCGGTGGTTTAAAAGCTCCGCCGCAGGTCAAAACCTGGGCAACGGTCAAATTTTAGAAAAGGCTAACCCCATGAGCTTTAATCCTTTCGTACCGGCGCACAAATTGGCCGCTGCCATCCGTCAGCAAAAAATTGGCAGCCTGGAGTTGCTCAAGGCGTACCTCCAACGGGTCGAGCGCTTTAACCCGGCGCTCAACGCCATCGTCGTGCTGGACATTGAGCGTGCTAAAAAGCGGGCGCGTGCCGCCGACCGCATGACTTTGCGCGGCGAAAGTAGTGGCCCCTTACACGGTATACCCATGACCATCAAGGAGTCGTTCGACATGAGCGGCTTACCCAGCACATGGGGCAGGGCGGATATGAAGCAGTACATGCCCGCCGCCGACGCGGATGCCGTGAAACGCTACCGCGCCGCCGGTGCCATCATCTTTGGCAAGACCAATGTGCCAACCATGCTGGCCGATTGGCAGACTTTCAATCCAGTCTACGGCACCACCAACAATCCTTGGGACCCATCAAAGGTACCTGGCGGTTCTTCGGGCGGTTCGGCGGCAGCCTTGGCCGCTGGTTTGACCGCACTCGATACGGGGAGCGACATTGGTGCGTCCATCCGCGATCCGGCGCATTACTGCGGCGTGTACGGCCACAAACCCACTTTCGGGTTGTGCTCTATGGAAGGCCATGCGTTGCCTGCGTTTTTGTCGCCGGATGACCTTTGTGTCGCCGGTCCGCTGGCACGCAGTGCGCGCGATCTGGAGATAGGGCTGGGCGTCATGGCCGGCGGCGACGATGTGTATGCGCGTGGCTGGCGTGTTCGACTCAAAAAACCCGTAAAGAAACACTGGAAAGAATTCAGGGTCGCGGTGCTCAAAACTGCAGCCACCGCGCCGGTGGACACGGCGGTACAAAACCGCATTCAAGCTGTGGCGGATTTTCTGGGTAAGGCAGGCGCCAAAGTGAGCGATAGCGCGAGGCCAGACATCGACCTGCACGAAGCACACAAGACTTTTATTCTGCTGTTACGCGCTGCGACTGCACGCAATCTGTCGCTAACGCAGTTTCGCGGCGTACAGGACCGCGCCGCGGCCTTAGGCCCTAAGCGCGACGATTACGAAGCCTGGATGTTGCGCGGTTGTGCGTTGTCGCATTACGAATGGCTGCTCTTGCACGAGCAGCGTTATCGCATGCAATTGCAGTGGGAGGCTTTCTTCAAGGACTACGATTTCTTGCTGTGTCCGACTGCGGCCACGGTCGCATTCCCGCACAACCAGAAGGGCGAGCGCTGGGAGCGCATGCTAGATGTCAATGGCCAAGCCCAGCCAACGACCACGCAATTGTTCTGGGCCGGTTATTCGGGGATGGCTTATCTGCCATCTACCATCGCGCCTGCGGGCCTGACCGAAACAGGGTTGCCTAGTGGCGTACAAATCATCGGACCGCAGTATGGCGATCTCTTGTGTATCGATATGGCCAAGCGATTAGAAAAAGAATTTGCCGCCTTTCTAGCGCCGCCTGGGTATAACTGAATAAGCAATTGCGCGGGCCTACGGTGGATCGCGAGTCTAGGTACTGACGGTAATGCCACTAGACCGGGTAGTGCTTGTACCGGCTGATTTAAGTGCTATTCTCGCGGCTGATAGATTCTCCTGCCGCTGAAACTTCGGAGTTCGCCACCATGAAAAACACAGTTTTTGCCATATTGGCGTTCTGGTTTGTAGTGGTTTGCCTGATCTTCGTTTACACCGTATTGATTGGCGACATTTAGCGGTTTCAGGCCTTGCGCACTTTGCTTACTTACGAGATCAGGTAGTGCGCATCGTGAATGATGCAGTCGGCACCATTGATGGGCAGCATGTCTTGCGGGCAGGCGGAGAAGGCCACGACGCAGTCCATCTCCGCACGAAAACTGACGCTGTCGCCGATTTTTCCCAATGGTGCTTCAAAAGATAGTTCAATACCATTTTTGACCGGTATGTTCATGAATAAATTGAATGGCGCCGGATGGACGATGCGTTGCAATCCGATGGCGGCAAGAGCATGTCCTAAATTGTCTGTGCAGTTGTCATGAAAACCTATTGCGCCGAGTTGCTCGTAGCGGTAGCGGTCGCAAGATGCGATCAAGGTGTCGTGAATGCCTGGCGAGGTATCTTCGACCATGGAAAGAATGACGCGGCGCTTGTTGGTGTAAAGCTTATCGCCAACCAAAGGCGTGATCCTGCACAACATGCCACGGGTATGTTCCATGGACATGCATTCGCCAAGGTCTGCTTCGTTGAAGGCCCAAAAATCCACCACCTGTGAACCATGGGTATTGATCACCTGGAGTGTTTGACCCGACCGCATACGCGCAGCGCTGCCTTTGCGCGCGGGGATCAGCTGGAGATTTTTTAAGTTGGTCATACTGGGTGTTGTCAATGATGCGGCGTACTTTCAGTTGGACTGCATTAAATGCAGTGCCATCGCATGGTAGGCAGGAATAGAGTGCGGATCTATGCCTAGGTTGCCGGCGATATGGTGTGAGCCGTAGCGCGCAATCACCATCTCTGCCAATGGATCGATGTACAGCGCCTGGCCGTGAATGCCCCGAGCCATATAGGCGCCATGTGGATTGTGCGAGATCCACCACATGCTGCGGTAGCTCCAGCCGGGCAGGGTGTGGTAGCCCGCAGATACAAATTGCGCCGGGTTTGCGCCTCGGGAGATATCCGCAACCACTTCGGGGTACAGCAGTTTTTGGCCTAGGGCCCGCCCGCCGTTGCGCATCATCTCCCCAAAGCGCGCCAGGTCGCGCAGCGTGGTGTTCAGGCCGGCGCCCGCAAATTCAGTACCTGCCGAGTCGACCGTAATGTAGGCATCGTGTTCTGCCCCTAGCAGTGACCAGATACGCTGCGATAGGTTGTCGGCTAGCGACATCCCCGTAACACGCTGAATGATCCACCCCAGCACATCCGTATTGATTGTTTTGTAGGAAAAATGCGCACCGTGAACGCCTTGCTTTTTCACGGTTGGCAGGAATTCATAAAAACTGTCTGGACCCTGATAACCCGTGGGACGAAAGAGCAACCCTCCGGCCCGGGCGTGATGCCAAATGCCTGCCTCGGAGTCGGTGTAATCTTCGCTGTAATCCAAGCCGGTCGTCATATCAAGTACTTGGCGCACCGTCGCGTCGGCAAAGCCACTGCCAGCGAGTTCAGGTATGTAGTGGGTGACCATGGCTGTTTCGTCGATCAGGCCTTCGTAGACCAGGCAGGCGCCAATGCAACCGATAAATGACTTGGTCACTGAAAAGGCGATATGCGGCGTGTCTGCGTTGAGTGCGCCTGCGTAGCGCTCGTAGACGATCCGGCCACGATGAAGTACCACGATACCGTCGGTGTAATTGGTTAGTAGCGACTGGTCCCAGCGCATCGGCGTGGATGATCCGATGGGCTGGAACTGTAGCGCGTCCAAATCCTGGCGGTCGGCGCGTTCTAGGGTCACCACCGGGCCAGGGCCGCGCGAGATGACCTTGGTGGGTACCAAATTACGGTAATTGCTATTGGCCCAACGGTTTTGCGGAAATCGCAACATGCTGCCGTCATCAAATCGTACGCGCTTTTGCGGGGGAGGTGGCGTGCCTACCATCCAAGCCATATGGCGAGGATCACTTTCCATAGCATCCAGTGGGACGGGCGTGGGTTGGAGGTGGGTGTTCATATCTTTTGGATGAGCGTAGGCGGAGAAATTTTTTGGATTGATGCTTAATTGGCCCCAACTTACCAGGCGGCCTGAAGGATTTCGAGGTTGTCTGCCGCTTTAGTGATAGGCCTTGGATTGGAGCGTACGAAGGGATTACCCAAACCTTTCTCGGCGATGATGGGCAATCTTTCATGCGCCACCTTCAATTGGGAAATACGCGTGGGCAACTTCAGTTCTGCAATCAAGTCTTGGAGTTGGTCTGCAGCAGAACGTGAAGGGTCGCCTAATGCAGCTGCTATTTCTTGCAGGGGCTTGGCGCAATAGTCTTGGTTATAGCGCATCACCGTGGGTAGCAGAACGCAGGACGTGATGCCATGCGGCACACCACTATCACCACCCAGCGCATGTCCCAGGCCATGGCTGGCACCGTAGTGAACGCGCCGAATGCTGGTCGCAGCCAGCCATGAGGCGGTTTGCCCATTCAAACGGGCTTTTAGGTCATGCGGGTCGACCATGTAACGGCGCAGGGCGCTTTGCATAAGGCCCAATGCCCTAATGGCCAAGGCATCTGTGAAAGCCTGCGCGTTCACCGCGCACAGCGCTTCAACCGCATGGTCGATAGCGCGTACCCCGGTGGAGAGCCATAAGGCATCGGGCGTAGCCACGGTCATAGCGGGATCCAAGATAACGCTGGCAGAGCCAATAAAGCGCCCAGTGAAGCCATGTTTGATTCCGGTGCTGGTGTTCGTGCCTCCGGCTAAGTCACTAAATTCCGCGCCTGAAAGCGTCGTGGGAATCGTGATTTGGCGGCACGGCGGTTCCCTGACAACGGGCACACGCACACTGCCATCGGGGTTGATGGCCATATGCCAATCACCCAGTTGTTCGATCGTTTGGACATTCTCAGCCAAGCAAACCAGCGCGATTTTTACCGTATCAATGACGGTGCCGCCCCCTATGCTCACAATCAAGTCGGCATTTGCCGAGCGCAAGGCTTGGGCTAGCGCGATGACGGTGCTAAAAGGCGTGTGCTCCACGCAAGCGTCAAAAGTGCCGACCATTTGCTTCTTGATACCTGCCGTAGCCGTGCGAACTAAATCCGTCTTTTCATGGAGGGTGCGGCCCGTGACCACAAATACACGCTGCGCACCGCGCTGCTCTACTTCTTGTTGCAATGCCGTGGCCGCGGCCGTGCCAAAGTGCACCCGGTCCATGGGTAAAAATGAAAATAGGCCAGCCGTCATGCATGCTCCTTTGGTAGTCATTTAGTGAGTCGGGAATCGGTGCCAAGGCTACCCGCAATGTTGCGGCGCATCAAAAACACGCTGGACTACTGTAGCTTCAAAATCCACACCGTGCTATCGCCTGCATGACCGTTGGCAATATTTAGGCCAATGGTCTCAACACGCGGCTGTTGGTGCCTTGACTTAGCTAGGCGTTTGAACTATCCCGATATCTTGCCTAGCGCCTCGCCCACTGAATCACAGCAGGCAAGAGCCTTTGAACCGCGCAAGCGCTCAGTATTCGTGGCTGAGCGAACCAAGGCCGCAGCGTTGTAACGCCGACCCTGCAATGTGAACGATAAAACCCAGGCTACCGCAGGCCATCGCAATTCCCAGTGCCTGTGGCTCTAGTGGATAGAACTTCAGTTGGCTGGCAAGCCAGGGTAGGTAGACGGCCAGCAGCACAAGTGCAAACGTGCCTATGGCAATTACGACAGCAGCCCGATTGACGGGCAGATTAGCTTGGAGCAGTGGCTGACCTTGGGCTTTCGAAATAAAGATGAGCCATCCGTTGCCCACCACAAATGCCACCATGACCATAGTGCGCGAATGGACTAGGGCGTCACTCGTTTGTGGCGTAAGGGTGGATGCCCCATAGGCCAAGGCAGCAGACAGCAAGACCCACATACCCTGCACACCGGCACGGGCCATGGCAGCCGCACTAAACAGCGGTGCGCGGGTGTCGCGTGGCGGGCTAGACATGGCATTGGCGCTTTCAGGCTCGTTTTCAAAGGCCAGAGAACATGCCGGGTCAATCACCATTTCTAAGAGGGCGATGTGCAGTGGCAAAAAAAGCGGCGGCAGCGCAAACAGCATGGGCACCAGCGCCAGCATGGCTATGGGAATATGGATGGCAAAAATATAGGCCATGGACTTTTGCAAATTGCTAAAAATGCGCCGCCCGATGCGGATGCTGCGCACGATAGAGGCGAAGTTGTCGTCCACCAAGACCAGGTCTGACGCTTCGCGTGCTACGTCGGTGCCGCGTGCGCCCATGGCTACGCCCACATGGGCAGCGCGCAAGGCGGGGGCGTCGTTGACGCCGTCGCCGGTCATCGTGACGATTTCGCCATTGCGCTTGAGCGCTTGCACGATGCGCAGCTTTTGGTGCGGCGATATGCGAGCGCATACCTGGGCCGAGCGCAGCGCATCGGCCAGCGCGCTATCGCTAAGCAGTTCGATGGCGTCACCCGTGAGCAGCGCACCGGGCGGCATGCCTGCTTGTTGCGCAATCACTTGCGCGGTGGCGGGGTGGTCGCCCGTGACCATGATCACCCGGATGCCAGCGGCCTGGCATTGCGCCATGGCCTGCGGCACCTCCTCGCGCATGGGGTCGGCCAGGCCGATCAGGCCCAGCCATTGAAAATCAAAATCATGCTGCGCCTTGGGCCAAGGGCCACCGGCGTGCTGCCCTCGGGCCACGGCCAGCACACGCAGGCCTTGGGCGGCCATCGCCTCCACCTGATGCATGCAAGCGTTTTGCGCAGCGCTTTCCATGTGGCACAAGTGCATGATGGCTTCTGGTGCGCCCTTGGCCGCAATCGCATAGTCACCGCTGTCCGGGTGTTGCCACACATGGGCCATGGCGCGTAGCGCTGTGCTCAAGGGATAGCTTTGCACTAAGCGCCATCCGTCATACAAACCCTTGGTCGGGCCTAATGGGTCTATCCAGCGAGCGGCAAATCCTTGGAAGGCAATCTCCATCGGGTCTGTCGGCGTTTGGGCACTGGCCAGCACTGCGTGCTGGACCAATGGCGCAAAGTCTGCGGGCAGCGTGTCGCTGTGTCCTGGCGTAAACATCGCGCTCGGCACCACACCTTGGGCCGCCAAAGCCAGGGCTTGCACCGACATGCGGTTGTGGGTCAGTGTGCCGGTTTTGTCGGTACACAAAACACTGGTGGCGCCCAGAGTCTCGATGGCGTTGATGTGGCGCGTTAGCACACCTGCTTGCGCCAGGCGGTGCGCGCCCAGCGCCGGGATGATGGCAAGCACGACCGGGTATTCCTCCGGCAGCATGGCCATCGCCAGCGCGATGCCAGACAACAAAGCAGGCAGCCACTGCCCGCTGCGCCAGCCCATTAAAAGCACCATGGCAGTACACAAACCCAGGCCTAGCGTGGCAAGCACGCGCACCAACTGCGCGGTTTGCTTTTGCAGCGGTGTTGCCTCGGAATCTAATGCACTTAAGCTGCTACCGATCTTGCCGATTTCGGTGTGGGCGCCAGTGGCCGTGACGCAAAAAATGCCATGGCCGCGCACCAGGTGGGTACCCGAAAAAATATGCGCCTTCAGGGCCGCAGGCTCTGCCAGGACTGCTTTGGCCACGGGTATCGATTCGCCTGTGCGCATCGATTCGTCCACCTCCATGCTGTCCGCTTCCAGCAATACGCCATCGGCTGCCACCCGGTCGCCTTCGGCCACCAGCACCAGATCTCCCACCACCAGCTGGCTGGCCGGGATGCGCACTGCCGCGCCATCGCGTAGCACGCGTGCCTGGTGTTGGTGCATGGCGCGCAAGGCTTCGATGGAGTTGGCCGACTTGCCTTCCTGGTACAGCGTAAGCCCCAGCACCGCGAGCACAAACACCGCCAATACCAAGCCTTCATTCAAATCGCCCAACACGATGTAGAGCACCGCTGCCACCAGCAGCAACACAAACATAGGCTCGTGCAACATGTGGCCTATGCGCCCCACTAAAGAACTCTTTGTGGCCGGGGGCAAGGCATTGGGCCCATCGGCGGCGAGTCGCAGTGCGGCTTGCGCGCTGGACAAACCTTGGGGCGTTTGATTAGCCTGTTGCGCAGCCTTGGACATGCAGGGGCAGGCCTATTGCGCCAGCAAGCTGCGCAGTGCGTGCAGGCCTACTGGCGGTTCGGGCTGGAAGGCGATAGCGAATAAGTTGGACGACAGCCCCGCCTCGATACGGCCGATTTGCGCCACCTCGCCTTGCAGACGGGCGCGCAGCAAGGGATCGCTGGGATGGGCCGCCAACACCGAGCGATTGAGCACCCAGGCATAGGGCTCTATCTTGGCGCGCCGCAAGTCCTCTTGCAGCGCTGCGGCCTGGGATACCGGGGTGCTTTCGGGCAGGGTTACCAAAATAATTTTGGTGTAGTCCTTGTCTTGCATGCGCATCAAAGGTGTGATCAGACTCAGCGCGGCCCCGCCCGCTTGCGGGTAGGTGCTGAGAATTTGCCGGTGGTAGGCGCCGGCGGCGTCCATCAAGAGCAGGGAGTGGCCGGTGGGGGCGGTATAGAGCACCACAAATCCATGGCGCGCTTGTGCCACGATATGCGAGAAGGCATGGAACACCGCCACCTCTTCGGTACAAGGCGACTGCAAGTCCTCTAAGAGCAGTGCTTTTTCATCCGCACTTAACGCGGCTTTGGATGCCATCATTTTGTCGATATAGCGCTGGGTCTCCACCTTGGGGTCGATGCGGCTGACGCGCAGTCCGGGCACCTCTTGGGCCAAGGTTTGCGCCAGGTGGGCTGCAGGGTCGGTGGTGCTGAGGTGCACCGTTTTGCCCTTGGCCAGCAAGCCCAGGGCCAGGGCTGCTGCAATCGTGGTTTTGCCCACGCCGCCTTTGCCCATGACCATCACCAAGCCATAGTCTTGCTGCGCCAGGTCCTCAACCAGTGCGGCAACGGACTTTGGCGTATGCACCTGCAGCGTGTCCAAATGCGGTGTGATTGGGTTCTCGCCATCGCCAAGCAAAGCGCGCAGCGCGGCAAGGCCAACGCTGTCAAAACTGCGCAACGGCACGTCGTCGCGCTGCAACAAGGCCAGGGCTTGCGGCAGCGCGGCTAAGGCCTTGGCGCCTTGTTGTTCGATAGCCCGTGCAATCGGGTCTTGGGGCTGGCTTGCGTGAAAAACACCGTTGACGATCAAGCGCTGGTTGGACAAACCCAGTGCTAACAATTCGACACTGGTACGGGCTGCTTCTTGCAGCGCGCTGGTTTCGGGGCGGGCCACCAAAATGACGGTGGTGCGCGCCGGATCGCTCAATACAGCCAAGGCTTGGTTGAAGCGTGCCTCTTGCATTTTGAGACCAGAGTGCGGGCCCAAGCAGGATGCGCCTTGGTCGTTATTGGCCAGAAAGCCGCTCCAGGCTTTGGGCAGGCTGAGTAAATGCAGCGTGTGCCCGCTGGGCGCGGTGTCAAACACGATATGGTCATAGTGGCTGTGGGCCTGCGCCAGCAGGCTGGAGAACTCGTCAAAAGAGGCAATCTCTGTGGTGCAAGCACCGGATAACTGCTCGGAAACAGCCGCTTTTTCTGCCGCGCTGGCCACTGCGCCCATTTGGGCTATGACGCGTTGGCGGTAGGCGAGGGCGGCGACATCGGGATCGATGTTGATACAGGCCAGGCCGGGCACGCCCGGCACCGGCACCGGGACGTTTTGCAGGCTGATGCCCAGCATCTCATCCAGGTTGGACGCGGCATCGGTGCTGACCAGCAAGACGCGCTTGCCCGCGTCGGCCAGGGCAATGGCGCTTGCGGCAGAAATAGAGGTTTTACCGACGCCGCCTTTGCCGGTAAAGAATAGAAAGCGTTGAGCCTTATCGAGCCAGAGCATCGGCTTACCTTAGACGTTGATGGGGTGTGGATGTCATCGCGACAGCATGGCCTGAAACTGGCTTAGCTGCATCTTCAAGTCGGTAATTTCGCGCAAGTACTGCAACACGATGACCACCGAAAAAAGGTCTAAGTCGTAGTCCCGCCGCTGCTTGCAGGCGACCAGAAGATGGCTGAGGCTGGCGCCATCAAAATAGTCCAGTCCTTCGCGGGCAAAGGCGCATTGCAAGGCACCGTAATCTACCAAGTCCTGCACCTCGTCGATGTGCAGACCGCACAAATTGGCAAGCTGCAAGCCGCTGAGGTGGTCCAGTGTTTCTATGGAATGCGCGTTAAGAACTAGTTGTGCCATGGGTGGCCTCCCTGTCGAGTAGTGGTCGGGCGAGAAAGCTGGAAATGCTCGCTAGCGCCTGGTAATGGGTGCGCTCGGCCTCTGAGATGGTCTTGGGCGTCTTGATGTGAATCACCGCCAACATGTCGCCACGCACCCCTTTGGGGCCGGGCAAGCCATGGCCTTTTAAGCGCAGCTTGTGGCCCGCCTGGCTGCCTGGGGGCACGGTCAGGAGCACCGGGTCTTGCAGCGTTGCAACTTGCACCTGCGCACCCAACACGGCTTCCCAGGGCGCTAAATCCAATTGAAATAGCAGGTCATGGCCTAGCGGCGTAAACACCGGGTCGGGCGCCAGCGCGACTTGCAGGTAATAGTCGCCCGGCGGACCGCCATGCCAGCCTTTGCCGCCCTTGCCACGCAGCCGAATTCTTTGGCCCTGGCGCACCCCCGCTGGAATATCCACCATCAGGTCTTTGGACAGGCCTTCGTCTACCCAGGTGATAGGCACTTGCATGCCGTGCAGCGTGTCACGCAAGGCCATGCTGATGGTGTCTTCGAAGTCCTGTCCGGGCCGTGGGGTACTGGCTCTTGCGGAGGGGCCTGAGCGCGCGTGGAACGAGGCCAGTAGGTCTGCCAGGTCCAGGTCTTCCAACCCTTCACCTGCACTTGGGTATTGGGCGCGCCAATGGGGCGGTGGTACAAAGTCGCCCTGCGCGCCGCCGTCTCCCAGCGCATCGTAAGCGGCGCGTTTGTCCGGGTCTTTCAAAATCGCATAGGCCTGCGCTGCCGCTTTGAAGCCCTCTTCAGCGCCCGCGTCTTTGGACACATCGGGGTGGTTTTTGCGCGCCAGGCTGCGATAGGCTTTTTTGATCGCGTCCAGATCGGCGCTCTTGGGAACGCCCAGAACAGCGTAATAGTCTTTGTATTGCATGCAGCGGCACCGCTCGTGCCTCGTGTGTGCGCTGAACTTCCGACATGGAGAGTTCGGGGACGCTAAACGCGCATTCCCGTAGGGTATGCGCCTGCTGCCAAGCGTAGGCTATCGGGCGCGCAAGGACTTGACGTGCATCAAGGCCCGGGCTGGAGCGAACCCGGCAAACGACGCTTTATCTGCGAAATACAGCGCCCCCGGCAAAGCGCGCCTGCGCGCCGAGCTGCTCTTCAATGCGCAGCGCATGGTTCCACTTCACCATGCGTTCGCCGCGCGCGAAGGAGCCGACTTTGAGCTGGCCCACATTCCACCCAATCGCCAGATCTACGATGGTGTTGTCTTCGGTTTCGCCCGAACGCGCGGACACGATCGCGCTGTAGCCCACTGCCTTGGCGGCAATCCAGGCGTCCAGGGTTTCGCTCAGGGTGCCACGCTGGTTGGGTTTGAGCAGCACGGTGTTGGCCGCGCCCAGCGCTGCGGCCTGGCGGATCAGCGCTGCGCTAGACACCAAGAAGTCGTCACCCACAATTTGCAAGCGATGGCCTGCGGCTTGTGTGAAGCGCGCAAAGCCCTGGGGGTCGTCTTCGGCCAAGGGGTCTTCAATCGACACAATCGGGTATTTGTCTATCCAGCCCAGCAGCATCTCGATCAAAGCGTCCGAGTCCATTTCCCGCGCTTCCAGGCCCAGGCGGTAATGCCCTGCTTTGCCAAATTCGGATGCCGCAATATCTAGGGCAATGGCTACCTGCTCGCCCGGAATAAAACCGGCGCGCTCGATAGATAGCACCAAGGTTTCCAGCGCTTGCTCGTTGCTAGAAAAGTCAGGCCACCAGCCGCCCTCGTCGGCAACGCCATGCAAGCTAGCGCGCTGGGCCATCAAAAGGCCGGCGTGGCGATAGACCTCTGCGGTCCATTCCAGCGCCTGCGCAAAACTATGCGCGCCGGGGCAGACCACCATAAAGTCTTGCACGTCCACGCGTCGACCCGCATGCGCGCCGCCCCCAAAAATCTGAATTTGTGGCATGGGCATGCGGCCGACCTGGCCGTGCCCGAGGTAACGGTACAAAGGTATGCCCGATGCCGCTGCCATGGCGTGCGCCGCCGCCATCGACACCGCCAAGGTGGCATTGGCGCCCAGGCGCGATTTGTTCTCGCTACCGTCTAGCGCGATCAATACCTCGTCTAGGGCCCGCTGGTCATGGGCAGGGGTGCCTAGCAGTGCGCGTGAAACTTCGCCATTCACATGGCCTACGGCTTGCATCACATCCAAGCCGCCAAAGGCCGTGCCGCCATCGCGCAATTCCAGCGCTTCGCGGCTGCCTTTGGAGGCGCCCGCTGGCGCAATCGAGCGCCCCATGGCGCCGTCACCCAGGACGACTTCAGCCTCCACCGTAGGGCGGCCCCGGCTGTCCCAGACCCGGCGCGCGTGGATCGATCGAATCGCAAAGTCTTTCATGATTGAAGTTCCTTGGCCCAGGCTTGGGCGATGTCTTGCAACTGGGCAGAGGGCTTTAGTAAAAATGCACTAGCCACGCGCCGTACTTGCGCGCGCTGTGCGTCGTCGGTGATGTATTCCGCCGGCGATTTACCGTCCACGCGTGCCAAAAATAATCCGGGCAGCAGGCGCGCGGCGCGTGCTTCCAAGGCCTGCGGATTTTCCCAATCCACGCCTGCTAAATAGCTGGCCGCAAACGCCCCAAAACAATGCAAAAAGTCTGCGCGGGCCGAAGGCGTCCACAGGCATTTGAGTAAAAAATGGTTCAGGCAAAACGCCAGGTCAAAAGCCGGGTCGCTCCAAGTGGCGCATTCGGCATCCAGCAGCACCGGGCCTTGGCTGCCGAGCAAAATATTCTTGGGGCTGACGTCGCCATGAACCAGCGTTTTGGCATGGCTTTGGGTTTGCAGGACCAAGGCCTGCAGTGCGCTTGCCAGATCGGGATGGCGCTGTGCCGTAGCTACCAAGTAGGGCGCCAGGCGGATTTCAAAAAAGATTTGCTGTGTGGGAAATTCGGCTGCCAAACCGTCTTGTTGTGCGGCGTAGCTGTGGATACGCGCCAGCACTTCGCCCACCGCCTGGGCGGTGGCTACCTCAGCTCGGCCTGCATGCAGTTCCTGCTTCCACAGGCGGTAGTCGGCAGGCGGCAAGTAGCGCATCACCAGTACACCCAGTTCTGCGTGTTGACCTAGTAGCGCAGGCGCGCAACCGGGCGATGCCGTGTTCGCAACTTGTAGCCAACGTGCTTCATAGCGGTTGCGCTCTACCGGTGCTTGCCAGTCGGCGGCAACGCGCAATTTGGCTAGGGCGCGTTTGGCACAGACCAGGCCCTTGTCAGTTTCAATACACCAGATGTCGGAAGAGACCCCGCCCGTGAGCGGAATGCCTTTCAGGCTGCTTGCATAGGACAAACCCAATTCACGCAAGGCCCGCGCGAACTCGGGCGGGACGGGCGTGTCAGGCATGCGCGGGATAAGAGGATTCGACCAATTTAACCAGTGCGTACAGGGCTTGGTTCACCGGCGTGGGCACGCCTAGCGCTTGCCCGCGCCGCACCACAAAGCCATTGAGGTGGTCGATCTCACTGGGCTTGCTGCGCGCCATGTCTTGCGCGGTAGAGGACTTTTGCCCTGCCATGGTCTTGGTAATAGTGGCCACGGCTTGCATGGCGGTAGCTACGTCTAGTGGGGTGCCATCGGCCAGGGCCACGGCAATGAGCTCGCGCACCAAGGCGGCCTGGGTCGTCTGGATAGCTGGCACCGCCGCCAGCTTGCCGTAGCTGGTTTGGGCTAGCCCGGAAATCGCGTTGAATACGCAATTAATCAGCAGCTTGGACCAGAGGTCTACCATCACGTCTTGCGAGATTTGCACCGGCACCTGCGCGCTGGAAAAAAGTGCCTCGATATCTGCCAACGCTTGTGGCGCGTTGCTAAGTCTGGGGGCCTGCATGGTGCCGATGACCAGCTCGCCCCGGCCATGGTGTTTGAGGCACCCCGGCGCAGTTATCTCGGTAGCCACATAGACCACGGCTGGAATCACCGGGTTGGGCAGTGCACTGGCAATCAGCGCCGCGTTCTCGACGCCGTTTTGCAAACTCATGATGATGGCTTGGGGCGCCACATGCGTAGCCATGCTGTGCGCAACAGCCGCCGTGTCGGTCGATTTGACGCAAAACAATACCAGGTCTGCTTGGCGCAAAACCGCCAGATCGGTAGTGGAGGGAATGCGCACGCTCTCCACCGCAGTGGCCTTTGCCAAATCCAGTTGCAAACCATGGGTTTCTATCGCTTGCACATGTGCGGGCCGACCGATAAGCGTGACCTGGTGACCGGCGCGCGCCAGCATGGCGCCAAAAAAACTGCCAACGGCGCCCGCGCCGACGACGACGATGTGTTGAAAGGGAAAAGTGGGCATACAGATTCCTGGTTAGCGCAAAGTATAGGTTGGGGCAAACTGCGCTGGCATGACCGCGTTGGAGCGCCTTTAGGCTTAGTCTATGGGTGTTCGGTAGAACCAATTCGCCGCTGCCGTCACCGCAATGAAGGTGTACATTTATGCCCCCGAAGCCCCGAGGATCGACGCTCGCCATGGGACGCAATACGAAAATTGACCGGATTGACCTTGCACCCCAGGCCGCAAGCTAGCTTTTTAAATCCGCACCTAAAAGACAGGATGGAGGACAATTTCCTATTTCCCGGCATGAAGAAAACCATCGCCCTTTTCATACACCATCCCACCTGTTCGACCGATTCTGTCAACGGGGTGATTGCCGCTTTGGTGCCGCTCGCGCGTATCAAGTTGTTTACCCGGCATAAGGTGGATGCCGGGTTTTTCGATGACGTCGATCTGGTGGTGTTTCCCGGCGGTGATGGGGAGGCGACCGTATTTCGTAGCCTTCTCAAACCGAATTTGCCCGATGTACGCGCCTATATGCAGCGTGGCGGTAAATACCTGGGGATTTGCATGGGCGCCTATTGGGCCGATGCCTATTATTTCAATTTATTGAAAAGCACGCGCTGTGTGCAATACATCAAACGCCCCCGGGCCGATATACGCGCGTCCTACGGCACCACGGCCCCGGTGCAATGGCGTGGCCAAACGGAGCGCATGTATTTTTATGACGGCCCCACGTTCTTGAGCGGCCAGTTTGAAACCGTTGCCACCTATGCGAACGGCGACCCTATGGCGATTGTTCAAGGTTCTGTGGGCTTAGTAGGGTGCCATTTAGAGAGCCAATCGCATTGGTATACCAAAAAATATATGCAACCCCAATGGCATGCCAATCAACATCATGTCTTCTTGGCACAGTTTGTAGCGGACTATCTACTGCAATCGCGGCAAATCCCTTTGTTCTAGCGCTTATTCAAGTTAGAAAGACTGGCAGGATGGCACCACCTCTCCTTTGCTAGGGCTAGTGGGGTCAGGTCAGGGCGGCGTTTTGGTATCTTCCACTTCAACCATGACTTCATTACGCCTGAACATCGGCAGCGTCCATGGCGGATCGTAGCGCGCGAGTTGCGCGGGGCCTAGCGCTTTCAAATTCTTCTGCCCAATCCAGCCACTGAGCTCATCGGTTTTGGCTTGCACGCGTGATTCGGTGTTAAAGCCTGTAAAGCTGTGGACGGCAAACAGTTTGCCTGCAACCTCACGCAGCTTCACATCCGGGTTCTTAGGCTTGGGAATCGTATTAATGTTGTACTGCGACGGCATGACGAAGTGAACCCGCCACTGCTGGGAAGCCCCAATTTTCTCGGCTGGAATGAGCGCAACCGGAGCTGTCATGGCGATTTTCTGGGATTGCGGTTCCATAGTGACCGGTGCGGTCATGGCAATCTTGGTGGAGCCGGTACCTGCCTGCACCTGGTTGTTGCCGAATATGTAGTCGGCAATTCTCCGAAAGCCGGTGCTTCCCGCATCATCCATATCGCCATCCACCAGCGTCTCTGCTACCAACATGGGGGCGTATTGCCGTAGCTCAAAATTGCCAGACTTCGCGATGACTTTAAAACTGGGTTCTTCAATAGCCATGGCAGTTTGAGATACAAAGATCAGTGAGACACATGTGATCGCGGTGCGCCACCAACCGGGCGTGACCTTGATGGAGGGAGGTAGAAGATCGAGCATATAGTACCTTTTGTGGGTTTAAGGGTGGTTGCTTACTCTTTGGTCTATGGCCTAAAGCTGGGCAATGCGATGAGCGCCAGCATGGGATGCAATGCTTTCCCGTGCGGCGGTATCGAGTCGCCCCAGGTTCTTCAGTTGCATGGCCATGCGCGGGTTTTGTTTGAGAGCATCCTCGTGGCGCATTAAAAAGTCCCAGTACAAAGTAGTGAACGGACAAGCGCGCGGGCCTGTCGATTGGGCGGGATCGTACTTACACCCCGCGCAGTAGTTGCTCATACGTTGGATGTATTTGCCGCTGGCGACATAGGGCTTGCTGGCCATCAGTCCGCCGTCGCCAAACTGGCTCATCCCCAGGGTGTTGGGCAGTTCCACCCACTCTACTGCGTCCACGTACACGCTCAAGTACCAAGTGTGCACTGCTTGCGGCTTGACTCCTAGCAGCAGGGCGTACAAGCCGGTCACCATCAGTCGCTGAATGTGATGGGCATAGCCATGCGCGAGCGTTTGCGTAATCGCATCTTTCAGGCACGCCATATCGGTTTGTCCGGTCCAGTACCAAGCGGGTAGGGCGGCTTGTGCATTAAGCGCATTGCGTTCCAGGTAGTCTGGCATATGCAGCCAGTAGATGCCGCGCACATATTCGCGCCACCCCAGAATCTGCCGAACAAATCCCTCCACAGACGCAAGTGGTGCGCTGCCATTGCGATAGGCATCAACGGCGGCCTGCACGACTTCGCGTGGATTCAAGAGCTTGAGATTGAGGGCGCAGCTCAGATGCGAGTGATAAAGCCAGACCTCACCGGCCCACATGGCATCTTCATATTTGCCAAAAAGTGGAAGGCGCTGCTCGATAAACGCCTGTAGGGCCACCAAAGCCTGCGGGCGCGTCACAGGCCAGGCGAAGCTGTGCAAACTGCCGGGGTGACTGGCAAAGTGGGTATCGACCAATGCCACTACCTCTTGGGTGATACTGTCCGGCGCAAAACGGCTTGGCGGGGGGACATTTTGCGGGCCTGCTTTGCCAAATGCGTCGCGGTTGTCGGCATCAAAATTCCATTGCCCGCCTAGCGGATTTTTGCCGTCCATCAAAATGTCGTGCTTGCGGCGCAATTCGCGGTACCAGTATTCCAGGCGCACTTGTTTTTTGCCTTCGGCATAGCTAGCAAATTCGCGCACCGTGCTAAAGAAATGGATGTCATCGCGCAGGTCTAACGCTACCGCGTGCTCTTTTGCTACTGCGCGCAGGCTTTGTAGTACCCGCCAATCGCCAGGGGCACTCATGACCATCGCCGTGGGTTGCAGCAGGGTAATCGCTTTGCCTAGTTCCAGCGCTAATGTGCCCGCGTTATCCGGTGCTTCCAGGCGCGTGTAGTCCACGGGCAGGCCTTGCTCGCGCAAGCTTTGCGCAAAGTGACGCATAGCACTTAAAAACACAGCAATACGCTGCTTGGCCGACCAGACGTGCGTGGACTCTTCGACCACCTCGGCCATCCAGACCACGTCTTGCGTCGCATCAAAGCCCTCCAGGGCCGAAGACTGAAGGTCGAGCTGATCGCCCAAAACAACAACCAGATGACGAACCTTTCCGGGTAATGCCGAAATTAGGCGAAGCGTCTCAGCCATGTGGTGCCTGATTGCCAACGGAATTCTTTCGGCTGCGGCATGCATCGGAGCAATACAGCACGGAATCCCAGTTCTTCGCCCAGGCCTTGCGCCAGGTCATGCTGCGGCCGCAAACTACACATAGTTTGCTGGGTAGGGACTGTTTATTTCCTTTAAAACTAGTTTTCATTCGTTTCTACATTAGGTGCGGAGAAAGTAAATGGTTTTTACTAAATGCAAATACCGCTAGTTGCAAAACGTCACCAAGGTATCTCAATGCCTTGGTAGTCTAGGAAATAGGCACCCGACTTGGGCTGCAAACCTTTTAAGGCATCAAGCATGCCAGCGACGGACTCCTGTGGATCTAGCAGGCCAATGGAAGAACCCGTAAATGGTAGAGAGAGCCGGGACTTTACCGTTCCAGGTTGCAGAGCAACCACGCGAAGGCTCGGGCTTTTGCGCTGGAGCTCGATGGCCGCCGTTTGCAACATCATATTCAACGCAGCTTTGGAGCTTCGGTAACCGTACCATCCGCCTTTCTTGTTGTCGCTGATGCTGCCAACCCGAGCGGAAAGTTTTGCGTATATCGACGAACCCTTTGCCAGGAGGGGCGAAAAGTAGCGCAACACCATAGCCGGACCAATTGCATTGATCAAAAAGGCTTGCATTAAATGTTCCGGTTCAAGACTGGCTAGCGATTTCTCGGGACCTAGGCCATGCATCACGATCGCGCCGGTGGCGTCGATGATGATTTGATAGGGACCGTTGGCATTAGACAATGTTGCCTGAGCGCTGATAGATTCCTGATGGGTAATATCAAAATCACTCTGCGCGCTGCGGCAGACGCGTTCTACATGGGTGCATTGGGAATCTGCAAGAAACGCTTGCGCAAAGGCATTGCCAATGGCCCCACTAGAGCCGATCACCAATGCCTTGTAATGGCCCGTGGCAAAAAGTGGGGCACTCTCAAGCATGCGCCGTGATGGTGAACTTCACCAAGTCAAAAGCCCTAGCCCGAGCTGGGCCGGACTGATGCAAGGGCTTCAGGTGAAGGGCTGTGTGTATCGGGCGCGGATCCATCTCGTCAGGGGCATTGGGCGGCCATCGTTTAAGTACGTTAATCATTGAGTGAACCGGCTACTGCCTCAGAAGTCCCAAAAGGGCTCCGATTACTTGAAGGCCATATTTGACTTGGCCACTTTGAATATAGTCTTCGCATCTCAGTCCAAAGAGTGTAATCGACCAATAATGCGTGTTTGTCTATTAAATAGCTATGCAGTTTGCGATAAAGCTAGATCTAGGAGAACAAGTCTCCTTGGGGTGACGGCGCGCTGGGTGGCCTGGGCAACTTAGACTTGCTTCGCTGCCCCGCGGCCATTAATCCACTTCGCCTGGACCCATGCCGGTGCTGTACACCATCTGCCTCTATCTTGGCCTGCGGTGTTTTACGTAAACCATACATTTTGTCTTTGGCCGCTTTCATGGCTGACTTATCTTCAACGATGGGTAATGGATAGTCAACGCCGATCATGCACGCGGCCATACGCTGCACGCTCAGGTCCATCTTCCACGGTTCCGCCAGATAGGGCAGCGGAACCTTGGCAAGTTCAGGCACCCAGCGGCGAATGAACAGGCCTTGCGGGTCTTGGTCTTGCGCTTGCTTAGTGGGGGAATAAATACGCAGCGTGTTGATACCCGTAGTGCCGCTTTGCATCTGCATCTGGCTCCAGTGAATGCCAGGCTCATAGTCAAGAAATTGACGCGCCAAAAACAGACCAGTTTGTCGCCAGTGCAACCAGAGGTGGTAACTCGCAAAGCTCACTAGCATGGCTCGCATACGAAAATTCAACCAGCCAGTAGCTCGTAGCGAGCGCATGCAAGCATCCACCATGGGGTAACCGGTCTGGCCTGCGCACCAGGCCTCAAAATGATTGCTGTCGAAGGCTTCCTCACGCAAACCGTCGCACACGCGGGCGAAATTATGAAACTCGATGTCAGGCTCATCTTCTAACTTTTGCATGAAATGACAGTGCCAGCGCAGCCGCCCAGCAAAGCCGCGTAGCGCATACGACAGCTCCCGATCAGGCGAATTGGCGATAGCCAGCTCGGTGGCCTGGTGCACGGTGCGCATGGAGATGGTTCCAAACGCCAAATGCGGACTCAGGCGGCTGCATCCTTCTTCAGCGCTCAAAGGGCTGGAGAGTGCCTTTCGATAGCCATAGCCTCGAACCTGCACAAAGCTGCTCAGGACGCGCCTTGCAGCCCGCTCGCCTCCCATTTGCAAGGATTTTCCATGCGGCGACAGCCCCAGGCTGGCCAACGTGGGGAGCGCGGGTTGATGCAGCGGCAATGCTGCGTCAAATTTGCCGTTTAATAAATGCAGGGGAGCATCCATGTGCGCCTGCCAGCGCTTGGCCCATCCCGCGCGGTTACGTAATCCGCGTATCACTGCATTTTGGGTGAACTGCTTCCAATGGATGTTTATCGAGGCGCACCACACTGCGACTTGGCGGTCGCGCGCATAGGACCAAGCGGCTCCAGTCTCCTCGTGACTCAACAAATGCGTAAAGGCCAGATCGCTTTGCAATTGCGCCAGCACCTGGACCGCTGAGCCCACGCGTACCAGCAACGGCAGGCCGCGTTCGGCAAGCGCTGTGCGCAACTCAGCAAGGCAGGTCAGTGCAAAGTCGACATGACTGGAATCACAGTCAGGGCTGCTGAGCCACTCTGGTTCGATGATAAAAATTGCGAGCGCGTCTGGGTGTGCGAGCGCAGCTACCAAGGGGGCATGGTCGTGCACCCGTAGATCACGCTTGAACCACACCAGTGCCCGTTGCGATGCCATATTGCTGACCTTATGGTCGTGTATGGGTGGCGCGGTGGCGTAAAAAAACAGCACTACGCAGCGCTACGTGCTTGGTGCGGCGCCCCGTCACCCGCTTGCGCCACATCCGAAAAGACGATGGCTTCAGATACCTGCGCATCAGAGCAATCACCCCGGATTCATTCAAACCGAACTGCGCCTCTATCGCCTCAAATGCAGTTCTGTCCTCCCAGGCCATTTCAATAATGCGGGAGATGCAGCCGGCGGACAAGGCATCGGTGCCGGTATCTGAGCTGCGCGTAATGGAGTGCTTCATGAGAGGGGGTCTCAAGCAAACCGACTGCGGTCGCAGCGCAATCGTTCATTTGCATGCAAAGTTGGTTTTTTTGGCATCGGCTGCAAAACGGTGAGTGGACGGCAATTTTTCATATGGAATTAGGCATTCGCAGTTTCAAGGCTACATCGAGCCTCTCCACTAAATTTTAGGCACTAGGCGCCTTTGAATACGCGCCGCACCAGAGCGATTTAAGCGTATTTCATGCACTACTTGGGCCTGAGTACGATTAAGAAGCATTGTGGGGGAGGGGGCGGTTTTGGCCATCCCAGAGATTAAAACTTGCCTTTGTTACGGCTGCGCTTGGTTGGTGGATTGAACTCGCTTGTTTTGCCCTTGATCCAGTTGATAAATTTCGCCATTTCAGGATGTGCGCAAAGCGCTATAAGCGTGGAGTAACTTTTAGCCAATTCATTTTCAGTGAACAAGGCATGGATTTGCCTGTGGCACGCACGATGCAGATAGACCGTACTGACACCACCACGTGACTTAGGCACCAAGTGGTGCGCATCTCGCAAAGCTGGCGGAATTGGACGATCACAGAGCGCGCAAACCGAAATCTCTGGAGTTATGGCTAGGCGCTCCTGTGCGAGTGCCGTCGACTGCCGGTTTATACGCCCCTGAACCACTTACAAAATTCCTGTTTTTGATTGGTGGCAATAGCCTGCTCGACGCAAAGCTTCGGGATACATCCAATAGCTAGCGGGGATTGAGCGTGTTGAACTATGCAAATATTTTTTGCAGCTTGGGTCGGAAGTGGAGAAACTTTTCACATCCGAATTCCATCAAATTGAGCATGCCCGGAAGTCGGCCTACGCGGGCCAGCTTTTTCCAGCCGGGCAATTGTTCCCACAGATGAACAAAGGCAGCCGCTCCTGAGACTATGGAGCCGTCGGGCCGGATAACGTGAAATCGTTGCATAAGTGCTTCTGCGCTTTGCCCGGGGGGCGCTACAAAGTTTGGGCTTGAAACATCAAGCCAGCAAATTTCACCTTGCGGATCCCCTTTTTTGTATTGCTGTATCTCGCGACTGCAAATGGGGCAGGAGCCGTCATACAAGACGGTGGTGGCATTGGCAGTGGCTTGCATGGTTAAGCGGCCTCCAAGTTTTGGTCGTCAAGCGTATCTTCATGCACATGAATTATTCTTTTGGGAGAGATACTTTCGTCATAGACGATGGGCCCTTTGTAGGCGAAGCTTGCGCGCTCCAACAGGCCGTCTGAGCAATCCCGCTGCTCGATGTGTAGGTTTACCAAGGCTAATCGGCATTCGCGTATCGTTTTCTTGAGTCTTCTGACGACATTCGCCATTTGGTGCTCATCCTCAATTTCGTGGACCCATTGCCATGCCTGCCCATCAGGGACTTTGCGACCTTTCCCCGTTCTGTTCCACAACATGTAGGAAATTTTCATAGGGGCGCCTCAAGCATGCGCCGCATGGGTGAACCTCGCCAAATCAAACACCCAGCTAGGAGCCTTTGGTGGGCTAGGCTGATGCAGGGGCTTCAGATGGAAGGCCGTATTGAATGAGCGCGAGTTCATGTCGTCGGGCGCAACGGATGGAAGTTGGGCCAGTACGTCGGTAAGGGGGTAAGACCGTAGGTGCTGGCAAGCCGTTTCTTTCAACTCGATTGCAAGAGCCAATGCAGCCTCGCTCTCAGGGCTGCCCTGGCCCGTCTTGGCGGGCGGATCGTTGTCTTTGAAGCACGAAACCACATCCCAAACCGATAGATCCTTGACGGGGTGCAGAAGTTGGTACCCGCCGCCAGGGCCGCGGTGGGAGCAAATCAGACCGCCATTCTTGAGCTGCTTGACGATGATCTCTGTACTGGATAAACACAATCCAATTTGCCTGGACAGTCTGGTCGTGGACACCGGCTTTTGCCTGGAAGAAGTCGCAATAATCCCAATGGCAGTGAGTCCTTGCGTTGCGTGAAGGCTAAAAAACATGGGCTTTTGAATAAGTTGCTGTCTCGGAAATCTACCACCAAAGACTATTTTTCTATACAATAGAGTAAAATAATCTGAATAATCTATTCAATTTCTATTCAATCTATGAGCAATAAAGCAAACTCAGGTGGCGCGGTGCACAAGATCGGCGCGATTTCGACATTGAGTGGCGTTCCCAGTCCAACCTTGCGGATTTGGGAGCTGCGCTATGGCACCTTCGTCCCGCAAAAATCCGAGGGCCAGCATCGTCTGTATACCGACGACGATGTACTGAGGGCAACCTTGCTTAAACGGCTCACTGAGCGAGGCCATGCCATCAGCAGCCTTGCCCAACGCTCGTCGCAAGAACTCAACGCTTTGCTGGTGCAAGGGCAAGATGCAAATCGCTCGCGCACAGATGCCCGCCTTGCTGGACAAGCTGCATCTATGGCGGTCGTCGGTGTGGCCTTGGCCAGTCGCATCGAATCGAAAAAATTCACCCTGAGCTTCATTGACCAGAACATCAAGGTGACCAACATATTCAATGACTTGTCGCACGCGCTGGGCGCGACCTTTGAACGGCAAGTTCCCTTCTTGCTTGTCAAGGCGAACTCCCTGCATGCCGGCATGCAAATTGATATTCATCGATTGGCCCAAAACTGCAAAGCGATCCAGGTGATCGTTTTGTACAACTTTGGCCAAGAGAACGTCATCCAATTGATGAAACGATCAGGGATGATTGTTCGAAAAGAACCCGCATCGGACGCTGAGTTGGCCGATTTAGTCAATTCAGCTTTACTGGTGGGCACCGAAAAAGGATCCAGTGGCCTAGTGGTGGGCAGCGTAATACCACCCAGAAAATACAGTGAATTGACGCTTAACCGGGTGGCCAATATCTCCACCAATGTGCTTTGTGAATGCCCGCGCCATGTTGCGGAAATCATTACCCAGCTGGCAAATTTTGAGCAATACAGCCACGAGTGCTTGAACAAGTCTGCAGAAGACGCGCACTTGCACGCATACTTAAGCGCAGTGTCCGGTTCTGCGCGTGCGCTCTTTGAGAGTGCTTTAGAAATGGTGGCCAATCACGAGGGCATCGCTCTACAAGAAAATGCGCAGGAATAAAGTTTTCTTGAGAACGCCTACTGGTGGCTTAGGCCGATTTAATGGATGAATAAGGAGCTTCAATGAGCGAGGATCTAAGGTGTTGCGGTACGGGAACCTGCATCATTAATGCAGAAGGTGAGTGCTGGTGCGGGCAGCGATGGGATGGGGAAAAAATGTGTTTTCCGAAACCGCTTGCGCCGGGACTTCATCCAAGCCATGAAAGCCAGAGCGACATCCCGCCAGCCACGAACGAAACGGACTAAGCAGTTCTCGCCTTTTCGGTGCATTGTCGTCATGAAGAAACGAACATCGGTATCTGTACTGCTACTGGTTGTGCTTGCCGTCGTGGCTTCCCATATCGGCTGGACGGCGCGTGATAACGGAACCTTGATGGTCTTGGATGGACGGGAAATTGATATAGGCGGCATTGCCAGCGATCAATTGACTCAAATGACAAGAAGCTGCCAAGGTGTAGTGCGCCTACAGCCTGCAGATGAGACTTACCAGATCACGCAAAGGCTCATTAGCGAATACAGCCCGCCCCATTCCGCATCAGTTCGAATTGCAGGCGTCTGGGCTATGGATAAATGGGTTGTGGCGGAGGCCGAGTTTGCTGAGTTATTGCCTGCCGTGGTGCTACTCGATTTTTCAGGTATCGAACCCAAAATTATTAGCAATGCCGTCTGGAGCGGCTACACCAAGCCGTGGAAAGCTGCTCCGTTCATCCGAGATTACCTGGCGAGGCAGGTGCCTGATTTGCCGCTACCTCTTACGAGATGTTTTGACCCGCAATTGCTATCCTTCAAATAAACACCTTATGCGTTTTTCAAGCAATAACATTTCTTCTGTAGGCCGTTTGTTAGGGCTTGCTGGACTCGTTCCTTTTATGGGGCTCGCTGCGTTGAGCTTTATGGTTTCCCCTGCGCAAAGACCAGCAGTTATTTTTAGCTTGCTGGCCTACAGTGCCACCATTGTCAGTTTCCTTGGTGCAATCCACTGGGGATTAACGATGGTGGAAAATCCCCCCAGCAACCAACAGTTAGTTTGGGGTGTGGTGCCAAGTTTGCTCGCTTGGATCAGCTTGATGGTGCAGGGCGAATGGGGTCTCCTATCAGTGGCCGCAGTACTTTTATTGTGCTTGGCCATTGACTACAGAACTTACCCCCATTTCGTACTCCACCATTGGTTAGGACTGCGATTGACTTTGAGCATGGTTGCGATTGTTTCCGTTGTTTTGCCTGCCCTTCATGGCTTAGGTTTGTTTGCCTAGCCGATGCAGCTAGGCGTTGGCGTGGAGCGACCGCCTTTGGCTGACGTTCCAGCGCCCGCATAGGTTTTGGTGTGGAAGCTTCCGAGTGCACCGCAGCTCAATTGCAATAGCGGCGTGTCTTGAATTTTAAAAATATATCGTGTTATAAATTTTTAAAATAATATTTTTCTTTTTCTTAATAATAATTAAATACTTTATTTGGTTCAAAATAAATCAAATGGGGTCGTCGGGTTTCAACGGGGTTGCATTATCCGTTTAATATGGGCGCCGACCCGGCGCTGTGGGAACTGGGATTCTCATTGACGCCCCACGCGTTATGCGTTAAATTGAATTTTTTGCTGCAAATATTCCAGCATTAAATTAATGCCCGCTAATGTCCCGGCGGAATTAAACTGAATTACTTATCAATGACCACGTCATGCGCATCAAAACCCTTTTGACCATCTTATTGCTGGCGCTGAGCGCTTTGGCCGCACACGCATTCCAGATCAGCAGCGCATCTCCTCAGGGTGAGATTGCACAGGTTCGGCAGATAGTTATTAAATTTGACGAGGCCGTCATTGGCTTCGGTGACCCCAAGGCCGAGGCACCGGTGGAGCTGCGGTGCGCCGACGGCTTTGCACTCAAGGGCGCAGGGCGATGGTTGAATGAACGCGCTTGGGTTTTTGATGTAGAAGACGACTTGCCTTCCGGCATGCGCTGCAGCGCGCAGATAAAGCCCGGTTTGAAGTCGTCAAAAGGTGCTGAGTTCAGCGGGCCGGATCGCTTCAGTTTCAGTACGGGTGGGCCGTTTGTGAAGGACATTCGTCCTTATGGCGGTAGTCCTGTGGATGAGGAGCAGTACTTTGCATTACGCCTTTCGGGTGCGGCGAGCCTTGGCAGTGTGCAGGCGCATATGTGGTGTGCGGTCGACGGGCTTGGTGAGCGCATTGCGGTGCGCTTGATCGAAGGTAAAGAGCGCGCTGCTTTGCTGAAAGCGCACGGATGGGATCGCGACGCGGCGCAGAACCCGCTGGCCTTTTTAACGCTGGCTTGTAATCGTCGCCTTACGCCTTCTGCCAAGCTGCAACTGGTATTTGACAAGGGCGTAGCCACCCCAGAGGGGGTTACCAATGCAACGCAGAAGCGATTTGGCTTTGCGGTGCGCGAACCATTTTCGGCCAGTTTCAGCTGCGAGCGGGAGAACGCGCAAAGTGCTTGCCTTCCGGTCCGCCCGATGACCTTGGCTTTTACTTCGGCAGTACCGAGAAAATGGCTGGAGGGCGTCCGTTTGGTATCGGAAAAAGAAAGCTTTAAACCGGTTTTTGAGGAGACCCGCGGGAGCGGGCAGGGCGATGAACAGGATCTCAACAGCATTCGTTTTTCTAATGTGTTGCCCGAGCTGACGCAATTTCGTTTGGAGCTACCCAAGGATTTCAAAGATGAAAGCGGACGCAGTCTGCGCAATGCATCGACCTTTCCCCTCAAGGTGTCCACCGGTGCCTTGCCACCGCTTGCCAAATTTCCCGCCTCACCGTTCGGTGTAGTGGAGCGTTTTGCAGAACCGGGCGGCGTGGCACTGCTGCCGGTTACCTTGCGCAATGTGGAAGCCTCGCTCCAGGTCAAAGGATTGCAGGCCGGGCAGGTCAGCGACCTCAAGCCAGTCAATGACGCACAAATCATTGCCTGGTTTCAAAAGGTTCAAACCTATGACACCGCATCGGTGACACGCAAGGTGGCTGTGTCCGATCTCAATACGGTCCCCAAATCCATCGATAAAAGCGACCGTAGAGAGGTGCAGACCCGCATGGTCTCTTTGTTAAAGGGCCAGCCCGGCGTGAAAACGCTGGACTTACCCAAGACAGCAGGCAATGACCCACGCCCATTTGAAGTAGTGGGTATTCCGCTGGATCCCGGCTTCCATGTGATAGAAATTGCTTCGCAAAAGTTGGGAGCCTCCCTACTCGACGCTCGCCATGGGCCCGGGCGTACCATGTACGTAAGGACCTCCGCGCTGGTCACCAACCTAGCTGTGCATTTCAAGCTGGGGCGTGAAAACGCCTTGGCCTGGGTCACCACACTCGACAAGGGTGCACCCGTCGCGGGTGCCATGGTGCGTGTATCGGATTGCCGCGGTCGTGAGATTAGCGTTGGTAAGACCGATGCTGCTGGCATCGCCCGCCTGGAGGGCATCTCGCCGCAAGCGCCTGCTTGCAACACCGAAAACAGCTACCACCAAGCGTATTTCGTCAGCGCCCGCGCGCCGCAACCGGCGGGCGATGGCAAGGGGGTGGTCGAAGACCTCGCTTTTACGTGGAGCGACTGGAACCGCGGCATTGAGTCTTGGCGTTTTAACCTGCCCACTAGCCAAGTCGCCCACCCCGACGAGCGGGCACACACTATCGTGGACCGGAATTTGTTGCGTGTGGGCGAGACCGTCTCCATGAAGCACATCATTCGTAGCCAGACCGGGCAGGGTTTCGGTCTTTCTAGTGGACCACCTGATCGGCTGGTGGTGACCCACTTGGGCAGCGGACAGGAATATCCCCAAGCACTGGTATGGCGCAAAACGGCCACTGGAGGCCAGAGTGCCGAAAGTAGCTTTGCCATACCGCGCACTGCCAAGCTAGGCCTGTACCGCATTGAATTGAGTAAGGCCGATGATCACAGTATCCACACAGGCGAGTTCCGTGTGGAAGAGTTTCGATTGCCGGTGTACGAGGGCCGTGTGAACCCCGCAGGTAGCGCACAGTTGGTCAATGCCGCCTCCGTACCGGTGGAGGTGCAAATCAACTATGTATCGGGCGGACCGGCGGCTAATCTACCGGTTCAGGTATCGGCCATGCTGCGACCAAAATTCGTCAGCTTCGCGGACTATGAAGCTTTTAGCTTTCAGCCGCCTAGCGACCGATCTGACGCGGTGTCTGGCGGCGAGCAGGAATCAGAAAACAACAGTTCGGATTCGCGCGTGGTCGCGGACAAGTTGCCAGTGCGCTTGGACAAAAACGGCAGCGGTAAAACCACGCTGACACAGCTGGCAACCGGCAAACAGCCCCTTGATCTTTTGCTCGAAGCGAGTTATTCCGATCCGAATGGCGAAGTGCAAACCCTGCGTAGCACGCGCACTCTGTGGCCAGCCGCCGTGTTGGCCGGCATAAAGACCGAAGACTGGCTATCCAGCGGCAAACAGATCAAGTTTCAGGCGCTCGCTTTGGACCTGGGTGGTAAACCGCAAGAGGGCGTTGCCTTGCAGGTACGTGCCATGGCGCGCATAGTGACCAGTGCGCGCAAGCGCATGGTGGGCGGCTTTTATACCTATGACAACCAGACCACGGTCAAAGATCTGGGCAGTGTGTGCTCCGGTAAAAGCGATAGCCGCGGACTGCTGATGTGCGAAACCACACTGTCCGATCCAGGAGAAGTGGAGCTGGTTGTCACGGCAACCGACCGCGCAGGCAACAGCAGCCAGGCTGCCAGCTCGGTGTATGTCACCAAGCAAGGCGAACTCTGGTTCGGCGGCGATAACCATGATCGCATTGACCTCTTGCCGGAAAAGAAAAGCTATGAGCCTGGCGAGACCGCCCGCTTTCAAGTCCGTACACCGTTTCGCCTGGCGACTGCCTTGCTAACGATCGAACGCGAGGGCGTCATTGAAAGCCGTGTGGTACAGCTACGCGGTCGGGATCCGACCGTGGAAGTCAAAGTACAGGAGGGCTGGGGGCCCAATGTCTTTGTCAGCGTTTTGGCCTTGCGCGGCCGTTTGCGCGAGGTGCCCTGGTACAGTTTTTTCACTTGGGGCTATCGCGCGCCACGGGAATGGTGGACTACCTTCTGGTACGAGGGGCGGGAATACACGGCGCCGACGACCTTGGTGGATCTGAGCAAGCCTGCCTTCCGCCTTGGCGTGGCCGAGATACGTGTGGGAACCGGGGCACACCAATTGGACGTCAGCGTCAAGGCTGATAAAGAGACCTATCCGGTTCGCGGTAATGCGCGGGTACAGGTTCAGGTCAAGTTGCCCAATGGGAGGCCAGCGGCCAACGCCGAAGTGGCTTTGGTCGCCGTGGACCAGGCTTTGCTGGAACTGCTGCCCAATGACAGTTGGAACTTGTTGGAGGCCATGTTGCAGCGCCGGGCCTGGGGCGTGGAGACTTCGACCGCGCAGATGGAAATCATTGGCCGCAGGCACTTTGGCCGCAAAGCGGTACCGGCCGGTGGAGGTGGTGGCCGCAGCGGCACGCGCGAGTTGCTAGACACCTTGTTGTTGTGGAACCCCCGCGTGCAGCTCGATGCCAACGGCAGCGCTACCCTGACGGTGCCGCTCAATGACGCCTTGACCACCTTCAAAATCGTGGCGATTGCCGATGCGGGTACAGGTATGTTTGGCACCGGCTCCACCAGTATCCGTGCCACCCAGGACCTGCAAATCATCAGCGGCCTGCCGCCGCTGGTACGCGAGGATGATCAATTCCGCGCGCAATTCACATTGCGTAACACTACCAAACAGGCTATGCAGGTCGTAGTAACTCCACGCGCCACGTTGCTAGAGTTAGCGCCGCAAACCTTGGAGATTCCGGCCGGAGAAGCCCGCGAGGTGGCGTGGAACGTGACCGCCCCCGCACAACTTGCGTTCTCCCGCTTCGAGTCCATCCAGTGGGAGATAGAAGCCAAGGACAAGCTTGGTGCTGCGCGTGATGGCCTCAAAGCGCAGCAGCGCATCATCCCCGCCGTGCCACTCACCGTCCAGCAGGCGACCTTGGCGCAAATTGACGGTTCCTTTACCTTGGACGTGAACGCCCCGGCGGACGCGCTGCCGGGACGTGGCGGCCTGAAGATGGTGCTGCAGCCGCGACTGTCCGAAGGATTGCCCGGAGTGCGTGACTGGTTTGCCAATTACCCCTTCTCGTGCATGGAGCAAAAAGTAAGCAAAGCGGTGGGCTTGCGCGACGCCAAGGCGTGGCAGGCAGTCGTGGCGGAGCTACCTGGTTACCTGGATGCTGACGGACTGGTGAACTACTTTCCGCCGCGTGAAGGCGAAAGTAACCGAGGCAGCGATACCCTGGCTGCCTACGTCTTGGCGGCCGCGCACGAGGCCTCCGGTGTGAACCGTGTTTTTGCGCTGAGTGAGGAAGCGCGCGCTCCTTTAGAGCGCGGCTTGACTGCGTTCGTAGAGGGGCGCATCCAGCGAGACGGCTGGAGCCCACGCAAGGATCTGGATGTGCGCAAACTCGCTGCGATTGAAGCCCTCTCTCGCTACGGCAAGGCCCAGGGCAAAATGCTCAATAGCATTACCGCGGCGCCTAACCAATGGCCGACCCATGCAGTGATTGATTGGTTCAACATTCTCAAACGCGTTGTTGATGTGCCCGACCGCGACAAGCGGCTTGCCGAGGCCGGCCAGATTCTGCGCAGCCGCATCAGTTACCAGGGAAGCAAATTAAGCTTTAGTTCCGATGCCGACGACTACTGGTGGTGGCTGATGCAAAACGGCGACGTCAATGGCGCGCGACTGTTATTGGCGGTGCTCGAGGACCCTGCCTGGAAGGACGATGCCGGCAGATTGGCCAATGGCTTTATCAATCGACAGCAGGGTGGCGCCTGGCAGACCACCACGGCTAACTTGTGGGGTGCTTTGGCACTAGAAAAATTTTCCGCGCGTTTTGAGTCGGCTCCGGTCACTGGCACCACCAAGTCCAACATGGGATCCGCTAATGCAGCCATTGATTGGAGCAAGGTGGAGCGTGTCAAAGCGGGAGAGGCGTCCGGCGAAGGCAACAAGTCGAGTGCCTTTGGCGCCCCCGCAATAGGCGGTAATCTGCGCAATAACAGCATGTTTCTGCCTTGGAATAAACCTGCGGGGACCGAGGCGCTCAAGCTGAGCCACCAAGGCTCTGGCAAACCTTGGTTGACCTTGCAGTCGATCGCTGCCGTGCAGCTCAAAGAGCCGGTCAGCGCGGGCTACCAGATTCGGAAAACCATTACGCCGGTGGAGCAGGCCAACAAGAGCCTTCCTGCAGGTAGCTACACGCGCGGGGATGTGCTGCGCGTCACCCTTGAGGTGAACGCCAGCTCCGATATGAGCTGGGTCGCGCTTACCGACCCAGTACCCGGCGGGGCTGCTATTTTGGGCAATGGTTTGGGGCGCGACTCTGAGATTGCGAGCCAGGGCGAGACCCGGCAAGGGTCTGCGTGGGCGGTATTTGAGGAGCGAAGTTTTGAGTCCTACCGGGGCTATTACGGCTACTTGCCTAAAGGCATTACCAAGGTCGAATACACCATACGCCTGAACAATGTGGGCGATTTTTCTCTACCACCTTCGCGGGTAGAGGCCATGTATGCGCCGGAGATGTTTGGTGCAACGCCCAATGCGCGCGTGCGCGTGCAGGCTGCCCGCTAATGCGCATGCCGCTGGCGCGCTTGGCGCTGAGCCTGTTGGCCACGGGCTGCTTGGCTGGACAAGCCCTTGCGCAGCCGCGTTACGGGGACGTCAAAGCGGCATACCGCGCCTCTGACGTCCAGGTGCTGGACCGGGATGGTGTGCTCTTGCAGCGTGTCCGCGCTGATGACACCGTGCGTAAGGGGCAATGGCTGGCTTTGGAAGACATATCGCCGGCTTTGCGAACGGCCTTGGTTTTCAGTGAGGACAAGCGGTTTTACGAACACAGCGGCGTTGATTGGAAGGGGGTATCGGCTGCTGCGTGGGCAAATCTTTGGAGCCAGAAAACCCGCGGCGCATCCACTATTACCATGCAATTGGCGGGCTTGCTTGATGGTGACCTACGCCGGGTGGCGGGCGGGCGCAGCGTTGTCCAAAAAATTGGCCAAGCCGTGTCGGCGCAGATGCTCGAACGAGGCTGGCGCAAGGACCAGATATTGGAAGCCTATTTGAATTTGGTGCCCTTTCGCGGTGAGCTCGTCGGCATTGACGCGCTGAGCCGAACTTTGTTCGGTAAGGCTGCCTCAGGGCTCGACAACCGCGAAGCGGCGATAGCCGCAGCCCTCGTTCGAGCCCCCAACGCGCCCGGCGCGCAGGTCGGGCAACGGGCATGCACGGTACTGCAAGCTATGGACGTTTCTGTCCGAGCGATAGATTGCGAAGGTTTGGTTTATTTCGCACAGGCTGCGCTGCAGCGGCGCGAATTCGCGGCCAGCGAGGGAATTGCCCCCCATTTGGCGCGGCAGGCGCTGCGTCAGCGCAGCGAACCATTGCCTCAGGTGCTGCGGACCACCCTGCGTGCGCCATTGCAGCGCATGGCTTTGCAGTCCCTTACGCAGCAATTGCGTGAATTGCGGGGGCGTCATGTCGAGGATGGCGCGGTCCTAGTCTTGGACAACGCGAGCGGTGAGGTCTTGGCCTGGGTGGGGTCTTCGGGTTCGCTCAGTGCCGCTGCCCAGGTGGACGGTGTGGTGGCGCTGCGCCAGCCCGGCTCCACGCTCAAGCCATTTCTGTATGCCCAAGCCATTGCGCAGCGGCGTATTACGGCGGCGTCTTTATTGGATGACTCTGGAGCGCAAATCCAAACCTCTGGCGGTTTGTATATCCCGCAGAACTATGACCACCAATTCAAAGGCTGGGTCTCTACGCGTACCGCCTTGGGCGCGTCCCTCAATGTGCCGGCGGTACGCACGCTGGTAATGGTTTCTCCAGACGCGTTTCACCAGCAGCTCACGGCTTTGGGTCTGTCACTGCGTGAAACCGGCGACTATTACGGTTACAGCCTGGCATTGGGGAGTGCGGATGTTTCTTTGTTACAACTGACAAATGCCTACCGTGCTATGGCTAACCGTGGTTGCTTTAGCCAAAGCACGTTTGTGCCGGGCGGTGTCCAACCAGCCCCAGCAGCATGCGTGGTCGATCCACGTGCGGCGTTCATCGTGGGCGATATTCTTGCCGACAGCAATGCCCGCGCCCGTACTTTTGGCAGCGACAGCGTGCTGGCGACCCGGTTTTGGAGCGCTGTCAAAACCGGCACCAGCAAAGATATGCGTGACAACTGGGCTATTGGCTACTCTGAACGATATACCGTCGGCGTGTGGGTTGGCAATGCCAGTGGCGCACCGATGTGGGATGTCAGCGGCACCAGTGGTGCAGCGCCGGTGTGGGCCAGTGTGATGCAGTATTTACACCGCGCAACGCCCAGCCGCGCACCGCTGCCCCCCGCCGGCCTGGTGCGTCAGGCGGTCAGTTTCCCGCGCACTCCCTCGCCCTTGCCGGTAGGGTACGGAACTGAGCGGGCTAGTGACCTTGCGACGGAAGCGCCTCGCATGGAGTGGTTTATCGAGGGCACACAGCAGAGCCAGTTCGCCTTGTCTCAAGGCGATAGCGGCCCGAACGCTGCTAGGCGCGACCGTGCGATTGCGCGCATCTCCTATCCGGCAAATGGCAGCATCATCGCCTTGGACCCTGATATTCCGCCGGACCGCCAGCGCCTGCATTTTGGAGCTGATGGGGTGGTCAACCACTGGTTGATGGATGGCAAACCATTTGCTAAGGGGCCGCAGGCCCAGTGGCTACCTTGGCCTGGTCGCCATGAGGTTCAGATTGTTGGAGCAAAGGGCGAGGTTCTTGATTCCATTCGCTTGGAAGTGCGCGGGGCTGGTGTAATCGGTAAGCGCTGACAATCCCGTGTCATACCCAAAGCCCCAGACGTAGAAATGTCGCAAAGGAATGTCTAAAAGAACAAGTCCAAGTTCGCAATTAGTCAAACTTAAAAATGTCTATCAGCGACCGAGCAGGCGCATTTTTTTCCGTTCGTGCTGCAACCTTCTTTAGTTCTTCGAAAAACTTCTTTTGCTCATCGAAAACCTTCTTTTGCTCGTCGAAAACCTTCTTTTGCTCGTCGAAAACCTTCTTTTGGTCATCAAAACCCTTTTTATAGTCCTCCGCAAGCTTCTCTAGACGTTCAACCGTTTTATCCGATTCAGGCATTTTTTTGGCTGCAGCTACGTCTCTTGAGGTGTCTACTGGCTTATTCGTTTCAGTAATCTGCGATACAGCAGGTTTTGCCGCTGAAGCTCTATTCTTAGCCGCATAGTTGCGACGGTACTCCACAAGATTAAGCAGCTCGACGCCGTTCGGTCTCATACCCTCCATAATGGCATCGTAGATAGTCGTAGCTTCTGCGGAACCTTCAACTGGGCCGCGATAATATAACTTAGCCCATGCGCTTCGCTCTTCCGTTTTGTCTTTGTAAACGAACGGAATATCTATCCAAACCGCGGACATACGTTTATCACCAGACGCAGAAAATGATAGTCCATCGCCTGGACCGGATGCAGTCATTACGGCGTAGTCAATCTGTCCTGCTTTCGAAACAAAGCTGCGAATATCTTCCTTTTTTACGCCCCAAGCAGAAGGAATGCCTGGATTACCAGCTGCGATACTTTCGGGTGAAAAAATCAAGCCACCGTCGTATACACTCCAAGTGCCATAAATAATGCCCCCATTGGTGCTTTCAAAGGAGAAAATGGGCGTCAAATCATTTCCATCAGCTGCAAGCGCTTTTTTGGCTCGGGCGTCGGTGCCGACACTCCAACCGCGAGGCAGTGTCAAAGAAAAATCAAAAACACCAAAAACTCCATTAACTGGCGTACTTGGAACCGACACAATTGCAACCGGCACCCTTTCCTCAGCTTGGACTTGGACATTAACTGCGCTTTGAGTGTTTGGCGATAGTGGTGCCACTAGGATTGGTTGGCTCGGTTTTGGAGCTTCGATTGCCGTGGCGGCGGCGGGCCTAACTTCGATTGTCGTGGCCGGCCTAGCCCTCGGTGCAACACTGTTTTTAGGAGGGTCAGCAGCAAATAGCGGCATGAATGAAGTTAATAACACTGCGCAAACGCTATGGACAAAAAAATCCACAAATTTCGACGAAATAGACATAAAGTATTTATTCCAATTTTTCAAAAAATCATCCCATGGTTTAACCGAAGAGGGTCAAAATCCACTACCTAGTTGTTTCGATGAGAAAACGGTGCCCATGCTCGTCTTAGGATTATTCGGTTTCATGCTGTTATCCAATAGGCATCGGGTTGACGGGTGTTTTCGCGTTCCGCTGGAAAACTATTTCTAATTATTCCAGCAGCATGATTTCAAGTCCAAACCATGAGGTTGCAGACAACCGGACGCATCACATCAAAAAAAAGAGGCCCCAAAGAGCCTCTTTTCTTGCAGTCAAAGTCACCCAAAATTATTTTGGAACGTATGCCCAAGGATCGCCAAGGCCCTGCGGTGCAACTACGAACGTATTGGTCACAACTACTGGCTCTTGCTTAGTCGTTTCTTCTTGTACTATGTAAATAGGATCTTTTTCTTTTACCGGACGGGCCTTGGCCACATAAATAAAGCGTACCCAGCTCTTGGCCTTGATTCTTTCAAAGACTGTGCTCTTCTCAAGAGGTTCTTTCCCTTTGACATCGCAGTCGTAAATTTGGTTGTTGCATGCGACCAAAGTGTTTTGGTCAGGGCCGGCAGCTTGAGCAAAGACCGAACCAGCAGCCATGATGGACAGAGCCAACAAGCTAACTTTTGCTATTTTCATAGTTAATTCCTTAAGATTGCGTTATTTCGATTGATTACTCGAACACCGCGGTCCAACGAGCTAAAGCTCACGCTTTCCACAGTGTCGCGTCTGTCCGATGGAACTACTAACCAGAGGCCTTCGATCAAACTGACAAAACGAGTTTACTTCAAATTTACGCGTTTTTGTCGAATTTTTCTTTGAATTTTGTAGTTTTTTTGCATCAGTAATGGTGGTTTCCTCATCGACTAATCCGCAAATGACTCAAGCTGACCCGTTCTGAGGGGTGAAGGACTGAGCCGGGCCTGCGTGTGTGCTACCTCATGTTCAATAGGGCAATCTCGTAGTTGCTGAGCATTCGCTCCCTAAAGGCCCAGCCCAACACCTTGCGTCTGCGCGCATCCATCACAAGGGCCATATGACGCCCAGCCGTGGTTGCCACTGCGCTTTCACCACCGGAATGGGTGAGTCAGGCATTGAAGGCGGTGCGGCCCAAGCAGCGCTATGCGAATAGATTAACGGATTCATCGGCTGACCCACTCAAGCGTTCGATGCCGACCGAACAAAAAAGCTTTGCCATCACCGGTTTCGCGTTGATCATCAGGAGGACGCGCAAGCGCAATGTTCTTGGCAAAACGGAATGGGTGCTTCCTAGGCTATTGGTGTGGCTTGGCGTGAGCCGCTCGCGCACGATGAAAAATAGCTAGTCGCCCACCCTTTGCAGTGGACGTCATGCTATGCGTTCACCTCCTGCGGCGATGGTTTGGCCTGACTGGCCCGGCCATGGAAACGGGTAGTGGATGCCTCCTTGGCGGCGGCGCCCAGCTCTAGGAGAGACGGCGCGGGCCAGCGCGCCCCTCAGATGCACCAGGCTAAGAAGGGTGATCAATGGCACTTTGGTATGAAGGTGCACATTGGGGTGGATGCAGACGCGGGATTGGTGCACGCCGTCTTAAGCAAGCGGAGTTTCTTGCGCCCCGAGGCGACTCAATTACCTTGAGCTTGGCCTTCCAACTAAGGACTTAGATAGCAAATGGGGGCCGATCACGGCCGACCAGGTGGCGGCCAACAGCTTTAGCGCTGATGAATTCATGTCATCAAAGGGTGGGGCGCGTGGTTCCAAGCGCAAATTGAGGGGATACACCAACTTTAGAATAAGTGAGGGAACCCCCATGCTTCTTTTTATTCATGCAGGTTTCCCTGTCGGGTAGATTAGGGTTCGGATTCTTTTGATTAGATGCTGGCCATTGAATGCAATTCAACAGCAAATGTAAGAATAGCTTTTTTCTTTCAAAGGGTACGATATAGTGGGTAAAGTAGTGTATTGATAAACTTATTTTTCCAATGTTTGCACGGTTTAATTAATTTCCAAAATATGAACAAAATAAATAATGGCATTCAGTTGTCAAGTTGGATTCACTTGATTGCGCGTCTTGGAATACTCACAGCTCTGAGTGGCAGTGCCTTGGCGGACTCCAGTGTGATGGAACTCCACTACGCACCTACCCCAGCGAATTCGGACTTAATGCCCGCCTACGGTTTTGGTATGTACAGCCTGAAAGATTCCGGGCCAGGATTGTATTTTAATGGCAGCATCAGTGGCAGCCCGGGAGATTCTACTAATTATTACGAAGGTAATTGTTATTATTCTTGTGGAACCTTCAAGAGCACACAAACCGGCGCTGGAGTATTTTCTGTTGGCGCTACGTTTCCGTTGGTTACGCCGGACATGAATGTTCCGTTTTATCGATCTGTTCATGCTTACGCCGGATTAGGTTACGGAAAAGTTTCTGCATATTCACAGTATTATTACAATCGGAAAGATTACTGGTACGATGATACCAGTCGTGATAAGTCTGGTCTTAATGTAAATCTAGGCGTGATGTTCGGCTTTAATGGTTTTGCGCTTAACCTCGGCGTAAACTCGATATCCAAGGCTTTCTATATTGGTATAGGCATTAATAATTAAGCAGCTGATTGCAGTTCAAATGACAATCAAAAGTTCCTGCTATTTGCGATTCGTACGCACGGTGTTGTTGGTAACCGTATGCTCATATTTGTGGTCTTGCGGTGGCAAATACACGAAGCAAGTCTCGGAAGTAACCGGCACGGTCAAGTTTCTAGATCCTAACGCGGCAACGCAAAAAACCGATGGCTTTGAAACGTTATCGATAAACGACCGTGGTGTTATGGAGTTCACGCTATTACGTAGACTTGGCGTACCGGAATTCGAGGCGCCTGTGGTTCAGTCCAGCGAAGTCGTAGGAAAAAAAACCAACCTCATTGGGGCCGCAATTGGAACCGTATTAACCGGTGGGCTATATCCTTTAATTGAGTCGAAATCTTTTTTTGAAAATGCGCTGGGCCAACAGACTGACGTTAAGGTACTTGACATTACAACCGAAAAGGGTAGAGCGGTTGCCACCAATCGTGTTGAGTGGATTTCTGTACCATTGACGGAGGTGGAAATCGAAATTCAAGGACTGGGGAAACCCATACGGCAAAAAGTGACGGCGGCGACACCAGGCAAATTTAGGATTGATTTGTCGAATCAATTATTCAATTGGGCGCTGACTAACCAGGATTCATTTCGAGTTCAAGTTGTTTGTGTGAGTTGCGAATCCAACGCAAAAGATCAGTTGGTCTCTAGTCAAAAAAGTATAAATTTTCAGGTCCCGAAAATATGGCAAATGCTGGCTTTAACACAAAGAAAAGCAAATGCGACTTGGGCCGCTGATCGCGGTATTTTGGGTCTAGATACAAATAGTGAGCCGCGTGCGGGCTGGCGCAATTCTGTCACTTGGCAGGATGTATTTTCTGAAATTCAAAAAAGATCAGAGGCTCAATTGCGGAAGATGGCAGAATTACCCAAAAATATTGTCAATGAAAACACCGCACTATTACGCTCTCGCCCGTCTTCGGCGGTTGAATTGACAAGGGACGAATTCGAATCCAAGGATCAATTTGATGCCCGTTTGCGCGAAGCGATATTATCGCAAAAAAGAAAAGTTGCTGAATTTAACCGTCAGGTAGAAGTGCTTGATAAAAAATTCAAGCAATTCCAAAGTGAAATTCCTAAAAAACTCAATGATCAGCAGCAGATCCAAATCATCAATGAGACCATTAGTGACCTGGCGGGCGATCCAGTAGTAAACAAGGTTGTTTATGACCCAGACGTCAGGCGATTTATCATAAAAGTTGCTGGCGCTAGGCAAGGGGACCGTTCAGATTTGGTATTTAACATGGTTACGAGCGACGAAATTGATTCGCAGGACGCTCGTGAACTAAAACAAAAATTATTTAATTCGCGTGTTTTCGTGAATTTTTCATTAACTGAAAAAAGTATTAGTCCGAAATCGGCACAGTTGGTTATAAATAATCGAATTCTGGAGATGAAGTATGTCGATAGATTGGAGTTGCCGGTACTGCAAACCGTTCGTATGGAGCCGGAAAACCTGATACCGTTTCCGACGGCCCGTAGAGTGGAACCATCCAGTGTAGCGGCGACGGAACTGGTGCTGGCCGAAGACTTAGAGTCGGTTCGCTTGCGCGAGCGATTAAGCAAGTTACGAGCAGATATTAGCGCCAAGCAAAACACGGTCGAAAAAGATCTCATGCGGGAAGAAATTCGTTCCATTGAAGCAAAAATTAAGAAAATGGACGAAGGCGATTTTATTGATGACCTAAATCCACTCATCCAGAAGATACCAGCAAAACCCAAAAATGGTAATGTCTTGGCAATGGTTACCGGTATCGCCGAATATGGTGAATTACCAGCAGTTGTCTTCGCCGATCGATCGGCCAGAAGTTTTTCAGAGTTGATACAGCGAAAATATGGAATTGAACCGGCGAATCTAGATTTGCTCACCAACCAAGAGGCTACTGGGGTGCGTTGGATGGAGCGCTTGCAAGCCATAGCCAAGCGAGCCACTGAAAACGACACCCTAATTTTGTATTACGCGGGTCATGGTGCTCCTACGCCTTCTGGTAGAACGACGTCTTTGGTCCCGCAGGATTCATCTGGAAACATTTCTGAAAACTCAGCTTTCAGGCTTAGCGAGATATATAAATTACTATTAAACAGCCGCGCCAAAGAAATCATCGTAGTATTAGATACTTGTTTTTCGGGGCGTACGGATAATGGCGCCTTAATATTCAAAGACGTTGCGCCAGTCTTTTCATTGCAACCGGCTGGAATTGAGCCACCCGCGAATCAACGAATGACGGTATTGTCAGGCGGTGGTCCCAATGATTTTTCGCTTGCGTTCCGTCCGAAGGGCCATCGACTTTTTACCTACCACCTACTTAAGGAATGGGCGGTCACCATAGGCAATCTGAGACGTGAGAGATTTGAGGTGGTTGCCAAGGCGGTGACACAGGATGCATATGCATCTAAGCAATCCTTTGAACAACACCCTCAATGGATAGGTGGGGGTCAGTTGTTGTCCAAATAATTTGTACTTAGTCAACAAATTAAAAAATATTTAGTCTGACTGAATGAATTATAAATATTTAAAGTTTGGGAAGTTAATTTCTAGGACTTAGCGTAGTAGATTGTCATTAATTAAAGTCAATGATAATGTTGGGGCGGGCTTAGCCTGGGTTGACATAGGCAATTTTCCCAAGGGGTATTACCCGAAATTGAATTAATCGATTGGGCCGTAATTTACGTATATTTCGCTACGATGCGCTATATGATTTGTTTCATCCGTCTAATTTGCCTCACGTTTTTTGCGTGTTGTGCAAATGCGCTTGCAGCAGAAGATTTAGATCCGCAAAGAGCCGCTTGGGAAAAAGAGCTAACTGCAGGCATGCAAGGTTCCGCGACGATTACACCCAAACTAATTGTTTGCCCAAAAGAAACAGGCATTTGGAACAACTGCTTTGGTGAATTCCAAGCCCCCAATGGCGGCAAGTATCTGGGTGAATGGCAAGCTAACCAATATGATGGTTGGGGCATTTATAGGGCAGCCAACGGCGACCGCTACGTCGGGCAATTCAAGTCCAACCAATTCCAAGGCCGAGGTACCTATTACTACGCCAATGGCGAGAAATACATTGGCGAGATCAAAGAGAACAAGAAGCACGGGCAAGGTGTTTTGTATGCTGCCAACGGTTCGGTCATCGAGGACGGTATATGGGTTGCAGACATTGCGCCATCGTCCAAACGCGCTGAAGAAGCTCGGGCGATTGCGTTTGCCTGGAGGGGACAGATTGAAAGTGAAGTCAGCGCCCTGCGAAAAAAGCCCTCTGATAGCAAGGTCTGGACCGACATAGTCGCCAAAGCCGTTCTAAATACCCTGCGCCGCTGGCTGGAAGATACGGGTTCGATCAATATCAAGGAGATACCCGCGCCAGTGTTCCCCGTGGCGCTATCCTTAGCGCAGGACAAATGGGAAAGCGATAAAGAGTTCGAGGAGCGCCTGGCCGCGGCCCGTGCCGAGCGCCAAGGGGAGATAGAAAAAATCCAGAACACCTACAAAGCGCAGGTGGAGCAGCGCAACAAAAATGTGCAGCAGCTCAACGCGGCGCGCGCGGCTAAAGAACGCATCGCATCCGCGGTTCGCAAAGAGTTCACCGCAATGTCCCTCACGCTGGTGCAGCCCCAACTCCTGACTGCAGGCAGCAGTTTTGACCCTAAGCGTGCGATCTTGTACCTGGACGTCAAAATTGACGGGGGCGCGCCAACCCGATTTGAATTTGCCGATGCACCGATTGCCTTGCGCAAAGCCGCCCTCACCGATTTGGATTATTTGCAACTGAGTGCCGAGGTTTCTGTGTCTGAAGGGGGCGAGTTCGGGCTCAAAGGGATCAAGGCGATTGGAGGCGGGGCGGGTGCAGTAGGCGTGGCTAGCCAAGGGGTAGCGTCCGTACAGGCAGCACGTCAAGTGACGATTGACCTCCCTAGCACCGGCGCTGCGGGTGTTATCACGCAACAAAGTGTGTTGGCCGTTGATGGCAATCAGGTGGAGCGGGTGCTGTATCGGGAGGAAAACGACACATTACGCAAGCGTCTAGAGGAGCAACGCCGCAGCCAGGAACTTGCCCTGGCAAACGAATCCCGCAGAGCGGCTGAGGAAGTTGCCAAGTACAAGGCAGAAGGCCAAGCGCTGGCCGATGTGCGGCGCAAGCTGGAGGTGGACTTGGCCCAACGCGAGCAAGCCAAAAAGGCCGTACGCATTGCCCTGCAGGCCAGCGTCTCGCCACCTGACGCAAATGGCGAGGTGCTAATCACGGTCAAGACGGGTGCCGATACCAGCTCCTTGCTACTCAATGGCGAGGAAATGGGTGGTAAGGCCGACGGCATCTATAGCATCCGAAAAGTTGCCCGGGTGGGTCTGGACACGGTGTTCACCATCATCGGGCGCGATATCAACGGCAACACGGATACCAAGACCTTGAGGGTGGCGCGTCAAGTCTTAGAGACCAAGCTGACGCTGGCAAGGCTGAACGCGGCCAACGTCAAGGTGCAGACCAAACGCGACGCGGTGGCCATCATCATCGGTATTGCAGACTACGCCAATCTTCCGCGCGCTGACTATGCCAACGAAGATGCACGCGAGTTTTTCAACTACGCCAACCGGGGTCTAGGCATCGCGCCCGAGAACATCAAACTGCTGATCGATGCGGACGCCAAGCAGCTTGATATCTTGCGAACCTTCAAAGCCTGGCTTCCGCAAAGAGTCAAACCCACTACCGATGTCTATGTGTTCTACAGCGGACATGGATTGCCGTCTGCAGACGGTAAGGCCTTGTACCTATTGCCAGTGGGGACCGACAAAGACTATGTGGACAAGACCGCCGTTTTACAGTCAGAAATCAACACGGCTTTGCAGGCGGCTAAACCTAAATCAGTGACTCTGTTTTTAGACAGTTGTTACAGCGGCCTCGCTAAAACCGGTGAGACGCTGGTTGCCAGTGCGCGACCCCTTAGCCTCAAATCGGCGCAAGAGGCGTTTCCCGCAGAATTCACCGTCATTAGCGCCGCGCAGCAAGACCAAATATCGAGCTCTAGCCCTGAGCTACAGCATGGCATCTTCAGCTACTTTTTGATGCGCGGGATGGAGGGCGAGGCCGACGAGAACCGGGATGGCCGGATCACCGTGGGTGAAATGCACGTCTACCTAAAAGACCAGGTGGCGCGTCAGGCCGGCGCGGTGAACCGGATTCAAATCCCTCAGTTATCTGGCGACCCCGACCGGGTTTTGGTGTATCGATGAGGTCCCTGTGCTGCGTGGTGAAGTCCTTGACCAAGCGTGCATTGGCGATAGCACTGTTCGGGTTTAGCCTGCCGCACGCGCTTATAGCTCAGGAGGCGGGCAACCGGCCTTTTGCGCCGCTGGAATTGCGTTTTAATGAAGCCATTGACATGGTCCAGATACCATCCGGCAGCTTTACGATGGGTTCGGATAAAAACAATGATGAAAAACCGCCCCATACCGTATACATCCGTAGTTTTTTGATGGGCAGGACCGAAGTCACACAAAAGCAGTGGCTTGAAGTAATGGGAAGTAATCCAAGCAGTTTTTCTGCGTGCGGGCTGGAGTGTCCGGTTGAAAACGTCAGCTGGGATGAAGTCCAGCAGTTCATTTCCAAGCTGAATCAGAAGACCGGACAGAAGTACCGCTTGCCCAGCGAAGCCGAATGGGAGTACGCCGCGAGGGCGGGAACCAATACCGAATGGAGCTTTGGCAACGACGAGTCAAAGCTAGGCAACTACGCTTGGTACAGCGCCTATAGTGGGAGCAAGACGCAGGCAGTGGGCCAGAAAGTCCCCAATGCCTTTGGCCTGTACGACATGCACGGTAATGTATGGGAGTGGACGCAAGACTGTTGGCACGGCAGCTATAGTGGAGCGCCAACTGATGGCAGTGCATGGGCGACAGGCTGTGCTGGAAACTTTCGGGTGCTTCGTGGCGGTTCTTGGATCAACTTCCCAGCGAATTTGCGCTCGGCCGTCCGCGGCAGGAGCTACCCTGACAACCGGATCTACTTCTACGGATTCCGTTTAGCCAGGACTCCTTAAATCTAGAGTCTTGGCATCTTTACCCCTATCATCCCTCCATGTTGCCGCCATACATTCGATATTTCGTCCCCCTCGCTCTGGCATGCACGCTTTGCACAGCGCGGGCTGTAGTGATAAGCGAAGAATATTCCTATAACGCCGAAGTCTCGCAAAACGAAGCCTGCCGTCGCGCCGAGGAGCGGGCCAAGAGCAAGGCGATTGCGACAGTGCTTGGCGAGGTGGTTTCTAGCGAGGAGCAGATGCTGTGCCGCTCAGCATCAGGAAAAACCGACGACACTTGCGAATTCAACCAGATGAGCTGGTCGATTATCGAGGGCGAAATCCGGGGTGACGTGAAGGTCATTAAGAGAGTTGAGGCGGAGAAACGCGGCGACAAAGCATGGGCCTGCGTACTTACTCTGGACGTGGACGTGGTAGTCCCGACCCGCAAGCCCGACCCCAACTTTCAGCTTAAGTCAGAAATCTATTTTCTGACCCCTAACCCCCGGCGGGCCACGCTGCAGCGCGAGAGGGTGCCACGAAAGAGTTTCCATGTGGATGACGACATTCTTTTTGACGTCCAAAGCACCGAGCCCGCCCACCTTGCTTTATTTGGCTGGCTGCCCAACGAGGACAACAAGGTGTACCGCATCGATAGCCCAGCCACCCGCCCGAACTGTCCGCAAGGCGCTTTCTCCGCGCCCGATAAAGGCAAGACCGCCGAAAGTTATTGCTTGACCGCGAGCTGGTCAAATGCCTACAAGGACACTAAGAAGACCTACGACGAATGGCTGATTCTGGTGGCCACCAAGTCGCCCCAGAAATGGCTGCCTGCGTACGAGCTGGATGAGTTCAAAGCCATTCTGCGCGAGATACCGCTGGACCAACGTCGGGTCGTACGCCGACCCTACCAACTAATGAAATGAATTCCTCTTGAAAAGCACCCTAACTGCTCGCCTGCCGCCTTTACTGGCCCTAGCGCTGCTATCGGGTTGTGCCACCCGGTACGTGGCCGGGGATGTGGATAAGCCAGGCAGCGGTGACGGGATTGGCGACGTGGTCGCCTTTGAAACCTCTGCTGACTTCAACGCCAAGCCGCCCCTGTGTCTGGCCGTGATGCCCTTGTCCCTCGCCAACCCCGAATTCGGGCCAGCCGAGGATGTGCGCAAAGCCATCCATGCCCACCTAGCCCCCAGCGGCATCGCATTGGTCCCGCTTCAAAAAATCGATGCGCTGATCGATAAGTCGCGCGACGAGGCGCAGAACCTGCAAGCTGTGTCAAAGGGTGGCGGCTGTGACACGCTACTGACCGGCGAGTTGACTGAGCGCAGCAGCCGTTTTTGGGGCGTGTACTCCGACGTTCGATTGGGGGCAAGCCTGCGCATGACACGAGTCAGTACCGGACAGGTCATCTGGCGCGGCAAGCACACGGCGGTGGTGCGCGGCGGCGGCATGCCCATGGATGTGATCAGCGCGATTGGCGGCGCGGTGGCTGCGGGCGCGAATGTGCGCGAAGAGCAGCTCACCCGCACTACGCACGACGTTGCGCGCCGACTGGTTGCGGCGATTCCGAATTTGAAATACGCCCCGGATAGCGAGCTGGTCACCACGGCTGCGGCTACCGTGCCGACAAGCGGCGGTGCTGCGCTTTCGGTGCACACCTTTATTAGCAGCGTGGAACAACACCCCTTGCCGCAACTGGAGGGTGAGCTGCTGGAAGCCTTGGACGGGCCTACTTGGACAGGGCCGCAGGACCGCATCGTGATTGCCGACTTTCTGCTGCAAAAAGCGCCGCGCAGCAGCCGCGCCATGCAGGAAATCGCCAGCGCAAGACTGCGCCTAGGCGAGCCAGACTCCGCACTCGCCATGGGCACCAAAGCCCTAGCTATCGCGCCCCAGAATCCTGAGTTGCATTTTTTGCAAGGCCGGGCCTATTTACAACTGGACCGCCCGGCCGAAGCGGCGCGCGCTTTTGTGCAGGCCGCAGCGGCTGCGCCACAACCATCTGCCAACTACTTTACGGCCATGGGCGTGGCGTATAACCAGCTTGGAAGCTACGAGCGCGCGGTGGCGGCGCTGGGTAGATCGCTGCAGCTGGAGCCTGGTAGGCCGTTTGTGCACATGCAGATCGGCGTGGCCTATGTGGGCGCTGGCGATGATGCACTGGCCGCCCAGGCCTTGCGCCAATCTGCGGTTCTCAGCCTGGCCGCAAATGATGCCGGTGCCGCCGCGAACGCCCTGCGAACCCTCAAAGCCATGGGCCTGCAAGGCCAGTTGCCAACCGAAGATCTGCAAGCGCTTGAAGAACGAATTGCTACACTGAAGCCAACCTAACCGCATTTACACAGGAGATTGCCATGACGTTGAACCGAACCCGAATTGCGAGCGCTGCCCTTGCCCTGGCGCTGGCCGCCTGCTCCAGCCCCAAGCCCGGCACGCCCGAGTTTGTGCAGAAGAAAGAAGAAGAGCAACAAAAGACCGTAGTTAAAACGGTTGAGCAGTCGCTCTCGGTAACGCCTGATTGGTATAAAAAGAATCCCTTGGACCCCAATGCGTTGTACGCAAAGGCCACCGAAGCATCGACTAACCGGCAGATGGCGGTCGATAGAGCGATGCATTTGGCCCGCAAAGAATTGGCACAACAACTTGGGGTACGGGTTTCGGGGACGATCCGTGATTTCGCAACCGACAGTGACAAATCCAACGATGATTTTCAAACGCAGATCAAAGCAGTTGGCGAGAGTGTGGCTTTGGATGTGAACGTGGCCGGATATGTCCGAGAAAGCGACGAGGTTGTGGCCGAAGGTGGAAAGTACCGTGCGTTCGTCATGCTGCGCTATCCCGTCGGAGAGATCAACAAAGTGGTTGCGAGCCAGGTGAAGAAAAATTCTGCTTTGGAGAAAAAGGTTGAGGCGTCCGAAGCCTGGAAGCAGCTTGAGAAAGAAATCGAAGCGGCCAAGAAGAAGTAACGAGGTCGAATTGCTATGCGTCTGCCGTGGTTGGTGGTTTTTTGTGGCTCTGCTCTGCTGACCTGCGCAGAGTTAGGGTGGTCGGCCGAGCTTGTTACGGCCGAGGAGGCCTTGGCCTCGCAGGCCGAAGTCCCCATGCTTGCCGTGGATGCAACGTCTGCCAACCCGCAGGGGCCGGTGATATCCGTGGTCGACGCCGAGGCGCTGGCGCAGCCTGTCAAAAATCCATTCAATCTCGAGATATTGATGCAGGCCCAGCGGGGCGCCGAGCTCAACTTCGCCAGCTTCAAAGCCTTTTACGGCGCGTTCAAAATCGATATTACGGACCGCCTGCTGAAGGAAGCGTCCAAAACGGTGACAGGACTCAGGCTTTCGAATTTGCAAATCCCATTGGGATTCCACAAGATTCTCCTGCGAGTGAGCGACAGCAAAGGCCGTACCGCTGAAAAAGAAATTGTGTTCAAAGTCGAATGACATACTGGCCAATCCGAGCTTTGTGTGTGTTGTACGCTTGCGCAGTGTGGGCGGGTGTGGCAGTCGCACAAGACAACGTCGCGCCTTTGCGCGAGGCCAGCGTTTTGGTAGAGGCTGAGCGTTTTAAAGATGCGGTTGCCGTGCTGAAGACGCTGGAGCCCGAGACGCGGCAGGAAGCGGCTCTCATCGGCCTTTTGACCGGCAAGATATATTTAGGCATCGACCGCCCGGCTAAAGCGGTGGGATTTTTTGAAGATGCGCAGTCCCAGGCCCCGGAGAACTTCGAGGCCGCCATGGGTGCGGCTCAAGCCTATCTTCAGATGGGTCAATTTAAGCAAGCACGTGGATTTGTCCAAATTGCAAAGGCGCTTAACCCCGATTCGTCCGAGCCTGATTTCGTACTTGCCGCGATCGCCTTGCGAACCGGCAACGCAAATCAGGCCAGTGACCAGATGCAGGGCTTACTCAAAGAGCGCCCGGACTCCGATGGTGTGGCGATTTCCTATTCCAAGTATCTGGCGCTCGCAGGTGACAGTGCAGGGGCCAAGCGCCTACTAGAGCGCTTTGCAGAACGTCACCCCGGCGCCGCATCCGTGCGCGACCAACTCGCTGATCTGGAATTCAAATCGGGTAACTCGAGAGTGGGCCTGCAGTTCAAGCGCATAGCTGCCGCGCTATATGAAAAACAAGGTGATGTTTTTAGACGCGACGTTACCCAGGCATGGCTAGAGGTAAATGGTCGCTCTGCGCCGCAAGCCACACCGCCCGAAGCCACACCATCAGAAGCTAAACCACCAGAACCTAAACCACCAGAACCTAGAGCTGTCGCCCAACAGTCCCGCGCAACCAAGAGCACAGCGCCCGTAGTCGCTGAGCAAGACTTTGCGCCCCCGGTCAAACGCTTCCCCTTTCCTGCCGGTGTGATGATTACCGGAGGCAGCGGCTTTATCGTGGACGGCGGAAGGAAAGTGGTTACCAACCGGCACGTCATTGAGGACGGCAAAGAATTCGCTATCCGTACCGGCTTGGGTGAAGTCATTAAAGTGCGGGTTGTATTTGTTTCGCAGTCAGATGACATTGCGGTACTGGAGCTGGAGAAGGCGCTCCCTGCTGACCGGGCTATTCCAGGTGGTGCTTACTCTAAACCCAGGGTCGGGCGCAATGTGGTGGTTATGGGATACCCACTTTGGTACATGCTGGGTGAGGGCTCTCCATCACTGACCAACGGGATGGTCTCCAAACGCACGGGCTTGAAAGACGACTTAGGCACCTTCCAGCTGACTGCGAAAGTGAACAAGGGAAATTCCGGAGGTCCCGTGTTTGACTTGTTTGGTAATGTGGTTGGAATCACCGTGGGCAAGTTGGACAACAAAAAAATCCAAAATGACGAGGGTTTCATCCCAGAAGACGTTAACTTCGCCATTCACGTTGACCGCCTACCTGCGATTGCAAATGCCAAGGTCAGCTCCAGTGAATCCGATGGAGCCGAGTTGAGTACCGAAGAGCTTTACCAAGTGATGTTGGGCAGAGTAGTCATGGTGGCTACTTATAAATGAGATTGACAGTGATTCCACTTTGGATGGGCTCCCAAACAAGTGATGCTATTAGAGCTGCTCAAAGCTCTTTAAATATTCCCATAGATGGTGTGGCGAGTTACGAACTATTGTTGATGCTTAGAGCGAAATAAATCTCCGTTGGCTAGTTTGCAGAATCATGGAGTGAAAAATTATGAGACGACTTCCGGTTTATTTGCTCCACAAACCATTGCTGATGCTTATGGGTTTTTCTCAGTACTATGGCATGGAGCAATGCCCCATGGCAAATCGATTGCACTGCATTGAATCTTTTGGACCTGCGCCAACTTAACGATGCGCAGCCCTACCTAAATCAATACTTACCGTCATGCCCGGGAATCCAGTTGGTTCCGGCCAAAGGCAAGCGCGCCATCGCAGCCGCCTCGACGGTTAGAGCCACCAGATCCTCGCGCTCTAGGTGGTGCACGTTTTGCTTCCCGCAGGCGCGCGCAATAGTTGTCAACTCCATGTTGAGCGTCTTCAGGTAATTGCGCAGCCGTTTAGCCCCGACATCGGGTTGCAGACGCTGCTCAAGGATGACATCCTGCGTCGTCACGCCCACCGGGCATTTGCCGGTATGGCAATGATGGCAATAGCCTGGCGCAGTGCCCAGCGCTTCGTACTCGGCCAGCGCACTCATATGCTCGCCATCCTGCATATAACTTGGCGAGTTGCAGCCCAAGGCAACCAACACGCCTTGGCCCAATGCGACAGCATCGGCGCCCATGGCCAAGGCCTTGGCCACATCGGCGCCGGTGCGTATGCCGCCAGAAATGATCAATTGCACTTTGCCGATCATGTCCAAGTCTTCCAGTGCATCCACCGCCTGGCGCAATGCACCGAGCGTGGGGATGCCAACGTGCTCGATAAAGCATGTCTGCGTGGCTGCGGTACCGCCCTGCATGCCATCGACCACCACTACATCAGCACCCGCATGTACGGCTAGTTTGACGTCGTTAAAAACCCGCGTGGCCCCGACCTTGACGTAAATCGGTTTTTCCCAGTCGGTAATTTCGCGCAGCTCATTGATCTTGATCGTCAGGTCATCAGGGCCGGTCCAATCGGGTTGGCGCGAGGCAGATCGTTGGTCCACCCCCTCCGGCAGCGTACGCATCTTGGCCACGCGCGGATTGACTTTTTGGCCCAGCAACATGCCGCCGCCACCGGGTTTAGCGCCTTGTCCGATCACGACCTCGATCGCGTCCGCACGCCGCACATCATCGGGGTTAAAGCCATAGCGTGAAGGCAAGCATTGGTAGACCAAGGTTTTAGAAGAATCACGTTCTTCTCTGGTCATGCCGCCGTCGCCCGTGGTGGTCGACGTACCCATCTCCGTGGCTGCGCGCCCCAGGGATTCTTTGACATTGGCAGACAAAGCGCCAAAACTCATACCGGCGATAGTGATAGGTATGTCTAGTTCGATGGGCTTTTTTGCAAACCGCGTACCCAGCACCGTCTTGGTGGTGCAGCGCTCGCGGTAGCCCTCCAAGGGATAGCGCGACAGCGACGCAGCTAAAAACAATAAGTCGTCAAAGTGGGGAAGCTGGCGCTTGGCCCCCAAGCCGCGAATCTCATACAGGCCATGTGCAGCAGCGTTGCGGATGTACTGCAACATCTTGGCGTCATAGCCCCAGGATTCTTCGTGCGAAGCGGACTTATAAAAATTCATGGGTTTTTCCATAGCGTTCTTTCTAGTATTCCTGATTGGCGTCGGCGTTCCAGTGGTAGAGCTCGCGTTTGCTCGCGACGCGTTTGAAGTCTGCCGCGCTGTGTTGCCCCATGCCTGCCTGCGCAAGCAAATCGGTCACGATTTGCAGATCCTCGGCCCCCATCGGCTCCAACTGTGCATCCGCGCCCAATGACTTGATGCTGCCTTTGACGTACAAAACCGCCTCGTACAAAGAGTCGCCCAAACCATCGCCCGCATCGCCACATACCACCATGCGTCCGGCCTGTGCCATAAAGGCCGAAAAGCTGCCCACAGAGCCGCCCACCACGATATTGCCGCCTTTGAGGGAAATTCCGCAGCGCAGTGCCGCGTTGCCGTCGATGACTAGCAAGCCGCCATGGGCTGAGGCGCCGGCACTATTGCTGGCAAAGCCCTTGACGTGGACGCGTCCACTCATCATGTTCTCGGCCACGCCCGTGCCAGCGCTGCCTTCGATGGTGATGTCGGCATGCATGTTCATACCTGCGGCGTAGTAACCGGCGTGGCCGTGCACTACGACTTTGACCGGGGCATTGAGCCCGGCAGCGATGCTGTGCGCCCCGTCGGGGTGGTGCACCTCAATGGTTCCGCGCTTGGCCTTGCCCTCTGCGCTATGCAAAAAACCATTGAGATCACGCACCGTCTGCTGGCGTAGATCGAAATTTATGCCTTCCATATATACATCTCCTGGGGTGCGGGCTCGAACACATAGGCGTGATCGATATCGGGCAAATGGGCCAGCGAGCGGAACTCCGAGGCAATGGCCACATAGTCGTCTGTTTCAGCAATCACTGCCGGTTTGCAGGCAAAGGGGTCGCGGATCAGGGCAAGCTGGTTCTCCGTCCCCATGAGCAGCGTGTAAAAACCGTCCAGCTCGTCAAAACCGGTTTCCAGCGCGGTTTTCAGGTCGTCGCCCTCACGCATGCGCCACTCGATAAAACGGCAAGCGCTTTCGGTGTCGTTATCGGTATCAAACTTGATGCCGCGTGGCTCCAGCATGCGCCGAATCTGGTAGGGGTTGGAGAGCGAGCCGTTGTGCACCATGCAGAAATCCTGCCCAGCGGTAAACGGGTGCGCACGGTCTGGGGTCACCGCCGACTCCGTGGCCATGCGGGTGTGGCCCACCACATGGGAGCCGGTCATGTGCGCAAAGTCATAGCGCTGCGCTACGGCAGCAGGCATGCCAACGTCTTTGTACAAGTCGATGCTGCGGCCCAGCGAGAGCAGGTGTAGCAGGGGGTCGTAGGCTTTGATGAAACGCTGTGCCTGCTCCGCGTCGCCGGTGACCGTGACAATCGCGTGGTTGTCCTTGGTCTGCACCGTCACCGCGCTATCCTGGTGCTTTTCCAGTGCCGCGGCCAGTGCATGCCAGTCAAAGCCCGAACCCAAAGCAGTCAGGCCCGAATACACGCTGATCTTGCGGGCATGGTCGTCACTTAGCGGGTCGCTGAACACGGCCAGCCCGGCCGAGTCTGGCCCACGCTCGGTCATGCCAATCAGCATGGGCGTCATCCAGCGCCCCAACTCGCTGCGCAGCGCAGGTTTTTTGATCAGTAATCCAATAATTCCGCACATAGTCGGTCCTTTGCAAAGCCCTACAAAAAAGGGATTAGAAAAATTCGAGGTAGGTTTTGATTTCCCAGTCGGACACGTGGCGCATGTATTCCACCCACTCCATGCGTTTGAGGTCCACAAAGGTCTGCGCTACCGGGCCCAGCGCATCCATGATGACGCGGTCTGCTTCCAATGCGTCGATGGCTTCGTTGAGGTTTTGCGGCAGCGTCTCGATGCCACGGCTGCGCAGCTCGGCAGCGCTCATCTCGTACAGGTTTTCGTTGACCGGGTCACCGGGGTCGATCTGGTTTTTCATGCCGTCCATGCCCGCTGCAATCACCGCTGCGGCGGCCAGGTAGGGGTTGCAGCCGCCGTCGGGTACGCGCAGTTCCAGCCGACCGCCCGGAATGCGCACCATGCAGGAACGGTTGTTATTGCCGTAGCTCACGTAGGCAGGTGCCCAGGTGGCCCCAGTGAGCGAGCGCCCGACCACCAGCCGTTTGTAGGAGTTGACCGTGGGGCAGCAAATCGCGGTGAGCGCTTTGGCGTGCTTGAGCACTCCACCCAAAAAGTGGTAGGCCATGGTGGACAAATCCAGCCCGCGCTTGTCGGACTTGTCTTCAAAGAGGTTGCGCTTGCCGTCGCCCATGGACATGTGCATATGCATGCCGTTGCCCGGGCGGTTGCTAAAGGGCTTGGGCATGAAGGAGCAGATCAGGCCCATGTCATTGGCAATTTCGGCGGCGGCCATCTTGAAGCCGATGAACTGGTCCGCCGAGGTCAGGCAGTCCCCATAGGTGTAGTTGATCTCGAACTGGCCGTTGCCGTCCTCATGGTCGATCTGGTAGACATCCAGCCCCGAGCCAATAGCGGCGGTTACCAAGCGATCCATGTACTCGCGGGTACGCGACAAGGCTTTGTAGTCGTAGCAGGGTTTTTGCAGGGTGTCGCTGGCATCGCAAGGCACGATGTTGCCCTGTTCGTCGCGGCGCAAGACCGAGAACTCGGGCTCCAGGCCGGTAAAGAAAGTCAGGCCTTGTTCCTTGAGCAGGGCTACCTGTTTTTTCAGCACCACGCGGCTGTCGTGTTCCCAGGGCTTACCGTGGACGTGGCCGTCGCAGACGATACGGGCATAACCCGGTTGCCAGGGCACCAGGCTGACCGCGCCCAGGTCGCCACGGGCCATGTAATCCGGCCCATGCGGCTGGATGCCCAGGCCCCAAACCGCGAAGCCGGCAAAACCCGCGCCGGTGTCCAGCACTTCATCAAAGTGCGAGACTGGAACTGCTTTGGCTTTGGCCGCGCCATGGATGTCTACAAACTGCGCCAACACATAGCGTACGTTGTTATCTTTGAAAAATTTCTTCGCCTCGTCTCGATTCATCGTATGTCTCCTTTTATTTGGGCAATGGGTCGGGGTGCTTAGGAAAAAAATTCAAGGCGCGGGGCGTAGGCGCAGGCTGCCGCAATCGCGCGCCACCTCTGCCAATGTGTCCCACAAATAACTGCCCATGGTGCCATCGGCCCACAGCAGCAGCGCATTGCCGCGCCACAACAGGGTCACGCCAACGCCCACCATGGTGGTGAGGAACACGGAATCTGGCGGGTTCTCACGGGCTTGTAAATCGACCGAGCAGACTTGGCGCAACAGCGTGTGCAAGGCGGGGCCTTCCAACTGCAAGGCAGCGTCCTGGCGCAAGACCGGGTACAGGCCGTGAACCCGACCTGCAGGCATGGCTGCGTCGTGCAGCGAGGCGAGGGTTGCGGCGTCAGCCTCTATCAGGAATTCGGTAACACCTAAGCGCGCGACCAGGCCACTGGTCGCTAGTTCGCAGTAGCGGTTGTAAGCGGGCGGCACGGGCAGGCCGTGTTCGGCAAGCCACTGCGGCGCGGCCGGGCCTTTGCAGCCCCAGCGGGCGGTCTGCAACGATCGATCGGTCAAGGTCAGGTCGGCGGCCGCCGGGCCTGTATCTTGAGTCGACCAGTGCTGCGCCAGCGCAAAAGGTGAAGCGCGTTGGGGTGCCTGCGTCAGGGTGTTCATGCGCTAGCCTCCTTTTGTCGGGCACCGGCAGCGTCGAAAAAGGGCAGCGCCACTACCTGCGCGTGCACCATCTTCCCGTTGGTCAGGCGCAGGGGCAGGGGGGTGCCTACCGCGCTAAGTGCCGGTGTGACATAGACCATGCCGATGACTTTGCCCAGTGCCGGGCTGAACGCCACGCTGGTGATGCGCCCACTGATCTCGCCGTCCACAATAACCAGGTGGCTTTCTGCGGGCATGTCTGGATGGCTGTCCTGGCTGGCGTCCATGCCGGGTATATCCATTGTGAAGCCGACCAGTGTCTGCTTTTGCGGCTGCTTGGCAATCGCCTGCAGGCTGCGCTGGCCAATGAAGAAAGGTTTGTCCAATTTGGCCGCCCAGCCTAATCCGGCCTCGCGAGGAACGGTCAAGCCGTCGGTGTCCTGGCCGATGATGATGTGCCCCTTCTCCAGCCGCAACAAGCGCTGCGCCTCCACGCCGAAAGGTCGTATGCCCAGGTTTGCACCGGCTTGCATCAGGGCCTGCCACAGCGCAGCGCCGTGCTCGGCCGGCACATGGATTTCGTAACCCCACTCCCCGACAAAACCCACGCGCATAGCACGCGCCGTAATACCAGCGACCTCGATAGCGCGCACGCCTAGATAGGGAAAGGCGCTACCGTCCAGGTCGGCTGCGGTCAACGCTGCCAAAAGTTGGCGGGCCTGCGGCCCGGCCAGATTCACCCCGGCAAACGCGCCGGTATGGTTGACGATGCCGCAGTCCATACGCCACATGGTGTTTAAGCGCGAAAGCTCGCGGTAGACCGTAGCCGCGCCCGAAGTGGTGGTGGTGAAATAAAAATGCTGCTCGCCCAGGCGGGCCACCACGCCGTCGTCAATCACCACGCCCGATTCGTCGCACATCACCGCGTAACGGGTCATGCCCACGGCCAGATTGGCGTAGCGCGAGATGTAGATGCGCTCCAAAAATTCAGCGGCTTGCGGGCCTATCACTTCCAGCTTACCCAGCGTGCCCACATCGATGATGCCCACGCCTTGGCGAACGTTCATCGCCTCTTCGCGTATGCATTGCATGCGCGAACGGCCTGCTACCGCGTAGTACTCAGGGCGCTGCCACATGCCAGCTGCCATCCAGACGGCGCCAGCCTGCGTGTGCAGGGCGCGCATGGGAGTATGCCGCTCGGGGTTGAAGCCGCGCCCGGCCAGATGCGATATCGGCACCGGATGAAAGAAGGGCCGTGCAGTGGTGGTGCCGACCTCGATCGGCGTTTTACCGGTGATGCGCGCCAGCACCCGCAGCGCTGTCATATTGGAATGCTTGCCCTGGCTGGGGCCCATGCCGTTGGTGGTGTAGCGCTTCATCAGCTCGATGTTGTCGTAGCCCTCTTGCGCCGCGTTATAAAAATCTTTGAGCTGTAGGTCTTCGTCGAAGTCGACAAAGTTTTTGCCCTTGGGGTGTGCCACGATGGGCCACGGGTGGCTCGGGCAATGAAGCGGCGCCGGCACCTCTGGCAACGCCGCTAGGCTGGCGAAGCCGCAATGGGCCGCAGCCAGCATACCGGCGCGCTGTCCGTCCAGCGCCTTGGCAGCGTTGTCGTAAACGCCGTTGACCCGTCCGCAAGCGAATATGCCCGCAGGCAGCTTGGCCGGTACAAACTGCTGCACGGCATCAGACCAGCCCATGCTCGTACCCGCTTGGTACAAAAGGTTGGAAGCGGGCGCGTAGCCCACGCTCATGATCACGCCGTCGCAGGCAATATGTTCTTGGCTGCTGGTATCGGCTTGTCCATCGGCCATTAAACGCGCAAGGGTCACACCGGTGAGGCGGCGTCCACTGTCGCCTGCATGGGCTTCGTAAATTACCCAGCCGTCTAGCACGCGTACACCGGCTGCGCACACCGCGTCACGCGCGGCACAGGCTGGGGTTGGGCTGCGCATATCAGCCACGGCGGCGACTTTCACGCCCGCGCGCAGGGCATCTAGCACGGCAGTAAATCCTTCGCTATTGGCCACCAGTGCCACTGCGGTGTGCATGGGGCGCACCGCGTAGCGGTTGATCAGCCGCTGCGCTGCGCCGCCGGTCATGATGCCGGGGATGTCGTTGTGGCGAAATACCGCAGGCAGCTCGAAGGCCCCGGTGGCCACCACCACGGCTTTAGCGCGCAGCTTGGTCATGCGCTGCGTGTCCACCAGTGCGATCCAGTGGTCGGCGTAGTAGCCTGCGGCAACGGTGTCGGTAAGCAGGCGGATAAGCGGCTGCGCTGCCACCGCAGCTTGTAGTTGGTGCAAGGCCTCTAAGGATGCAGTATCCGCGCCGAGTTGGTAGCTAGCGCTACCACCGCTGCGCGCGTTTTCATCCACCACCACGACCTGCGCCCCAGCCTGCGCCGCGTGCAAGGCTGCTTGTAAACCCGATATACCCGCGCCGATTACCAGCACATCGCAAAAATCATAGCGCTTGGGCGTATGTAGCGCAGGCTTGCTCAGGTCGAGCTTGCCCAAACCGGAAAAATCGCGGATCACGCGTTCCCACAAGGGAAAGAGTAGCTTGGTGTGGAAAGCTTTGTAGTAAAAACCCACGGGCAGAAAGCGCGCCAGCAGGCCCATGAATCGGTTACGGTCATGGTGAACACCACCTGCCGTATTGACCACATGCAAATCCATCCCTGCCACCAGCGCCTCGACATCGCCGCGGATATTCATGGCCTGGTCAGTTTGCAGCATGACATTGATGTCATGGTTGGCCAGCGTCAATACACCGCGCGCTCTGTGGTACTTGAAGGAGCGGCCCAGAACGCGCTGATCAGCAGCCCATAAAGCCGTGGTGATACGGTCACCCTCAAAGCCGCTGTAGCTTTGGCCTTCAAAACGCAAAGGCAATGCGCTTGCGCGGTCGATCCACTCGCCATGTTGGGGCGGCAGGCGCATGAAGTTACTGCTGGCCATAGAGAAAGGTCTTTTCAATCACATCAGACACCGTGTCGCGCACCGCAATAAACCAGGTATTGCTGGGCGTGTGGCACCACCATTCGTGCTTGATGCCCGGTGCGCCGTTCTTGTTAAATACATAGTCCGCCCATTGCACATCGGTACAGCTTGCAGGATCGGGCATGGTTTTGCATTCACCCCAATACGCAAACTCCGAAATCAGGCGCGGGCCGTTGATGGGGCAAGTCATGATTTTCATGGTGCGCTCCTCAATGGCCGACCGAAGCGGCACCCTTTTCACCGGTGGGCGCATAGCGCTCAAACCGGTCAAAGCCAAAGCCTTCGATGAGTGGGTGTGCCCGGTCATTGGCCACGGTGTAGGACATGGTTTTGCCCGCTACCGGCGTGGCTTTAAAGCCCCAGGTGCCCCAACCGGCATCGAGGTAAAAACCTTCGACCGGTGTCTTCCCCATAATCGGCGCAAAGTCGGGCGTCATATCGGCCATGCCGGCCCACTGGCGTACGATTTTGGCCTGCGACAAATGGGGCAGCAATTCCACCATGTGCGCGCTCAGGCTCTCGGTAAAGTCCAAGGTCGAGCGGGTGGAGTGCAATTCGTAAGGATCTAGCGAAGCGCCCATGACCAATTCTCCGCGCGCCGTCTGGCTGATATACACATGCAAGCTACCCGACACAATAATCGGGTCCAGCCATTGCTTCATGGGTTCACTGACCATGGCTTGCAAGGGGTGGATGTAAATCGGGCTGCGCAAATCCAGCATCTTCAGGATACGTGGCGTGGAACCCGCCACTGCGCACAAAACCTTGCCGCAAGCAATGTCGCCGCGTGTGGTTTTTACCCCGGTAACCCGGCCACCGCGCGTCATGATGTCCAGCACGCGGGTTTGCTGATGTATCTCCACCCCGCGCATATCCGCACCGCGACCATATCCCCATGCAACTGCATCATGGCGGGCAATCGCACCCGGCGCATGGTAGAGCGCACCCATCACCGGCGCGTGTCCGGCGCAAGTCATATCCATCGAAGGAATGGCTTTTTGAATGAAATCTGGGAACACAAGCTCAGAGTCCACGCCGTAATGCTTATTGACTTCGGCACGCCAGCGCATGGTGCGCAGCGAAGCATCGGTATGCGCTAAGGTGAAATGGCCGCGGGTAGAGTAAAAAAGATTGAGGTCAAAGTCGGTGGCCAGATCTTGCCAGAGCCGCACCGACTCGTCGTAGAACTTGACGCCCTCGGGCGTGAGGTAATTGGAGCGAATGATGGTGGTATTGCGTCCGGTATTGCCGCCGCCAATGTAGCCTTGCTCGATGACCGCCACATTGGTAATGCCATGGTCACGCGCTAGGTAATAGGCACTGGCCAGGCCATGTCCGCCTGCGCCGATGATGACCACGTCATAGCTGGACTTCAATTGCCCATGCGGTGTAAACATCCGTGGCTCAGGATGTTGGTCTGATAGGGCAAATTTGAGCAGTCGCCAAGGCATGAGAGGTCTCTGAAGTTCTAGCGAAGAGTATGCATTGAAAATTCTTTGAATGCAACTATTGTTCTTAAGAATAAACAAAAAAACTTCGGAAAAGCTACTCAATATCTCCTCGAATGGGGTATACGATGACCGTGATGAAGCGAATCGGGACCTCGTGCAGCACACCCGGCCCATGGGGAACTTCGCCGCGAAAAGTCAGTGAATCTCCAGGAACCAGGGAGTAAATTTGCTCCCCATGGCGGTAGTCCATCCGCCCTTCCAGCATGTAAATGAATTCTGTACCCGGATGTTCAAAATCCGGGAAAACTTCGCTTTGGTTGTCAATGGTGATCAGAAACGGTTCAAACGTTTTGGTCGGGCCTTGGTCGTAGGCCAGCAAATGGTAGGTGTGCCCACTTTTTGTGCCGCGGCGTACTACCTGCATTCCCTCGCCATTGGGGACGTGCTGGGCAGAGCCCCCCTCGATACCAAAATCTCTAAACAATATCGACAATGAAACGCCTAGTGCCGATGCAATGCGCTGCAAGGTGTCCAAACTGGTCGCTGTCTGTGCGTTCTCGATCTTCGAAAGCATACCCCGGCTGATACCGGCCCGTTCAGAAACGTCGGCAATCGTCAGGCCATGACTTAGTCGCTTTTCGCGAATGGCCTTGCCGAGAAACACTTCTAACGATGGACTGTTTGACATAAATTCCAAACGAAATTTCTTTGCTGCGATTTAGTATAGCTTTGCCTCCTGAGGAGCAATCGACTCCTTGAGGGTATCAACGCTCTAACTAGGCAATGCACGGGTATGGCTGTGTATTTAATCAGTCGAAATTGAATCCAGCCTTGCGTAATTCGGATGTCGCATGCCATCAACTGCCTTCAAAAAGTCAGATTCATCCCTGCATTCGCTCCCAACCAAGGGTATTCACCCATTTATCTATAGGAAACATAGTTGCAAACTTAAATGGCTCTTTCAAAAATCCTTGGAGAAATTCCTATGAATGCAGAAAACAGCATGCGAGAACGTATTGACAAAATGTTCAGCAATGACCGCCTATTTGCCTACGCCTTGCTGATAGGCGCCTGGCTTGCCGTCTGGTTCGTCGTCAGTCAGGTCGCGGCTTTAGGCCCGCCCGGCAACTTCATGGGACTGGTCTACCTCAGCGCCTTAGCCCTGTGTGTTTTCAACACCGCTTCCATTATTGCGATGGTGAAACATTACGAGCATGCCAAGGAGCACATTTACCGCCAAGACATCGAACACCTCGATGCCATTGCCGTTGCAAATAAATAGCATCACGCAAGTTAACCAGGAGGAAATTTATGGCGTCACCATCCCCATACCGACCACCCGAGCAAAGTTCCGCCGGGCAATTGTTTGATAGCCTGTTCGTGGTGGCCTTGGTAGCGGCAACGCTGCTGGTGTGCCTGTACCTGACTGTTTTGAGTGCTGCGCCAGCACCGGCACCCGAACCCGCAGCCCAAACCACTGCGGTGGCCGAGGCACCGGCCGCTGATGCCAGCACCAACACGGCGGCGGCCACGGCAGTGGCTGCCGCGCCGAGCGCTGATGGACTGACGGACGATCAACAGAAGCTCAAAACCGAACGCTTTACCGCACTTGGATGGGACGATGCCAAAGTAGCCGAACGTAAGGCGGCCATCGCGGCCAAGTCCTACGAAATCGACTGGCTGATGTTGATTCTCACGGCCATCGTGGTGATTGGATATTTTGTTTTCTTGGTGCGCGCATCCGACAAAGAGCTGCGCGAAGTGATCAACGAACGGTTCGGCCCGGCAAGCGGCACGCAAACTAAGGAGTCAGCATGAACTTTTGGGAAATTTTGTCCAACGGCGCTTGGCTACTCTCCGCGCTCATTGCCCTATGGATGGTGGCTGATCTATTGAAAGTTGGCAAGGAATTTCCGGAGGACTACTTGACCAGTTCCCGCGAAGGCCAGGAATAAGTCTGATTGTCCGAAGGTATGACCAACTAAAAGGATAAGAAATGTCAACATCTACATCGAACGTGCCACATATCGGATTGCGCCGTGTATTGGGTCCGGCACATGTCTGGGCGCTGGGAGTGGGAATCGTCTTGGTCGGGGAGTTCATGGGGTGGAACTTCACGATTGACAACGGTGGCCCTTGGGCCGCGTTGGTAGCTTGTTTTGTGAGCGGCCTGCTGTACACCTGCGTAGCCATGATTGATTCGGAGGTGACCTCGACCGTGGCTGCCGCCGGTGGTCAATACACCCAAGCCAAGCATATCGTGGGGCCATTGATGGCCTTTAACGTGGGTTTGTATTTGGTATTGGCCTACACCATGCTGGAAGCTGCTGACGCTATTGTGGTCGGCGATCTCATGAAGTCTTTGGCTGCAGACTTTGGCGGCGCTTCGCCAGAACAGGCAGAGCAATTGGCGCGTCCGTTTGTCACGCTTTCGATATTGATCCTGGCCTTGCTCAATTACCGTGGCGTCTTCATGACGCTGTCCGTCAATATCGTGATCACCGGCTTTGCTTTTTTAGCGATTCTGCTTCTTCTATTCCATGTGGGGCCATGGTCAGGAACCCAGCTCCTTCAACACAAGGTTTTCTTCTCCAATGAGACCCTTCCCTACGGATGGCTTGGGGTACTGGCAAGTCTGCAGTTTGGCATGTGGTACTACTTGGGCATCGAAGGCACTTGCCAGTCAGCCGAGGAGGTCCGTTCACCGGGTCGTGCTATTCCGCTGGGCACCATGACCGGCATGTTGACGCTGGTGATCGCCGCCATCATTACATGGTATGTGTGTACAGGCTTGATACCTTGGGAATACCTGGGTATCGCCGCAACGCCTATGTACGACGCAGGCAAACTCACGGGCAACTGGAGTCTTCAGGTGCTCATGTGGGTGGGCTCGGCCTTTGCGGCAATGGCGTCTGCCAATGGGTGCATCAACGATGCCTCACGTGCTTGGTTCTCTATGGGCCGTGATCGCTACCTGCCCGCCTGGTTTGGTGCAGTCCATCCCCGCTACCACACGCCGTACCGCGCGATTGTCTTTTTAGTGCCGATCGCCTGCGCTTTTGGCCTGACCGGCTACACCCAGATTCAAGGGCAGATCATGCTCAACCAAATAGTTACCTTCTCGATTTTGGCGGGACTGCTGGGCTACACGTTTATGCCTATCAACATGATCCGCTTTCGCCGCATGTGGCCCCTGGGAAGTATTGAGCGGGGCTACGTACATCCTTTTCATCCGATCCCGACACTCACCTTGGCGGCATTGTGCGCAATCACTTTTGTAGCGGTGTTCCTTGGCTACGGGCGCAATTTGCTGGCCATCATGGCCTTTTTCATCATTATTTCCGCATGGTTCGTACTGCACCGCTATAAATATGTCCGCCGGGGCGATCAGTTCACCATGAATTGGCCGCGCCCTATCGGCTATTGAACCTGCGCAAGCCGTTGGCAGGCCTCCGGTGTTGGTCGATGCCCACTAAACAAAAATTTGCCTGTGCCATCTTTTGAAATTTATGGGGCTGGGGCATTTTTGGTAGTCGCGATGGCTGCGATAGCTTGGCTCATGGTCAGGCATCGCCATCAGTTGCGGCTTGAGCGCTCCTTGTTGCTGGAGGAATGCTTGCCTTTGTTAAAGGATGTTCGGCAAACGCAAGTAGGAATTCACTACCCTCGCGTGAACGCGAATGTCACGCTCGCAGGGCGCCCATGTCACATCAGCCTTTGGGCCATGGCCGACACGCTCCAAACGCGACGCCTTCCCCCGCTGTGGCTTTTTGTGGATATGCACTGCGTGCTTGCTATCGAGGGGGTCATGGATGTGCTGGTTCGCCCGACGGGTGTTGAAGTATTCTCTCCGTCCCGCGACTTGGCGTACCGCCATGAACTGCTAAGCCATTGGCCGCAGGCCAGCATTCTCAAGAGTAGTTTTCCTGACGTCGAAAAATTATTACAGCAGTTGGATCTGCCGCTTACTGAACTGCTAGAGGACCCCTATACCAAGTGCCTCACGCTGCGACCTGACGGATTGCGCTACGTGGTGCAAATCGCGCAATCAAGTCAGGCCCATTACATGGTGCTGCGCAACAGCTACTTTGGGCCAATGCAAGTGCCTGCAGCATTTCTGGAAGCCAAATTGAACACCTTGGGGAACATGATGAAAATTTTGGAGTCCCCATGACGGGCGCCTTGCCACCCAGGCCGCCGCATCCGAGATGGGTCTTGGTCGTAGGCTTCTTACTTCCTTCAGGCGGTCAGTTGCTCAACAGGATGCCGCAGCGCGCCATCACTTTTCTCTTTTTTGCGGTACTGTTTGGCTGGGTCAGCATGAACCTCATACCAGCGAGCGTATGTGCGGCACGCGCCTATCCCGCGTGGCGTTGCTTCCTCGTGCAACATGCAGGCTTGCTCTTTATCTGGATGGTTGCGGCCATGGACGCCTACCATGGTGCGCGCATACGTCGAACTGAGTTTGATTTTTCTTCGGGAAAAGAGACAAATGACACTCTCCCAAATCGGTAGACAAATATGATGTCAGATTGCATTGGGGGGCGCTACGCATCCCACACCAAGGGTAAATACCGATTTACCAAAGGGAAACAAAGTTTCATATTGAGGGGGATCGTAGTTCACGTGATCGGTGATTCCTTGGGATGCAAAAAGCAGGCTTGGTCCCCATCGCTGATCAACTTTTAGTAAGTCTCGATGCACTTTGTGCCCATTTAGGAGCTTTCATGCACGTTCTTCCATTACGCTTTCTCATTGGTGCTGCGGCGGCCTGTGCAGCTGCAACAGGGGCCTACGCGCAAGGCGCGGCCAGTTGCCCCAACCCCATTCCGATTGCACTGACGACCCCATTGACCTCTGGCGTGGCACTGCTTGGCATCCAGGCAAAGCTTGGAGTCGAGCATGCCATCGGAGAAATTAACGCAGCCGGTGGTGTGGGCGGCAAGACTTTTAAGTTATCGATTGAAGACGCGACCGGGTCGGGGCCCAATGCGCTCAATTCAATGAACCGACTGATGGAGGGAAAGCCCGTAGTGCTGTTCTCTTCGATGATCAGTCCGCATATCTTTACCCAAAACGACGCCATCAAGAATGGTGAGACGCCGGTATTGGTGGCGGGAACAAATGCGCAGCTTATGAAGCAAGGTAACCCTTGGTTGATACGCATGCATGTGCATGATGGTCAGCTCGCCGATGCCGTCCCGCGCTACATCGTTGAAACACTCAAGAAGACAAAACCGGCCATTTTGGTGGTCGCCGACGACTATGGCCTGGGCGCCTCCAAAGGATTGCAGGCAGCTTTTGACAAGCTGGGGGTAAAGCCCGTTGCAGTAGAGAGCTACGGCTTAAACGATAAGGATATGACTGCCCAGCTCACCAAGATAAAAACGTCTGGAGCGGACATCATATTGTTGTGGGGCCGTCCTGGCGATGTGGCCATCGTTCTCAAACAACGCAAAGCGCTGGGAATCGAACTGCCCGTGATCGGTAACCCCAGCACCGTGGCTGCCACCACCGTGGCAAACCTGACGCCTGAAGAGTCGGACGGCGCCTACGGCATCGGGGGCATGTTGCCTCAGGTGGGCACCAATCAGAAGGCGCTTGCATTTGCCAAAGATGTTTTAGAGCGTACCAAAGTACCACCGGATAATTTTGGGGTCGGTTACCGCGACGCGATGTACATGGTTAAGGATGTAATCGAAAAGGTGGGCTGTGATCGCGCAAAAATTCGCGACTCGCTGCGCGCTTTGAAAGACTGGCAAGGACTGATGATCAGCTATTCCGCGGATAAGGAAGGCGAACTAGCCCACACCATGGGGATTTATCGCAACAAGGGCAAGGTGACCGAGCAAATTGGGGTTATCAAAGCAGGGAGCAACTGAGTCGCAGCATGTTCCAGTTGCTTCTCAACGGATTGGCAATGGGTGCGATATACGCGCTCATTGCCCTGGGCCTACTGCAAATTTTCAATGCAGTGCGGATCGTCAATTTTGCGCAAGGCCAATTGTTGATGGTGGGCGCTTATATGGGCCTGGCCGGCTCTGCGCATTTCCAGATGCCCATGTGGATGACCTATGGGGTCACCTTTGCGGCTATGGCCATACTCGGCTTGGTATTCATGCTGGTAGCCTACTACCCATTGCGCGGAAAACCGTTCTATCTAGTGATTCTTACCACCATCGCGGTGGGCATCGTGCTTGAAAACCTGGTACTCATCATCTTTGGTCCCTTGCCCCAGTCGGTGCCTTCACCCTTCGGATCTGCGCATTGGAATGTTGGTGAGCTGGTAGTGTCCAAGCATGTCGTGTTCATCTTCGCAACCACGGCCGCGTTACTACTGGTGCAATGGTGGTTTCTGATGCATACGCGTTTTGGCAGGATGGTTCAAGCAACGTCTCAAGATATGGAAATGGCACGCCTTGTGGGTGTGCGGGTACATCGTACGGTTGCAGTCGCGTTCATGCTGGGCGCGATGTTGGCCGGCGCTGGCGGACTGCTGGTAGCACCCCTGTTTCTTGCCGACCCCGCCATGGGGAGCGCATTGGGACTGAAGGCATTCGTGGTGAGTGTGATCGGTGGCTTTGGAAACCTTTATGGTGCGGTAATCGCTGGCTTGTTGCTTGGCCTCATTGAGGCGCTGGTTGCGGGCTATATCTCGTCAAATTTCCGCGATGCATTTGCGTTTGTATTATTGGTTGCCTTCTTGTTCGTGCGGCCGCAGGGCATGTTCGGCGAGAAACAAAGTGAGCGTGTATGAGTGCGGAGCAAAGTACTTTTCGCACATGGACAGTTGCCAGCATTGCTGGCCTTCTTCTGCTGACGATTCCCCACTTGCTGCCGGGCAAGTACCTGCTGCAATTGGTCAATCTCGGCCTGATCAGCCTGATCGTAGTGGTTGGCTTGAACTACATCACAGGGTACTGCGGACAAATTAACTTCGGGCAAGCGGCGTTTTGGGGTATCGGCGCTTATGTGACGGCCCTATCCACGATGAACGGAGTGTCGTTCTGGCTTGCCCTTCCATTAGCGGCTATCGCTACCGGCTTGTGTAGTCTTTTGCTTGGCATTCCCACCTTGAAGCTGCGTGCCTATTATCTGGCCATGGCAACCATAGGCTTTGGTGAAATCGTGCAGCTGGTGCTGATTCACTGGGAGCCTGTGACCGGCGGCACCTCTGGGCTGCGCGGTGTTCCTGGGGTCTCCATTGGTGGGCACTTGATAAGCGGCAACCTAGAGCATTACTATTTTCTATTGGTATGGTGCGCGCTTGCACTGGGTCTCGCGCTGCGGGTTAGGGCCTCCAAACTTGGCCGCGCCATGATCGCCTTGCGTGACTCTGAAATCGCGGCTGAAGTCGCAGGGGTTGATACCGTCCGTATCAAGATGCTCGCGTTCGCCATGTCGTCCATGTACGCCGGGGTCGCTGGTGGTTTGTACGTCAGCTACGTTAATTACGTGAGCCCTGACCTGTTTTCCAATGCGCAGGCGGTTTTGTTCTTCACCATGCTCGTTGTCGGTGGCACCGGTTCGGCAGTGGGCGCGGTACTTGGCACTGCGCTTCTGACCGCATTGCCAGAGGCACTGAGATTCCTCAAAGAGTGGTATTTAGTCCTCTACGGTGTCGGTGTCATCTTGATTATTATTTTCATTCCCGAAGGACTTGCAAGTTTGGGCTCACGTTGGCGCAAGGGCAAAGAATCTGAAAGTAAGCGCGCTGTAAACGCGTCGAGTTCTAACGCGTTGCCAGATAGCTCCAGTTTTTCTTTGCCTACCATCGTCAGCCATGATGCGCATGGTAAAGATGCCTTGCTGATGGTGGATTCGGTAACGCAGCGGTTCGGCGGTCTGGTTGCGCTCGATGGCGTGAGCGTAAGCATCATGCCTGGAACGATACATGCAGTGATCGGACCCAACGGATCGGGGAAAACGACCTTCCTCAATGTGTTATCGGGCGCCTACACACCCGATACGGGTTCGGTAAAACTATTGGGACAGGAGCTGCTGGGTGAACGCCCTAGCGCGATTGCAGTAGCCGGTATGTCGCGTACTTTTCAAAATATTCGTCTCTACAAAAGTCTGACGGTTATCGAAAATGTGATGGTGGGGGGTGCATGCCGCACGCCAGGCAGTCTACTTGGTATTTTGCTGGGAACTGCAAAATGTAAAGACGAGGAAAGGGGAATTCGCAACAATGCATTAAAGGCGCTGTCCTTCGTCGGCCTTGCTGACATGGCGGACAGGCCTGCCGATAGCCTAGCTTATGCCCAACAGCGCCTATTGGAAATAGCACGCGCCATAGCCACAAGGCCAAAGCTTTTGCTATTGGATGAGCCGGCTGCGGGCATGAACCCGCAGGAGGCGTCCATGCTGATGCAAATAATCCGCAAATTGCGTGATACAGGCATTACGGTGATTTTTGTGGAGCACAACGTCAAACTCGTGATGGGCGTCTCCGATCGTGTTACGGTATTTGATTTCGGCCGGAAAATCGCCGAGGGAACGCCTGCAGAGGTGCAGCGTTCGCCCGAAGTGATCGAAGCTTACTTGGGCCGCTCGCGCGGGGATGTGAACCATGCTTGAAGTCGATTCCATCGAAGTTCGCTATGGAAATATTGTCGCCTTGAGCGAAGTGTCTTTCCGCGTCAATGAAGGCGAAATCGTAACTCTCATTGGCGCGAACGGCGCGGGCAAATCAACCAGCTTGCGAAGCGTTTCTGGTTTGTTGCCCCTGAGTGCAGGAAGCATCCGATTCGAAGGCGAAAGTATCGACAGGATGGCCCCCGAAGACATCGTGCGCAGAGGCATTGCGCATTCTCCCGAAGGTAGACGGGTTTTCCCAGGTTTAACAGTCGCAGAGAACCTGGAACTAGGCGCCACGCCGTGGCGCAAACGCGGTGACACTATTGATGCAGATATCGACCGGGTTTATGCGCTTTTTCCGCGATTGAAAGAACGCCATAAGCAACTGGCCTGGTCCATGTCAGGGGGTGAGCAACAAATGCTTGCGGTGGGCCGTGCGCTCATGGGCAGGCCTCGACTATTGTTGCTCGATGAGCCTTCACTAGGACTAGCGCCCATCATTGTTGAGCAATTGTTCGAGAAAATCGCGAGCATCAATCAGCTCGGGGTCACGATATTGCTGGTGGAGCAAAATGCCGCCATGGCTTTGTCGGTCGCGACGCGTGCATACCTTATAGAAAACGGCCGTATTGTGCTGGCAGATACAACGGAAAAGATGCGTAATCATCCGCGTGTACGCGAAGCCTACCTCGGGGCATGATGGTTTAGTTTCGGTAGTGGATCGCGCTCATTTTCTCGTCTTTGAATCGGCTGGTAGCTATGCGCAATGCATTTGTTTGACATGACGAAAATATATCTTGAATACGACCAGGCGCAATTAGATGCGCAGTATGACCAGGCCACCTTGGTCCCAGATTTATCGGACTACCACACACGCTGGACACTGAGGACCAAGTTAGCCAAAGAGCGTTATGAGTGCAACGAGCACCTTGTTTATGGAAACCATGCAGATAAATGGATGGATGTTTATCGACCTAAGGTGGTGGGACCTGCCCCGATCCTGGTTTTTTTCCATGGAGGCGCCTGGCTTTCGCAGCAAATTGGTCTCACGGGCAATGCAGCCGAAACCTATGTCAGCGCTGGAGCCGTTTACATTGCGGTCAATTTCAGTGTCGCACCCAGCGCGTCACTGGATGTCATGGTGGGTCAGTGCCGCGAGGCGACCGCATTTATTGCGCGCAATGCGCATACATGGAATGCAGATGCACGTCGAATCTACCTAGTCGGTCACTCCTCTGGCGCCCACCTTGCTTCGAATGTTGCTGTAACGGACTGGGCAGCATATGGCTTATCGGGCGACACCATCAAAGGACTTGCAGTCACCTCAGGTCCTTATGACCTGGAACCCGTGAGACTATCCAAACGAAACACCTACCTGCATCTTGACCAAGGCGGTGTGGATAGAAACAGTGCTGTAAAACATCTACATGCGGCCCTGCCACCCGCAGTAGCAGCCTGGGGAGGTAAGGAGCTTATTGAATTTCAACGCCAAAGTGCCTCTTTTGCTTCGGCTTGGGAAAGCGCAACAGGGTCGGTAGAGCGACTGATTTTTCCGGAAAACAACCATTTCGATCAATGCGATGAAATCGCAAAACCGGACGGCAAATTAACGCGCGCTATTCTTGCAATGATGGGCCTTGAATCGGCCTAATTGGTTTAGACAGGTCTGCGTATCTCTTCTAGGCTGCAAGCTAGTTCCAGCAGCAGGTGGTCATTACCGCGCGCTGCGATAAGCGATAGGCCCACAGGACGCCCCTGCACCTGGGCGACGGGAAGGCTCAATTGGGGCAAGCCCGCATGTCCAGCGATGCACAAGAGCCCAAGCGATCGGTTACGCCATTTTTCCAGATCGGGGGTGCTTGTGTCGAGAAGGGGCGCCGGACCGGGTGTTGTGGGAATTACGAGTACTGCGTTGTCAACGAGTAGATTGTCAAAGTAGTCTCGAACGCGCAGGCGAAGCTCTTTTGCAGCAGCAATTTCTTCGGGGGTAATCGTCGATACCCACTTAAACCGTTCGCGAATTCCGTCGCCGAATTCAGGGCCTAGGCCAATAAGCCAATCGCGATGCGTTTGCCAAATCTCAGAGCCTTGTATCACCCTAAACGCATGCATCCAAGGGTCCAGGCCATCGGGCGAAAAACTAAGGTTTCGACTACCTGTAAATGCCTGGCCCATCTGACCGACTACCGCCTGCAAGGCCATAGAGGTGCTTTGATCCACGTGTAAAAACGCATCGGTGGCGACAAGTAGTTGCCCCGCTTGCTGGCCTGAGGAATTCGCAGGCAGTAGCACCCGCCCAATATCTCTCATGAGCGTGGGCGTGTTCGCAAACCAACCCGCCGTGTCGAAACTAGGTGCGAATGGCAATGCGCCATCGAGTGAGACTGCCCCATGGCTTGGCCGGATGCCCAAGATCCCGCAATACGAAGCTGGAACGCGGATGGACCCTCCCGTGTCGCTGCCCAGCGCAAAATCAACCAATCCACCCGCTACTGCGGCAGCGGACCCGCTGGAGGAGCCCCCTGGTATGCACCCTGGTGCGTTGACATTGAGGGGTGTGCCGTAATACTTGTTGACACCATTGAGGCTAAAGCACAATTCATCACAGTGCGTTTTTCCGACAACGCTGGCGCCAGCGGAAAGTAAGCTCAGCACTGCGGCAGAGGTAACCTCAGCAGCAGGGTGCGAATCAAGCCAAGCCGGATGCCCAAAGCCTGTCTTAAAGCCTTTCAAATGGTATAAATCTTTGACGCCAAACCGTGTTCCAGCCAATAGCCCCTGAGGTGCGCCTTGAATTCGGGCTTCGCTATGAGTGCAAAAGGCGCCAAGTGAGTCCTGAATGGTCAAATCTGAAGTGTTCAAAATTGCGTTCCGTCTTGGTGTAATAGCACCAGTTTAATCATAAAAAAGCAAGAAGCTACCCACTCTTGTTTTGCGAGAAAGCGTTTGAAAAGACCGCCTCAAAACGCAAACCAAAGACCACTGAAATAAAGGCCAACGCAGCTCCGGTGCTAGCTACCGTGTATTTCACCACCCGATCGCCGCCATGCGGTCTTTGTAAGAAGCGGTAGGAATGCCACCTTCGAGTTTTAACCAGATCTCAGCCCCGTGCTGGGGCTCAAATTACTAGAGCCTTATCAGAGGCGCACTGCCAATAGCAGTCAGTGCGTCGTTGGAGATGATTGAATGACCCATAGGAATCGTTGTCAGATGGCTACCATGCTAACTATCGGGGTACTTGATTGAATCAGTTCGTCCAAAAGGGACATCGCGTCCTTAGCAGTCGCTGAGTAGGGATCGAACTCAGGATGAGCCATCTGTACCATGGGATCATCCTTAGACAAATAAACAAGTGCCATAGACCATTGACCAAATCGCCGGTTCGTAATCTCCTCAATCGATAACAATTGAACGTTTTGGTGGTGTCGATCCGCCATGATGCGAGAGTAAAGACTATTTACTTGCGTTCTTTCACCTTCCAAAACCTGCATCCATAAGCCTGAACCTTGGCATAAAACACCCGTGATATTTTGCTTTTTGTTATTGGCATTAGATTTTTCTAAAATCGATGCGGTAACTGTAGTGGTAATTGGACCTACTGATTGGCTGACATACAAAAGGCGTACGAGCATGTTTGCTTCCTTTTTGAACTTGCACCGCAATGCATGGATGTTTTCTTTTTCCGAATGCCTGACTGATACTACCGCATGACAGCGCATGTGGCGAACTTGGCAGCGTGACCTTTCCTTTGCGCTTGTAGCTGCGCGCAACCCGTGCCGTTCGTCAGTCTTCTGGGCGGTGGCATCCTCGCGCTTAGTGATTTCGACCGACCCCAGGCGAAAACAGTCCGCAGTATGCATTGCTATGAGCGCCAAACCGCCACGATATGACCGCGTTACCTGGGGAATTTGAGCGGGCCATCCGTGCAAACAGTCTCGGCTGCCCGTGCTGAACAAATTCAAGCCTCGGAAGACGCTGCTACCCAGCAAGCTAACGGCTAACGCTTAAGTTCAGGATAAAGATTTTCATGTGATCCAATTAGCAACAAGTGGCGTGGCTTAAGGTCGAACTCATAGGCAAGTACAACGAGTTGCGTTTGACTTTTGAACTTATAGACATAAACAATTGCGAACCGGTATGTGAGCCAAAAAAAACGGGCTGTATTCTTGCAGCCCGCTCATTCTTGCGGCGCGCAAACGCTTGATCAGGTCCCGATAATTCCGCCGTCTATTTTGCGGATGACCACGGTTGCCGAGCGGGGGCGTCCCGTGGGCTTTTGATCCGGCCAGTTGGAAATGGCACGTGGATTAGCCGGGTTATTTGACTCGTTAGCTGGCTCACCGGGATGCTGGATATTGACAAACATGGTCTTGCCATCGGGCGTTGCCGTCGCACCGGTAACTTCACAGCCAGAAGGGCCAACCAAGAAGCGGCGCACTTCACCCGTGCGCGGATCCGCCGCCAACATGGCGTTATTGCCCATATTCTTCAAATCGCCCTTGCCCATGGCGGAGGTCGACATATCCAGCTGGATCCACATTAGGCCGCGGGCGTCTATCCACAAACCATCGGGGCAGGAGAACATGTCACCTTTGATGTTACCTTTGGCTTCAGCGCGCTCCAGCGAAGGGTCACCGGCCATCACAAAGTGCGCCCAAGCGAAGCTGGTGGCGTGGAAGTCACCATCTTCCTTCCAGCGGATGATGTTGCCCTGAGTGTTGTTGGCGCGGGGGTTAGCGGCATCGGCAACGGGTTGCTTATCACCACCGCGGTTACTGTTGTTGGTTAGCGCCGCGTAGACCCAGCCCTCTTTGTCCACCTCAACCCACTCCGGGCGATCCATCTTGGTAGCACCCAGCAAGTCACTGGCTTGACGCGCTTTGATCAACACTTCAGCCTGGTCAGCAAAGCCGTTAGCAGCAGTCAACGGTCCTTGGCCATGGGTTAAGGCAAGCCACTCACCTTTTCCATCGGCATTGAACTTGGCCACATACAAGGTGCCATGGTCCAGCAAGCTGGCGTTGGCAACAGCGCCGCCCGGCTTGATCGCGTCACGGCTGACAAACTTGTAGATGTACTCGAAACGGGCATCTTCGCCCATGTAAACGACTGCGCGCTTGTCCTTGGTCACGGCCACGGTCGCGCCCTCGTGCGCGCCGCGGCCCATGGCGGTGCGCTTCATGGGGGTGGAGCTGGGGTTGTAGGGGTCGATCTCGACAATCCAGCCAAAGCGGTTGGGTTCATTGGGGTTCTTGACCGCGTCAAAACGCGCATCATGCTCGTGCCAACGGTAGCTGCTGCCTTTTTTCATGCCCCACCGCTTCTCGTGCTCGGACAGGCTGTCACCACCACTGAAGTAGTTAATGAAGTTTTCCTCCGCCGTCAGGTAGGTGCCCCAAGGGGTGATGCCGCTGGCGCAGTTGTTCAAGGTTCCAAGCACGACACGACCGGCAGGGTCCGCGGCGGTCTTGACCATAACGTGGCCAACCACTGGGCCACTCAACTCGGTGCGGGTGCTGGCCGTGATGCGGCGCCCCCAAGGCGAGGGATTGACTACCGACCATTTGCCGCCTTTGTCTTCCACCTCCACGATGGACACACCGTGCGCCGCTTGTGACTTGCGTACTTTCTCTGCAGTCCATGTCGCCATGCCGTCCGTGAACAACAAACCATGGTCCACGTATTCGTGGTTCATCGCCAGCAGACCAGACTTGGATCCATCTTGCTCGAAAAAGTGGATGCCGTCATGGTGCATACCGATCTGGTTTTCCTGGTGCGCAGCGCTGTTGCTGCCATCGTCTTTGAACGCATGGTTTTCACCCGACATGCCGACTGGGTCACCCCAGGGTGCGATGACCTGGTAGGTGTAGCCTTCTGGTACCGAGATTGTGTCCGCTGTGGAAATCGGCACGCTTTTAAACCCGATCATTCCACCTGCAACAGTTGCGCTGGCAGCGGCCACAGCCGTCAGAGGCGCAAAAAATCCACCAGCCAAGGCACCCAGGCTGGCACGCAAAACGGTGCGCCGGCTCAGCGGGGACACCTCATGGATGGACGGATTGGAGGAGCGGTTGCTGTCCTCCATAAGAGAAAAATCTTTTGCCATGTCAATCTTCCAAAGAGTTAAAGAGGGCATGCCACAGCGGCATACAGCGCCGATTGTTGACTTGTCATTGCGACAGATTTGTGACGCACTCGGAATAACAGTGAATGCCTCGGGGCTACTTAGGCTGACTCTACGCTCAAGGAATGCCGTTTACTACGGTGTTCCGGGCCAGCCTTTATATTCTCGAAATAGGCGTTTTGGCATTGGTAAGATTTAACGCCTCTATAGACTGAAATACATGCTGATCAAATACTCCTTTTGTAGCGTAATGATTTTCATGGGCAGCGTTCACGCCCAAGTTGGCGAAATAGTCGCACTTCCAAATTTTGGAATTGACCGAACCGAAGTCACGATCGGGCAATTCGATCGCTACGCACGTGCCACGGGTACCACTACGCGGGCCGAAAAAGAGGGTGGTGGTTTTGAGTACGGTGCCGGTTGGGAGCGCCGTCCCGGTTGGTCTTGGCGAAAGCCAGATGGCTACACGACGAGCGCAGATATGCCCGCCGTTCATTTGGATTTTGCAGAAGCGCAAGCCTATTGCCGTTGGGCAGGGGGCCGTTTACCCACCGGAGTTGAGTGGCGACAAGCAGGCTTTACCGAGATGCGGGAGTCGCCTCCAGATCCTTGGCAGAAAGGCCGAACCTATCTATGGACCACGGGTGACAGCCCGCGGGGTGCCAATACGAGTGACGTCGATCCATGGCCGCGTGCGGCGCCCGCAGGTGCCACAAAAAATGGCGTCAATGGCTTGTACGACATGGGAGCCAACGTGTGGGAGTGGACCACCGACAGTTCCGACGGCAATGGGCGTGAGCGACGTACGGTCGGGGGCTCCTGGTGGTACGGCGCGTTCAATATGAAGGCCGATGTGCAAGCATTTAAACCCGCAGATTTTTATGCGGTTTACATTGGATTTCGGTGTGTGTATGAACGCTAGGCCATGCCGAATTTGAACTTCAACGGCCGGCAATAGTATTTAGTATCCCAGTATGAGACGTCCGCTCCAAACACCTTAAGCTAGCGAGCTTAGCAAGAAAATTACCTATCTTCCAACCCAACTCTCACCATGCTTTAGTACAAAGAAATTCAGAGGCAAAGACGACTCATTCTTGGCAATCTCTAAATCCTTCGGCGCTTGATCTAAAGGCTCATCACTCATGCCGTCAAAAGTACCCCAGTGAATGCCTATAGCCGCTTTGGCTTTGACATCTTTCATGGCCTGCAGGGCCTCCTTCGGATTGAGATGGGAGTCTTTCATGAACCATCTAGGTTCGTAAGCGCCGATGGCAATGGCTGCCAAATCAAAGCCGCCTATTCGATCCCCAATGTCTTTGGCATCAGGCGAGTAAGCCAAGTCGCCGGAAAACCAGAATCGAAAATCTGGATGCAAAAGCGCCCAACTGCCCCACAGCGTTTCGTAGCGGTCGCCAATCGATCGAGCGCTCCAATGTTGTACTGCCAGAAAGTGCAACTCAAGGACTTTTGTTTTGCCCTTTAGGCTTGCATGTTGATCCCAATCTAGTGCAATGACATTTCGCTCAGTGCCATCCAAAACTGTACCTTTAATTTCTTTTTTAAACCAATGCTGTATGCCAAGCGGTACAAAGAAACGAATATCTGAATGACCATCCATGAGCGCCTGAACGGTTTCTTGATCTAAATGATCCCAGTGGTTGTGTGAGATCACGACACCATCGATACGTGGTAGTTTGTCAAAAGGAATACCAGGCTCTTGATGTCGCTTGGGGCCTGCAAAACTGAATGGTGAAGCACGTTGGCCCCAGTGCGGATCTGTCAGCAGGTTCAGGCCATCTATTTGAACCAGCAAGGTCGAATGTCCAACCCAAGTCACTCTGGGTTGGGCAGTGTCGCTGTTGATCAACTCATGGTCTGGCTTCACCCCCATGATGGGCACCGCAGGCGGTTTGGGCAAGCCATCTCGGAAGCGCTCCCATTGCCAGCGCAAAAGGCCTGGTTTATCGGATCTTTCTATGTAGCGATTGACGAATCCGTCAGGGCGATGGTGTGGTTTGTTGGCGTCGTAGTCGATGTTGGAGTTAGGCACCCTGCTGACGCAGGCAGCTAGCAGGGCACAAGCCAATCCAGTGACTGCAACAAATAGAAAGATTTTGCGAAGTTCCAACATAAGTATATTTTATTGAGTATGGATCTTCAGCGAAGGAGGTGATCCTGAATTCAAGAAGGTGACGATGATCACTGGGTGATCATGCTGCCCAGTGAGTATTGATCACAGAAAGAAGTAAAAGTACACGATGATTTGCATGCGACGCAGGCTATCTGCGCGACCGATCTGGTGAGCACTGCCGTCATACATGCGCTAGTCTAAGGAACTATTTAGAAATGCCAGGGTTATGGCGACTGCTACTAGCAGTTTTCTCATGGAAATCCCTGCGAAATGACAAAGGTGTTGATCAACCAGAATCCTGAAATAACAATGGTCGTAAACGTTCCAGCCATACCCGCCACTCTGAATTTTCCCGGGGCTTCAGCCGAACTTATGCCGTAGGCATGCGAAAGCCTGGCTATCAATAGCAGTGCACCCAGCGTGTGAAGCATCCAACTTGGTCCACCCTGCATTTCCACAAAGGCCAATAAAAGCAACGTGATCGGTGCATATTCAGCAAAATTTGCATGCATACGCATAGCGCGCAGCATTGAATCATCTCCACCATCACCTATAGAAATCTTGGCATTACGCCTTACTCCAATGGTTCGCGCACTGAGATATACGTAAAAGAGTGCCAGCAAGGCCGCATACAAAGGGATAATTTTCAACATGGTGGGGACCTCTTGGAGTTCTATCATTTTATGTGGATCACCCACTTCAGTGACGCTGACAAGCGTACCGGACTTCCAAGCATAGGATATAAATTATCAGGGTGTCTTGACCTTACTGGGACCGCTGGTGATGCTGTGAAAACTGAACTGCGCCCACAGCAACCAACGTGCGTCATTGGAGTTGGGGGCACGTATCTGAGTTTGCACGATTTGGCTGCGTCCATCGACACGCACGCGCACACTGGCTTGGAAAGTTTGCATGCAAGTATTTAGCCCTGATTGGGTTGAGAAACGGCTGAATGGCTGGTGCTTTGCCGGTCGAGATTTTCCAGAACAAGGAATTGGCTGCCTACGGCATTCATTTGGACTACCCCAATGGCACCTGGATATTCATATATGAACCTGACCTTGCTACTATAAGGGTGTGCAGATTTATGCAACTCTGCTGCTGCGTTTAATTGCAGTTCTTAAGCATTGCTTCAACTACTCATTCAACTCACTCGATCAACGAAATTAGCATTTCCGCGTAACGATCAAGCGGCCTGGTCGCTCTAGAGCGCTCATGTAATTGAACGCTTTGATTTCAAGAACCTTCCAGACCTTGGATTGCTCTAGCCGATCGATGTGCGACTGGTAATCGTCTTCCACAAAATGTGCTCCATTCATGAAAATCACTATGGGACTTCCGGGCGCTACCAGCCGAATAATTTCTGGATAGCATTCGGGACCTAGATGCCCCGGGGCAAATGAACCTGCACAAACAGCAGCCTGATATGCGTTAGTTTCGATCACCGTTTTCTTCATCAAGTCGCCTGGCACTAGCTTCCCATAAATGGCTTTGGGCCGCGCGACGTTAAGCATTTTTTCAGAAAAATCAATGCCATCGATGTGGCCGTAGCCCAGGGTTTTAAGCGTTTGTCCCACTAGGCCTGTGCCGCACCCGATGTCAATGATGGAGGCTGCCTTGTCGGGCGCAAATTCTGCAAGCGCACGGGCTGCAATCAGGTGTCCGGTATAACCAAGATTGCCCACCAGGTCTTTTTCATAAGTCTGTGACCACTCGTCGTACAGCGGCTGGGTAGAAATATTCGACGCCTCGTACTCAGCCAACTTATCCAGGACAGTGGAAGCTTTGTTACTCATGGGAATGGCCCCTAAATCAGTCAAGAAGATGTCCCGTTTTGACCAGTATGAGACATCCCTCCACACTGAACGGCTGGTGCTGGCTGAGGTGCGGACTGCGAATCCAGCTCCCCTGTGGGTAACTACCATGCTCGTCGGAAAACACGCCTTCCACCACATAAATCTCCTCGCCTCCGTAATGCCGGTGAGGATTGAAATATGTTTGCGGTGCCCATCGCACCAATGCGGTGTGACTGGTGCCGAATTCAGACAGGGGCATAACCTTGAGCCCATCTACCATTCCCTGGAACCAGGGCGATTGTTGGGTATGGACCACCACCCGCTCACTATCATCAGGTGAAAGGTACCTGAGTTTCACAAACAAGGTGCATCCGTTCAGAGAAAACGGCGCGTGGCCGGAACCTGAGGGATTCTTCAAATAGGTGCCTGGCCCATAGTCCCCAAATTCGTCGCTCAAAGTGCCATCGAGCACCAGAATTTCTTCGCCAAGCGCGTGCTCATGAAAATCGAACTTAGCACCTGCGTCATACCGCACGATTGAAGTCGCTCGGGCTATCTCACCGCCGTCGCGTTCTAAAAGCCTGCGATGTACCAGAGGTGATGGAGATGGCTGCCAGGGCAGGGCGTTACTATCCACAACACAACGTTGCGACAAGTCAGTATTGATAACATAGTTATTCATAAAAAGGCGAACTATTCAATCCAAAATTTAAATGCTTGAAATTTGCTGTGTGTCTGTATTCACCTGATCCGGCTACCTTGATGTGTAATCATGTTTTGTCAGAATATGCAACTGGAAAAGGCACCGATTACAACACCAGCCGGATCCACGACAGGTATTCAAAAGAACGAAATCACGAGGAATTAGCTGCCTCCGGCATCCTTTTGGATACCCAATCGCACCTGGGTATTCCCATCTGCACCTGACATTTGTACTATAAGGGCGTGCAGATTTATGCAACACAATGCTTGCGCGGCCGGGGATTCCAGCGCCTCGCCTCAGCGCAAATTGGCAAGAGCAGCAGACATTATTTACGCAGAAATGTCTGAACTGCAGCCACAGTAGCAGCAGGATCTTCCTCGTGTCCCACATGTCCCAGCTTTTCAAAAACGATTAGTTGGCTACCGGTGATATCGCGATGAAATTTTTCGGCATTGTCCGGAGTGATGAGCCGGTCAAGACCTCCCCAAATGATCAAGGTCGGCACCTTTACCTGCTTGATGGCTGATTCATTTTGGCCAGGCTTGTTCTGCGCGAACCTTTCGGTGATGGCCTTTCTATTGCCTGAGCGTAGGGCCAAGTCGTAATAGCGATCAACCAATTCAGGCGTGACCTTAGCGGGATCTGCATAGACATTTCGAACGCTAGATTCAATGACGCTGCGCGGCAAGATGTTGCTCAAAAGGCGGCTGAGCAGGGGCATTTGTGCAAGTTTAAAAGCTATTGGTACTGACGCGGCTGTGGTGGCATATCCTGAGGAATCGACCAATATAAGCCGTGAAACCCGGTCTGGGTAGGCAACAGCGGTTTGCCAGCTGACATCGCCACCAAATGAATTACCTGCCAAAACCGCACGCTTTATTTGCAGCATGTCCATCAATGAGTTCATGAAATGCGTGTAGGCGGGCATTTGGTAGTTGCCGTCCTTGGTTGGTCCAGTGAGGCCAAACCCTGGCAAATCCACGCGTATCACCCGGTGTTTCGATTTGAGTGCCTCGGTCCAAGCATCCCAGGTGTGCAAACTGGCGCCAGTACCGTGCAAAAGAATGATGGGTTCCAGGTCATCCCTTGGGCCTTCGTCACGCAAATGCACGCTCATGCCATCAATGACCACGAATTGGGAAGGTTGCAGCGCCCAGCGGGTAGTCAATTCCTCTACCGGGCGATCAGGCGCCCACACGACGGCCACGCCAATTGCTAAGAGTACGACCAAGGAAAGCAACAGATTTCGAGCAATTTTTAGCATAGGTGGCGCACATTCTCGTAAAAGTTTTGAGCTTTGCGTTTTGGGGTGGTTCACTGACATCTAGCGATGCATTTACGAATTGCCCGGTAAATCCAGATGTTCAGGCCATTTCACTTTGGGTTGCCAGCACTAACGATCAAAGCGCCGATTTAAATTCTTCGGCGATAACGTCAGTCGGTCCATCAGATGTGCCACTCACTTGATAACTGATTGGCCTTCGCTTTCTCGCATTTTTATGAGCTCAGCGGCTGGGATGTGGACATTCTTTCCGTCCACCACAACCAGAATGCTGGTGTTGGTCTTTATTGCCAGATCCTGAGCAGACCGAGCTGCG
>CAMBNY010000003.1 GCA_945869165.1 Comamonas sp. lk | reverse complement strand
CCCGCCCTGACCGAAGAAATGGTGGTACACCATTGCCGCGAACATTTGACCGGCTACAAAGTGCCGCGCAAAGTAGTGTTTGATAGCCAATTGCCCAAAAGCAATGTGGGCAAAGTTTTGCGGCGTGAGCTGCGCGAAGTTAAAAATTTAGTTATGGAAGAAAGTGTTGTATGACCGATTTAGTAGTAAGGCGTTTGCTGGTGGATTTGACGACGCCCTTCGATCAGCGCTGGAATGGGGGCGATGCTTTCCGTTCGGCTTTTTTCAATGCCTTGTCCATGAGCTTTCCTTGGGGCGAGCAGTATTTCATGGACTCGGTGCGCGCTTGCTTTAAAGCACTGCCTGCGGCTGAGCAAGAAAAATACGCCAAAGAAGTGCAGGGCTTTGTTGGCCAAGAGGCCACGCACCGGCGCATCCACGAACTCTTCAACGCGCAGCTCACGCGCCAGGGCTTTGTCAACGAGATTGAAGTACGCGCCGCCAAGCGTGCCAAAAAAGCCGAACACCTAGACCCCCGTATCCACCTTGCGGTCACCGCAGCCACCGAACACTTCACCGCTATGTTTGCCGACTGGACGCTGCGCCACCCCGAGGCATTTGAAGGCGCGGAAGAACGCTTGGCAACCCTGTGGAAGTGGCATGCCTCCGAAGAGTCCGAGCACCGCAGCACCGCTTTCAATATTTACCAAGCCGCCGGTGGCAGCCATAAATGGCGGGTGCGTACCTTTAAGGTAGTGAGCTGGATTTTTACGATGGACGTGATGCGCCAGACTGTGCGCAATTTGTGGCACGACGGCAGCTTGTTCCAATGGAGCACCTGGCGCAGCGCCTGGCGTTTGCTGCTGGCCAAGGATGGCCTGTACCGCAGCAACGTGTCGATGTGGCGCGACTATTTGCGTCCTGATTTTCATCCTGAGCAACACGACGCCAGCAACTCGCAAGCTTGGCTGCGCGAGAACACACGCTTTTTTACGCCGGTTAAGCCGGTGATGGCAGCGCCGGCCACAGCGGCGTAAGGGCGGGGCTGGCCATGCAAGCGCCCTTGGTATTCAAAGGCACGCCCGGCTCGCCCTACACCCGCAAGATGATGGCGCTGATGCGCTATCGCCATATACCGTACCGCTACCTGGTCGGCGAGGCCGCTGACCGCGCGGGCATGCCCAAGCCGGCCGTAGAGTTGCTGCCTACGTTTTACCTGCCCGATGCCCACGGCCAGTTGCAAGCGGTGACTGATTCGACGCCGCTGTTGCGCCGTCTGGAGCGCGAGTTGTCGGGCCGTGCGGCCAGGCCTGCTAATGCAGTGTTGGCCCTCATCGACTCCTTACTCGAAGACTTTGCCGACGAGTGGCTCACAAAGGCCATGTTCCATTACCGCTGGCATTACGCGCCCGATATTGACCGCGCCAGTAAGACCATTCCCCTGCATTGGGCCGGTTTGCAGATGGATGAACCAGTCTATGCCGCAAGCAAAGCATTTTTTTCAAAGCGGCAAATAGAGAGGTTGCCGGTCATTGGTTCTAACCCCACTACCGCGCCTTTGATAGAGGCGGGCTATGTGCGCTTGCTAAATCTTTTGGATGCGCATTTTTCGCAGCATGCATTTTTAATGGGCGCAAGACCAGGCGCTAGCGACTTTGCGCTGTACGGGCAGTTGTCGCAACTGGCTTTGTTCGACCCCACGTCGATGGACTTGGCCGTGCAACACGCACCGCGCACTTTTGCCTGGACTGGTTGGGTGGAAGATTTGTCGGGCCTGGAGGTGCAAGACGATGCCTGGCTAGATGCCGCGCACCTACCGGCCAGCCTCTTAGCCTTGCTGGCCGAATTGGCGCAAGGCTATGTGCCGGTGATACTGGCTAATGCCCGCGCTTTGTCGCGTGGGGAAAAACAATTAAGCGTCGAACTACCGCAAGGTGTGTGGGACCAGGGCACCGTGACTTACCAGGGCAAATGCCTGCGTTGGCTGCGTGAAGAATTTGCTGCGCTAGATGCCGCTGAGAAGGCGCAGGCAGACGCGATCTTGCAGGTCGCCGGAATTGCAGACCTGATTCACGCGCCCCTGTAAAGTCCGTAGGCAAAGTCTAGGTCTGCGGGACAATCCCTACCGTCCCTCAACAGTTCCAAGTCGCAGCACACCATGACATCCAAACGCTTGCTGGTATCGCTTGCTGCCCTCTTGCTGGCGCTGGCCGCCTGGCTGTGGTGGTCAGCCGATAAAGCACAGGAGCACGCTCGCCAAGAACCCTTGCAATGTGCCTTGCCCGCGCAGCCGCCATCGGCAGCGCACCCGGGCATGGTCTGGGTGCCCGGCGGTACGCTGCAACTGGGCGACAGCGTCTATCGCGAAGAATTGCCGGTGCGTAGCGTGGTGGTCAAGGGGTTTTGGATGGACCGCACCGAAGTCACCAACGCGCAGTTTGCGGCCTTTGTGCAAGCTACCGGCTATGTCACCGTGGCGGAGCAGGCGGTAGATGCCAAGGCGCACCCCGAACTTCCCCCCGATCTACGCCTGCCCGGCGCCGTGGTGTTTATCAGCCCCAACGATGTAGTGGGCGGTGGCAATCCGGCGCAGTGGTGGCGGTATCTGCCCGGTGCGAATTGGCGCCACCCTGGAGGGCAGCAAACATCTATCCAAGGCCGCGAGTCCTTTCCGGTCGTCAACCTGACGTATCGGGATGCGCTGGCTTATGCGCAATGGGCTGGGCGCGCCTTGCCTAGCGAAGCGCAGTGGGAATGGGCGGCGCGCGCAGCCGCAGCGCCTACGCAAACGGAACACGCGCAGCCTGCGCAAGCGAATACCTGGCAGGGCTTGTTTCCCGTGCGTAATTCAGCGGAGGATGGCTTTGTCGGGCTGGCGCCGGTGGGCTGCTATGCGCCCAACGCGCTGGGCTTGTTTGACATGTTGGGCAATGTCTGGGAAATCACCCGCGACCTGTACTTGCCAAATCACAATACCCTAGCGCCTGAATTTGAAACGGCGGACTACGCCGGTCTGCGGCCTGCGGTCGGCGCAGCGGCAAGCTATGTGATCAAAGGCGGCTCATTTTTGTGCGCGCCCAATTACTGCATGCGCTACCGGCCTGGCGCGCGCCAAGCGCAAGAGGATGATTTAGCCGTCAGCCATTTAGGTTTTCGCACCATCTTGCAAGCGCCTGGCCCGTAAAGGCCGCGTGCGGTTTTAGCGCTTTTGCTTGTGCACTAAGTGCTTGGCAATGATGTCTAGAAAAAACTGTTTGCTGGCGCTGGGCATTTGCGGCTGAATCAGCGCGTGAAAGCTGCCCACGACCGACAGGTAAAACAAAGTGGCTAACTCAGCAGCGGTTTTGTCGTCCTGCACCAGGCGCATGAATTTGCGTTTGAACAAGGCAATGCGTAACTCGTCCATGCTGCGCATCAGGCTTGCCACGTGTGCATCGCGTCGGCCCAGGGCGCGCAAGGCCAGTTCAAAGCGCATATTGTCCAGGTCATCGCCGCCGTGGGCCAGGGCCTGGTCTAGTAGTATTTCCAGCGCTTTGGCCGGGTCGTCGCTGCCCGCTTGCTCCAGCCTGTGGTGTGCTTCCAGCTCGTGCGCCTGCCAGCGTTCTACCAGGGCCTCGATCAAGGTCGCATGGTCCTTGAAATGCCAATAAAAGCTGCCGCGCGTGACTTGCAGCGTATCGGCCAGCGTGAGCACGCGCACACCGTCAAAGCCGTGTTCGACGGCAGCGCGAAAAGCCGCGTCCAGCCAATCGTCCCGGCCCAAGCGGGAGGCTAGTGTTTTATCCGCAGCAGTGGTACCGGCGGTTTTGCGAAGCGTGGCGTGGCTGGCCATGTAGTTTTAAGGTTCCCAAAAGAGCCCGATTGTCACCGAAGCGTAATAGGCGCCGCATATCGAACGCGACCGGTTTTGGCCGCGTGGCGGCAGGGTGTGCTTTGCTTGACAGCGCAGGTGCTGTAGGGATACAGGCGCGTGCTACATTGCCCGATGGATTTTGGCTTGCGGGGTCGCGCTGGCTAGAGCGCCATGCAATGTAAGAAGGAGATGATTGGAATGTCGATACATCAATGGCCGGGCGCGCGTCTTAGTCTGTTGGCTTTGCTGGGCGTGCTGGCGTTTCCGGTCTCGCCCAATGCCGCATCCAACGCGGGTGCCCCCGCGTCGACAGCGGCGCCTAGCGCGACGGCCAAGCGGCCCAATTTCGTGGTGCTGGTGGCCGACGACTGGGGGTTTTCGGATCTGGGCGCTTTCGGCGGTGAAATCGACACGCCTCATCTCAATGCGCTGGCCCAAGCCGGTTTGCGTTTTTCTAATTTCCATGTGGCGGCCTCGTGTTCGCCCACGCGCTCGATGTTGTTGACCGGCGTAGACAACCACCGCAACGGCGTGGGCAATTTGCGTGAAGCCATGCCTACCGAGCATTTGGGCAAACCCGGCTACCAGGGCTCGCTGACGCGCAATGTGGTGACCGTCGCCTCGCTCTTGCAAGACAGTGGTTACCGCACCTATATCGCCGGCAAATGGAATGTGGGCTCCGAGCCCTACAACCTGCCCAACCAGCGCGGCTTTGATAAATCGATTGTGCAAGGCGACACGGGTTCGGACAACTGGGAACCCAACAAGCAATACCTGCCGCACTTGCCCGAGGTCTATTGGTTTGAAGACGGGCAGCGGGCCCAGATGCCGGCCGAGTTTTATTCCTCGCAGTATTTTGTTGACCGCACCATCGCGTACATGGACGCCGACGCGCGTAAAGACCAGCCCTTTTTTGCCTATGTCGGTTTCCAGGCCAACCATGTGCCGGTACAAGCGCCCCAAGACCTTATAAACAAATACAAAGGCCGTTACCGCGATGGCTGGACGGCTTTGCGCGAACGTCGGCTAGCCAAACAAATTGAGTTAGGCCTGGTACCTGCCAGCACGCGGATGACGACCATGCCCACCACGCAAGACTGGAAAGCATTGTCCGAAAAAGAGCGCTTGCACATGGAGCGCCAGATGGAGGTCTATGCCGCCATGGCCGAGGCCATGGATTTGCATGTGGGGCGTTTGGTAGACCACCTGAAGAAAACCGGGCAGTACGACAACACCGTGTTTTTGTTTTTGTCGGACAACGGCCCTGAAGGTTCGGACTACCACGAGGCGCAGCCCTGGCTGATTTTTAACTACAAACAAGACACCGAGACCCTGGGCGCCAGAGGCACTTACGGCATACCCGGCCCCGGCTGGGCTAGTGCATCGGCTGCACCGCTACATACCTATAAATTTTGGGCCGGTGAGGGCGGTATCCGCGCCCCCATGCTGATGGCCGGCCCGCCAGTGCGCCGCGCCAACCAAATTGAAAACGCCCTGACCCACGTCACCGATATCACGCCCACCTTGCTGGAGATTGCGCAAGTGCCGCAGCATGCCGGGCAATACAAAGGCGCCCCCGTTGAAGCGCTGACCGGCATGAGTTTGCTGCCGCTTTTGCAGGGCACTGCTACCACCGTGCGCAAGCCCGAGCAAACCCTGGGCTATGAGTTGTCGGGCAATTCGGCTTTATTCAAAGGCAACTTGAAATTGCTGCGCAATATGCCTCCGCTGGGCGATGGTGTGTGGCGGCTCTATGACCTCAGCACAGACCCTGGGGAAACCCAAGACCTGAGCGCCCAACGGCCCCAAGAATTTGCCACCATGCAAGCGGACTTTGTGGTCTGGGCCAAAGCCAACCAGGTGCTGGACATGCCGCCAGACTACAGCCCGCAAAAGCAAGTGATGATTAACGGATTTTGGCGTTACTGGCTGCCGGTGCATGGCAAAACCATGGCTTTGATCCTGGCCGCATTGGTGCTGCTGCCGGTGTGGCTGCTATGGCGCAAACGCAAGCGCCGCCTATGAGTGCTGGCTATTACGCCAGCCCTTGGCCGGCCGAGGATGCCGGCCCTTCGCGCTTGCAAACGGCTAGCCCCGGCAGTGGACTGCACCTGCTGCCCGGCCAGCATTTGCGCAGCACGAGCCGCAACACCACGCTATCGACCATGACGGTGCTCGGTGACCCCGGCGAGGTGTATTTGCTCACGCACTCGGCGCTGCGCGCCAACTTTGGTTTAGCCACGACGTCTTGCGTGGAGCGCATCGATCCCATCACGCTCAAAACCTTGGAAAGCTCGGGCCGATTGCCTGGCGGCCCCATGTGGCCTGGTGGCATGGCCATTCACCGCAACGGCGATGTGTATGTGGTGTATGGGCGTTACGCGCACCGGCTGGACCGGCATTGCGCGCGCAAGCAAAGCCGCATGCTGCCGGTGACCCAGCCTTACAACTCGTTTGTGATTTTGGACAAGGGGCTGATCGTTACTAAAAATTTGTCCGATAAGCAGTCCGCACAACTGAGCGTGCTAGACCCCGAGGGCCTGCAATCGGTGTGTGCCGATGTGCTCTGCCCTGAGCCCTCGATTGCGCGCCTAAGCGCGGTGGGCAATACGGTTTACGTCGTGGGCGTGCGTTCGATTTTCCGGCTGCATTGGGACGAACAAGCGCAAACCCTCAAGCTGGATTCGCAATGGCGCTGGGACTACATTGGCAGCAGCGCGCAAAGCTATGGCTGGGATGTGGTCATCGATGGGCACAGTGCCTGGTTCATGGACAACGGGCACCACCGCTACCGCATCAACATGCAGGGCGCGGGCGTCAGCCGCACGGCCAACCGCTTGCTGCGCGTGTCGCTGACCGATAGCAGCGATCACGCGGCCTGGGATGTCAGCGGCTTGGCCGGAGGCAGCATTACCAACCCGCCCTTGGTCGATGTGCAACGGCGTATCGTGCTGGGCTATGACTCGGCGAACCGTTATTTGCGCGCCTGGCGTTTTGGTAATGCGATACAAGACTTGCAACCTCTGTGGCACAAAGCAGACTTTGGCGTGGCCAGCCACATGGTTTTATTGCCTGAACGTGGGCAGGTGGTGGTCAATGACTACCGGCGCTGGGGTGAAGAAGTGGTGTTGCTGGATATCACCACCGGCGCCGAACAGGGCAGGGTGCGTGTGGGCGGCATTACGCAGGGCGTGGTCTTCCCTAGTGTGGGCTGGAACGGCGATGTCTATTGGTCGTCCATGGGTCGTTTCTCGCGGGTGTTTGCGGCATGAACATCGAGCATATTGATACCTTGATCGTCGGCGCAGGCCTGTCTGGTATCGGCAGCGCGGTGCATGTGCGTCAAGGCCTGCCGCAGCAATCGGTGTTGATTTTGGAAGCCCGCGAGCGCCTAGGCGGCACCTGGGATTTGTTCCGCTACCCCGGCATCCGCTCGGATTCGGATATGCACACCCTAGGCTACTCTTTCAAACCCTGGACCGGGGCCAAGGCGATTGCCGATGGCCCCTCCATCTTTCAGTATGTGCAAGAGACGGCCCAAGAGTTTGGCGTGCTGCCGCTGATCCGCTTTGGGCACAAAGTGCTGTCTGCCGATTGGGACAGCGGCGCAGCGCGTTGGCATGTTGCTGTCAAGCGCTTGGCGGACGGCACCGTGTTGCAAGTGCAGTGCCGCTTTTTGCTGATGTGCAGTGGCTACTACAACTACGAACATGGCTACACGCCGGCCTTCCCCGGTATGGATAGTTTCCTGGGCCGTGTGGTGCATCCGCAGCATTGGCCGCAAGACCTGGATTACAGAGGCCAACGGGTGGTGGTGATAGGTAGTGGCGCCACCGCCATGACGCTGGTGCCCGAGCTGGCCAAGCTTGCAGCCGAGGTGACGCTCTTGCAGCGATCGCCCACTTATGTGGTGGCGCGGCCCAGCCGCGATGCGATTGCCGATGCGCTGCGCCGCATCCTGCCCTCGAAACTGGCCTATGCGCTGACGCGCTGGAAGAATGTGCTGACCGGTTTGTTTTATTTCACCTTGGCCCGCAGCAAGCCCGCGCTGGCCAAGGCCCGCATCCTGCAAGGCGCGGCCCAGGCACTGCCCCCAGGCTATGCGGTGGACCCGCATTTCACGCCCACCTACCAACCCTGGGACCAGCGAATTTGCCTGGTCCCCGATGCCGACTTGTTTGCCGCCATCAGCCAGGGAAAGGCGCGTATGGTGACCGATACGATTGAAATGATTGAACCTCAAGGCCTTCGCTTGCACAGCGGCGCGCTCCTTCCCGCCAATGTCATCGTCACCGCCACCGGGCTGGATTTGCTGGGCTTTGGCGGTATGCAGATCGCCGTCGACGGTGCACCCCTGCAGGTGGGGCAATGCCTCAGTTACAAAGGCATGATGCTCAACGGCGTGCCCAATTTCGCCTATGTGTTTGGCTATACCAACGCATCCTGGACGCTCAAAAGTGACCTGACCGGGCAGTATGTGCTACGCCTTTTACGCCATATGCAGCGCCACGGTTTGGATAGCGTGATGCCGCAGCTCAAGGACGCCACGGTGCAGCCAGAGCCCTGGGTGGACTTTAGCTCCGGCTATTTCCAGCGCGCCCTGGACCGCTTTCCCAAGCAGGGTAGTAAAAAACCCTGGCGTCTGTACCAGAACTATGTGCGCGATTTATTGGCCTTGCGTTGGAGTGCATTGGAGGACGGCGTCTTGCAGTTTGGCAAAGCGCGGCTTCCCTCGCAATAGCCTGCCTTGCCCTGGGTAAATGCGACAAGCCCATCCAAAGCGGCCACTATAATAAAAAAGCACGATCGTTCTTTTTTGCCAAGCAAGCCGCAGCTGCCTGTTTGTAAGCAAGACGAATCAAGGCGGCGCATAGAATCTTGGGTTGCCCCGCAGCTTGGGCGCAAGCCATAGCAAGTTGTTCATTTATTTACCTCTGGAGTGGTGTGTATGAAAGTGTTGGTTCCGGTCAAGCGCGTGGTGGACTACAACGTCAAAGTCCGCGTTAAATCTGACGGCAGCGGTGTGGATATCGCCAACGTCAAAATGAGCATGAATCCTTTTGACGAAATCGCTATCGAAGAGGCAGTCCGGCTCAAGGAAAAAGGCGTGGCCACCGAAGTGATCGCCGTTTCCTGCGGCGTCAGCCAATGCACCGAAACCCTGCGCACCGCCATGGCCATTGGCGCCGACCGCGCCATACTGGTGGAAACTGCCGAAGAACTGCAACCCCTGGCCGTCGCCAAAATCCTCAAAGCCTTGATGGACAAAGAGCAGCCCGGTCTGGTGATTTTGGGCAAACAGGCGATTGACGACGATTGCAACCAAACCGGCCAAATGCTCGCCGCCCTGTGCGACCGCCCGCAAGCCACTTTCGCCAGCAAAGTGGAAGTGGCCGATGGCAAAGCCACGGTGACCCGCGAAGTCGATGGCGGCTCCGAAACCCTAAGCCTGTCACTGCCGGCCATTATCACCACCGATTTGCGCCTGAACGAGCCACGTTATGTGACGCTGCCCAACATCATGAAGGCCAAGAAAAAGCAGCTCGACACCTATAGCCCCGCTGACCTGGGCGTGGATGTCACCCCCCGTATCAAGACCCTTAAAGTGGTCGAGCCCGCGGCCCGCAGCGCCGGTATCAAAGTGGCCGATGTTGCTACCTTGGTCGAGAAGCTGCGCAATGACGCCAAGGTCATCTAAAAATCTTGCGGCCCACCTTATTCAATCCTTTTGTCACCAGGACACACCATGACCTCTCTCGTCGTTGCTGAACACGATAACGCGGGCATCAAGCCCTCTACCCTCAATACCATCACCGCTGCAGTGCAATGCGGTGGCGATGTGCATGTGCTGATCGCCGGGCATAACGCAGGCGGTGCCGCCGCAGCCGCTGCTGCGGTTGCCGGTGTTGCCAAAGTCATACATGCCGATAGCGCTGCATTTGCCAACGGCCTGGCCGAAAACGTGACTGCCCAGGTGGTTGGCATGGCGAGCGCCTACAGCCACATTCTTTTCCCTGCCACTGCAGTGGGCAAGAACATCGCCCCGCGCGTGGCTGCCAAGCTCGATGTGGCACAAATCTCCGATATCACCAAAGTCGAGAGCCCGGACACCTTCGAGCGTCCGATTTATGCAGGCAATGCGATTGCCACCGTGCAAAGCGGTGACGCCATCAAGGTCATCACCGTGCGCACCACCGGTTTTGACGCAGCAGCGAGCACCGGCGGCAGCGCCGCTGTCGAAACCCCCGCAGCCTCATCTGCCAGCGCCGATGTGAGCTTCTTGCGTTCGGAAATCGCGCGCAATGACCGCCCCGAATTGACGGCGGCCAAGATCATCGTCTCCGGTGGCCGTGCTTTGGGTTCCAATGAAAAATTCATGGAAATCATGACCCCGCTGGCCGACAAACTCGGTGCTGCCATGGGGGCCAGCCGTGCGGCTGTGGACGCAGGCTATGCGCCCAACGACTGGCAAGTGGGCCAGACCGGCAAGATCGTTGCCCCCCAGCTCTATATCGCTTGTGGCATCAGCGGCGCCATCCAGCATCTGGCGGGTATGAAAGACAGCAAGGTCATCGTGGCGATCAACAAAGACGCCGAAGCGCCTATCTTCAGCGTGGCCGATTACGGTCTGGAGGCAGACCTTTTCGTGGCAGTGCCCGAGTTTGTCGCAGCGCTCTGATCCAGCGCTCCCCGAAGGCAGCTAAGCGCTGCCTTTTTTTTGCTTTTGTTTTGTGAGAAGTGCCATGACCTATTCCGCCCCCGTCAAAGACATGCTGTTCAATATCGAGCACTTGGCGCGCATTGACCAGATCGCCCAATTGCCCGGTTTTGAGGATGCGGACTTGGGCACGGCGCAAGCGGTGTTGGAAGAATCGGCCAAGTTCAACGAAGAAGTGCTAGCCCCCCTGAACTGGGTCGGTGACCAAAACCCCAGCGCTTGGAAGAACGGCGTAGTCACCGCCACCCCCGGTTTCAAAGAGGCCTACCAGCAGTTTGCCGAGGGCGGCTGGCAGGGTTTGCAGCACCCGGTGGAGTTTGGTGGCCAGGGTCTGCCCAAGACCATTGGTGCGGTCTGCGGCGAGATGCAGAACTCGGCCAATATGAGTTTTGCCTTGTGCCCGCTGCTCAGCGACGGCGCTATCGAAGCTTTGCTGACCGCAGGCTCGGATGAGCTCAAAGCGATTTACCTGGAAAAAATTGTCAGCGGCCAATGGACCGGCACCATGAACCTGACCGAGCCTCAGGCCGGTAGTGACTTGGCCCTGGTGCGCACCCGCGCCGAGCCGCAGCCCGACGGCACTTACCGCGTTTTCGGTACCAAAATTTACATCACCTGGGGTGAGCATGACATGGCGGAAAACATCGTCCATTTGGTACTGGCGCGGGTGCAGGGCGCGCCCGAAGGTGTCAAAGGCATCAGCTTGTTTGTGGTGCCGAAGTTTGTGGTCGATGCGCAAGGCAATCCTGGCGCGCGCAATGATGTGCAATGCGTCAGCATCGAGCACAAAATGGGTATCAAAGCCAGCCCCACGGCGGTGCTGCAATTTGGCGATGGCCTGGCCGGTTCGCTGGCCGATAGTGCAGGGCCGGGTGCGGTGGGCTACTTGGTGGGCCAGGAAAACCGGGGCCTGGAGTACATGTTCATCATGATGAACGCTGCCCGCTATGGCGTGGGCGTGCAAGGCATTGCGGTGGCCGAGCGGGCTTACCAAAAGGCAGCGCAGTTCGCGCGCGATCGGGTGCAAAGCCGTCCAGTCGACGGCTCCATGAATACCAGCGCGCCCATCATCCATCACCCGGATGTACGCCGCATGCTGATGACCATGCGCGCCTATGTGCAAGGCTGCCGCGCCTTGGCCTCGGTGGCCGCTGCCGCTTTTGACGTGGCGCATCACCACCCGGATGCACAGGCGCGTAAAGAGCACCAGACTTTTTACGAATTTATGGTGCCGCTGGTCAAAGGCTTTAGCACCGAGATGAGCCTGGAAGTGACGTCCATGGCGGTGCAAGTGCATGGCGGTATGGGTTTTATCGAAGAGACCGGCGTGGCCCAGTACTACCGCGACGCCAAAATTTTGACGATTTACGAAGGTACCACCGCGATTCAGGCCAACGATCTGGTAGGGCGGAAAACCGCGCGTGACGGCGGTCAGGCCGCCAAGGCGATTGCCGCCCAAGTGGCTACCACAGTGGCAGATTTACGGGCCAACGGCAGCGCTGATGCACTTGCTATGGCCAAGCGCCTGGACGCTGCGCGTGCCGCCTTTGTGGAGGTGGTGGACTTCGTGGCCGGGCATTCCAAAGCCAGCCCCAACGCGGTCTATGCAGGTAGCGTGCCGTATTTGATGCTGGCGGGTAATGTGATGGCGGGCTGGCAAATGGGCCGCTCGCTATTGGTGGCGCAAGCCCAATGGGCTGCGGGTGTGGACCAAGAATTTATGCAGGCCAAAATCAGTACCGCACGCTTTTATGCCGACCACATCCTCACCAAGGTGCCGGGCCTGCGCGACAGCATTGTCGAGGGCGCTGATGCGGTGACAGCATTGGCTTTAGAAGCGTTTTAAAACTTGGAGCGTGGTGGCACTGCGCTGCGCTTAGTTTCCTTAGACTTCTAGCCAAGGGCTCTGTTTTTCCATGATGGCGGCAAACGCCGCCGAGGCTTCAAACGCGGCCAGCCAGCGTGCCAAACGCGGCCAGGCTTGCGCCGCTAACCACGTCTTGTCGGTATGCGCAAACTGCCGCACAAAGGGCGCCAAAGCGGCGTCGCACAGACCCCAGTGATTGCCCGTAAGAAAAGGCGTGCGCTCCAACCGCGCCTCCAACTGCAAGAGAAACTGGGATCCCGTCGCGCGCCAGGTATCACCATCCTTTAAGCCGAAACGGTGCGGGTATTTGTAGCGGTCCAAAGCATATTTAAACGGCCCGTCGTTTTCCTCTATCAAGGCCATCGCATTGTTCAGAATCGCCGCATCCTGTGGCCACCACTGCAATGGGTCTTGGGTTTGCAAAGCCCAGCGCATGATGTCCAGGCTTTCGTCTATCACCTGGCCATCAGGCAGCACCAACACCGGTACCGTGCCCTTGGGCGATGCAGCCAAAAGGCTGGCAGGTTTGTTCTTGAGTTCGACCTCGCGGTGTTGCAATGCGATGCCGCTGGAATGTAAAGCCAGACGCGCGCGCATGGCATACGGGCAGCGCCGGAAGGAATAAAGAATGGGCAGCGGCTTAGCCATGGCCAAGCGCCTTGTCGCAGTCAATTTGCTCGCTTGCGAAATCGGAAAGATGCCTGACGCTGGCTTTAGCCTTTGCGCGTTCCCATTGCCTTTGCCGCTCCCGCGCGCTATTTTTCTGCATTTCACTGGTCAGGCAAAAACAACGCGGGCAGCTCACACCCAATTCAAATTGATCTGACTCCAATGCGCCCGATGGCAGGGGCTGACGGCAGCAACGGCACAGTTGGTGGCTGCCGGTCTGCACGCCGTGTGCCACCGACACCCGCTCGTCAAACACAAAGCATTCGCCCTGCCAGCGGCTGCTTTCGGGTGCCACCGTCTCCAGGTATTTGAGAATGCCGCCTTCCAGGTGATAGACCTCCAGCAGGCCTTGGGCGCGTAACAAGGCGGTGGACTTTTCGCAGCGGATGCCGCCGGTGCAAAACATAGCCACTTTGCGCGGCTTGGCCGGGTCAAGCAGGCCTTGTGCCTGCAGCCAGTTGGGCAACTGTGCAAAGCTTTGTATGCCGGGGTTGATAGCGCCTGTAAAACTGCCCAGCTCTACTTCGTAGTCATTGCGGGTATCGACCAGCACTACGTCCGGGTCGGCGATCAGCGCATTCCAGTCTTGTGCGCTGACGTAGCGCCCTGCCTGGCTGGCCGGGCGCAAACCGGGCACACCCATGGTCACGATTTCTTTTTTGATGCGTACGCGCATGCGGCGAAACGGTGCTTTGTCGGACCAGGATTCTTTGTGTTGCAAAGCGGCAAATGGGGCTTGGCTGCGCAGCCAAGCCAGCACCGTATGCACGCCCTCTGCTGGGCCGGCAATCGTACTGTTAATGCCTTCGGGGGCCAACAAAACCAAGCCTTTTACCTGCTGGGCCTCACACAGTGCTTGCAGCGGGGCTTTGAACTGTGCGCAATCGGGTAGATCGACAAAAAGGTAAAAGGCCGCGGTCAGGTAGCGCAGGTCCGGTGCGGCATGCGTGGGCCCGGTCATACGCTATGGATTCCTCAATCAGCTGAAAAAGCTTTTCAGGCGGTCCGTCCAACTATCGCCCGAGGGCGAATGTTTGCTACCACCTTTGCGAAAGGACTCATCGAGTTCGCGCAGCAGTTTGCGCTGATGCTCGGTCAACTTGACGGGTGTCTCGACGGTGATGTGGCAGTACAAATCGCCAGGATAGCTCGATCGCACGCCTTTGATGCCTTTGCCGCGCAAACGGAACTGTTTGCCTGATTGGGTTCCTTCAGGAAGGTCGATAGCCGCCTTGCCTTGTAGCGTGGGTACCTCGATCTCGCCCCCGAGCGCGGCTGCCACGATATCGATCGGCACCGTGCAATGCAAGTCATCGCCATCGCGCTCGAAAATATCATGTTTCTTGAGCCGAATCTCGATGTACAAGTCACCCGGCGGCCCACCATTGGTACCCGGCTCACCATTGCCCGCGCTGCGAATACGCATCCCCGCGTCGATACCGGCCGGAATTTTGACTTCCAGCGTTTTTTGCTTTTTGATCTTGCCCTGACCCGCGCAAGCGATACAAGGTTCGGCAATGATTTTGCCTCCGCCGCGACACGTCGGGCAGGTTTGCTGCACGCTGAAAAAGCCCTGGCGCATTTGCACCACGCCAGCGCCGCCGCAGGTGCCGCAGTTTTTGATCTGGCTGCCCGGCTTGGCACCAGCACCGGCGCAGACATCGCAGTTTTCATGGGTGGGGATTCGGATTTGCGCATCCTTGCCGTTGGCCGCTTCCTCTAGCGACATCTCCATCGCATAGCTCAGGTCGCCGCCGCGAAACACCTGGCGCCCACCGCGCCCGCCACGCTGCTGCTGGCCGAACATCTCGCCAAAAATATCTCCGAAGGCTTCGGCAAAGCCGCCAAAGCCTTCGCCGCCAGGTCCGCGCATATTCGGATCCACACCGGCGTGGCCGTGCTGGTCGTAGGCAGCGCGTTTTTGCGGGTCGGACAGCATCTCGTAGGCCTCTTTGGCCTCTTTGAATTTGACTTCCGCTTCTTTGGCCGCTTCGCCCTGGTTGCGGTCCGGGTGGAACTTCATCGCCAGCTTGCGGTAGGACTTTTTAATTTCCTCGTCCGAAGCGGTCTTGGGCAAGCCCAGAATTTCGTAAAAATCGCGTTTGGCCATGGCTTTTGCGGGCTCCGTAACAACAGAAAAGCCGCGTTGAACTCCAAAGCGGGTTCAGCGCGGCGGGTTTTAAAGCAGCCAACAGCTGCTTCGGGCTTATCCCTTTTTCACTTCCTTGACTTCCGCGTCCACCACATTGTCGTCGGCGGGTTTGGCAGATTGCTCAGCACCGGGGCCTGCGGCCTCGGCAGCTTGCTTGGCCTGCATGTCGGCGTAAACTTTCTCGCCCAGCTTCTGGCTCGCTGCCATCAGGGCTGCGCTCTTGGAACTGATGCTTTCTTTGTCGTCGCTCTTGATCACGCCTTCCAGGTCTTTGATCGCGGCTTCGATTTTCTCTTTCTCGCCCGCGTCGAGCTTGTCGCCATGTTCAGTGAGGCTCTTCTTGACGCTGTGCACATTCGCTTCGGCTTCGTTGCGCGCCTGTATCACTTCGAGTTTCTTCTTGTCATCGGCTGCATTGAGCTCGGCGTCTTTCACCATTTGCTGGATCTCGGCTTCGGTCAAGCCCGAGTTAGCTTTGATGGTGATTTTGTTTTCCTTGCCCGTGCCTTTGTCTTTGGCGCCCACGTGCAAGATGCCGTTGGCGTCGATGTCAAAAGATACTTCAATTTGCGGTGTGCCACGCGGCGAAGGCGGGATCCCTTCGAGGTTGAACTCGCCCAGCGACTTGTTGGCTACCGCCATCTCGCGCTCGCCCTGGTACACCTTGATGGTGACCGCTGGTTGGTTGTCGTCAGCGGTGGAGAAGGTTTGCGCGAACTTGGTCGGGATGGTGGTGTTCTTGGTGATCATCTTGGTCATCACGCCACCCAGAGTTTCGATACCTAGCGACAGCGGCGTCACGTCCAACAACAACACGTCTTTGCGGTCACCCGAGAGCACCTGGCCTTGGATGGCGGCGCCCACGGCCACGGCTTCGTCGGGGTTGACGTCTTTGCGCGGCTCTTTGCCGAACAATTCTTTCACTTTGTCCTGCACCTTGGGCATGCGCGTCATACCGCCAACCAAAATCACGTCATGGATGTCCGCGACGTTTACGCCCGCGTCTTTGATCGCCATGCGGCAAGGCGCAATCGTGCGCTCGATCAGTTCTTCCACCAAGGCTTCGAGCTTGGCGCGGGTGAGCTTGATATTCAGGTGTTTCGGGCCGGAAGCGTCTGCCGTGATGTAGGGCAAATTGATATCAGTTTGCGAGCTGCTGGAGAGTTCAATCTTGGCTTTTTCCGCAGATTCTTTCAGCCGCTGCAAGGCCAGCACGTCTTTGGACAAGTCCACGCCTTGGTCTTTTTTGAACTCGGCAATGATGAAGTCAATGATGCGCTGGTCAAAGTCCTCGCCGCCCAGGAAGGTGTCGCCGTTGGTGGACAGCACTTCAAATTGCTTTTCGCCATCGACGTCGGCGATTTCGATGATGGACACGTCAAATGTGCCGCCTCCCAGGTCATACACCGCAATTTTGCGGTCGCCTTTTTCGTTTTTGTCCATGCCAAAGGCCAGGGCCGCAGCAGTGGGTTCGTTGATGATGCGCTTGACGTCCAGGCCGGCAATACGGCCCGCGTCCTTAGTGGCCTGGCGCTGCGCGTCGTTGAAATACGCAGGAACGGTAATGACCGCATCGGTCACTTCTTCGCCCAGGTAGTCCTCAGCGGTTTTTTTCATTTTGCGCAAAATGTCGGCGCTGACCTGTTGCGGCGCCATGCGGTTGCCGCGCACTTCCACCCAAGCGTCGCCGTTGTCGGCAGCGGCGATTTTGTAGGGCATCAGGTCGATGTCTTTTTGCACTTCCTTCTCGGAAAACTTGCGTCCGATCAGGCGCTTGACCGCGTACAGCGTGTTCTTGGGGTTGGTAACCGACTGGCGCTTGGCCGACGCGCCGACCAGCACTTCGCCGTCTTCCTGGTAGGCAATGATGGAAGGCGTAGTACGCGCGCCTTCGGCGTTTTCGATGACCTTGGGCGTGTTTCCCTCCATGATGGCGACACAGCTGTTGGTGGTGCCAAGGTCAATTCCGATGATTCTTCCCATGATGAAACTCCTGCTAATGCAATAAAACTGATAAACACAAGTTCGGGGCAGTGCCCCGGTTTTCAAGTCGCGCGGCGCGCTATTTGCTTCATTGGGGCGGCCTACGCTGGATACGCCAGCGCGGCCCGGCCCGCTTCACTTGGGTGCTGCAACGGTCACGAGCGCCGGGCGTAAGACGCGCTCGGCGATCAAATAGCCTTTTTGCAGCACCGTCACCACGGTATTGGCTTCCTGCTCGGCTGGCACCACGCTGATGGCCTGGTGGTGGTGCGGGTCAAATTTGGCACCGGCCTGCGGGTTAATCGCAATGACTTTGTTGCGCTCCAGGGCTGCAATCAGCTGGCGCAGCGTGGCTTGCGCGCCTTCGTTGATCTGGGCGGCGGTGGCATCGGCGATGGCCAGACCAGCTTCCAGGCTGTCGGCCACCGGTAACAAGCTTTCGGCAAAGCTCTCCACGGCGAACTTGCGGGCCTTGGAGATTTCGTCCTCGGCGCGACGGCGGGCGTTTTCGGCATCAGCCTTGGCGCGCAGATATTGGTCGGCCAGCTCGGCGCTTTTGGCCTGCAAAACGGCCAATTCGGCCTGGGCGACGGTCAGTGGATCAGCATCAAAGGCGGGCTCGGCAGCAGCGCCTGCGGCATTGGCCTCGGGCTGGCCATCGTGGGGAGGGGTGGGGGAGGCGTTGTCGGACATGTGCTTACCAAAAATTCCGTTAATAAAGCGGCGTGCAAAAGACATGGGGTGCCGCAGGCCTAATTCAAGGCCATGCGGCGGTTTTTTCTATGCCCAAGGCGGCAGGCCATGGGGCGTCCTCAGACGGACAGCAGCTCGACCTCGAACTTGAGGGTCGCATTGGGCGGTATCACGCCGCCTGCGCCACGCTTGCCGTAGCCCAGCTCGGGCGGAATGATCAGGGTGCGGCAGCCGCCTACCTGCATACCGACCACGCCTTCGTCCCAGCCCTGGATCACCATGCCGGCGCCTAGGCGGAAGCTAAACGGGTCGCCCCGATCTTTGCTGGAGTCAAATTTTTCGCCTTGCTCACCGTCCTGGAAAAGCCAGCCGGTGTAGTGCACCCGTACATGCTGGCCTGCGGCGGCGGTATCGCCGTCGCCGAGCACGGTGTCTTCGTATTGGAGTCCGGAGGGGCTGGTATGCATGAAAAATCCTTTACTTGAATATAAAAAGCGAGTGCCAGGCTGGGCCCGGCGAAAACTTCGGCTACAGGCTGGCGTGCACTGTGTGCAAAAGGTTTGTAGAAATAGCGGGCAAAGGGCCGAACCACGCTGCAAATGCCGGGCGTGCCTGGTGCAGCAACATGCCCAGGCCTTCGGCTATCGGGTTACCGCGCGCCTGCGCCGCTGCCAAGAGTGGCGTCAAACGTGGAACATACACAATGTCCGACACCACGGCACTAGCAGGTAAGGCATCCAAGCGGATGTCCAGTGCGTCTTGTCCGTCCATGCCCAGGCTGGTCGTGTTGACCAACAGCTGCGCACCTTGCAGCGCTGCATGACGCTCAGACCAGGGCAAGGTCTGCACCACCGCGCCAAACTCTTGGGCTAAAGCTTGCGCTTTACCGGCATCGCGGTTGCACAGCCGGATGATGGGTACGCCCGCATCCATCAGCGCGCAGAGCACCGCACGGGATGCGCCACCTGCCCCCAGGACCACGGCTGGCCCTTGGTCGGCCACCCAATGGGGCTGGGCTTCACGCAGACTTTCGATGTAGCCGAAGGCGTCGGTATTGGTTCCGCGCAAACTGCCATCTGCCTGCACCACCACGGTGTTGACCGCGCCAATGCGTTGGGCAATCGGGTCAATGTGGTCCAGGATCGACAGGGCTTGCACTTTGTGCGGAATAGTCAGGTTGCAGCCGGCAAAACCGAGCACCGGCAGCGCGCGCAAGGCCTGCTCGAGTTGCGTTGCCTGCACTGCTAAAGGCACATAGGCGCCTCGCAATCCATATTGCGCGATCCAGTGGCTATGGATGAGCGGCGAGCGCGAGTGCGCTACCGGCCAGCCCATGACGCCGGCCAGCACAAAAGGCTGGGCGTGGTCGCTCACCGGCTTACAAGGTGTCGGTGAAGCTGCGCAGTTTGTCGCTGCGGCTGGGGTGCTTGAGCTTGCGCAGCGCCTTGGCTTCGATCTGACGTATCCGCTCGCGCGTTACATCAAACTGTTTGCCTACTTCTTCTAGCGTGTGGTCGCTGGCCATCTCGATACCAAAGCGCATGCGCAATACTTTGGCTTCGCGCGGCGTCAGGCTATCCAAAATGTCTTTGACCACATCGCGCAAACCGGCTTGCATGGCCGCTTCCATGGGCGCTGTGTTGGCACCGTCTTCGATGAAATCCCCTAAGTGGCTGTCGTCATCGTCGCCAATCGGCGTTTCCATGGAAATCGGCTCTTTCGCGATCTTCATGATCTTGCGGATCTTGTCTTCGGCAATTTCCATACGTTCGGCCAATACCGAGGCGTCCGGCTCGAAGCCGAACTCTTGCAAATGCTGGCGACTGATGCGGTTCATCTTGTTGATGGTCTCGATCATGTGCACCGGGATGCGGATCGTGCGCGCTTGATCGGCAATCGAGCGCGTGATCGCCTGGCGGATCCACCAAGTCGCGTAGGTGGAGAATTTGTAGCCGCGGCGGTATTCGAACTTGTCAACCGCCTTCATGAGACCGATATTGCCTTCTTGGATGAGATCGAGGAATTGCAAGCCACGGTTGGTGTATTTTTTGGCAATCGAGATCACGAGGCGCAAATTAGCCTCGATCATTTCACGCTTGGCAGAGCGGCTCGATGCCTCACCCTGGTTCATGCGCTTGTTGATGTCCTTAAGTTGATCCAGCGGGACCACGACTTGCGCTTGCAGGTCTACCAAGCGTTGCTGAATTTCCTGCACGGGCGGAACATTGCGCGCCATGACCGTGCTCCAAGGCTTACCGGCGGCCGCCTGTTTTTCAATCCATTTGAGATTGAGCAAATTGCTGGCAATCTTGTTCCCATTTTTGTCGCGGCCACTAAATTCTGCAATGAAATGGTCTTGGCTGTAACCGCACTTGTCCACAATAATGCGGCGCAGTTCCCGCTCTTTCTTGCGTATTTCATCGACTTGCGAACGCACCATATCGCATAGCTTTTCAATCGCTTTAGCGGTAAATCGGATGGTCATCAACTCTTCGCTAAGCAGCCTTTGCGCCTTCATGTAAGCCGGCGTGCCATGGCCCTCTTTGGTGTAGAGCTTGTGCATGGTCTCAAAGAGTTCGCGCAGGCGGTCAAAGCGAATCAACGCCTCGCGTTTGAGTTCTTCCAGCTTTTTGGTCAGTGCTTTAGAGCCGCCTTTACCGTCGTCGTCGTCGTCAGCATCAAATTCATCAAAATCTTCCTCAGCCACATAGTCATCGGCTTCGTTCGGGTTGGAAAAACCATCGACGATGGTGGTGATCACCACCTTGTCTTCGCGGATGTCTTCACCGAGACGCAAAATCTCGGCAATCGTGGCTGGCGAACCGGAGATGGCCTCCATCATCGCCATCAAGCCGCCTTCGATACGCTTGGCAATTTCAATTTCGCCTTCGCGGGTCAGCAACTCTACCGTTCCCATCTCGCGCATGTACATGCGCACCGGATCGGTAGTGCGACCAAACTCGCTGTCCACGGTAGACAGCGCTGCTTCGGCTTCTTCTTCCGCCTCGGCCTCGGTCGCTGCAGTTGCCACGTTGTTGTTGAGCAAAAGCGTCTCGGTGTCGGGGGTTTGTTCGTAGACGGCCACACCCATGTCATTGAGCATGGAGATTACAACCTCCAGTGTTTCCGTCTCCACCAATTTACCGGGCAAATGGTCCGAGATTTCGCCATGGGTCAAGTATCCACGGGTGCGGCCGAGCTTGACCATTTCGATAAACGCGACGCGGTGTTTGACTTTCTCTTCTTCCGACAGAATCGTTTGCTCTAGACCAAATTCCTTCATCAGCGCGCGGGCTTTGGCCTGGCTGATCTTCATGCGCAGCGGTTTGACTTTCTCCGCGCTGTCTGCCGCAACCGGCTCGACTTCAAGCTCGGCCTCAATGTCCGATAAATCGGCATCGTCGCCGTCGCCCAGCGCGCCTTTGCCCTTCGCCTTGGTTTTTGCCTTGGTCGCGGGTTTCACTGCGGGTTTGGCAGCAGGTTTAACGGGGGTTTTTGCGGGCACAGCCGCCGCTTTGGCGGGGGTGGCAGTCGTCTTTTTGGGATCGGCTTTGGCCGAACCCGCATTGGCTTTGGCTGCGTGGGCAATTGCTTGGCTTGCCGGCTTTACAGCTAGCGCTGGGCTGGGCTTTTTAGCCGCAGATTTCGCGGCTTCTTTACCTGACTTTGCGGCTGGCGCAGCCGTGGGTTTTTTAGATGGGGTGACTGGAACAGAAGGACTAACTTTTGGCATGGATTTCTTGGGTACCGCCTTGGACACGACCGGTGGTGTCTCGTGGGCTTTGGCTACAGGGGGTTTTTTTAGTGGCGCAGCGCTTTTCGCTTTGCCCGGAACTGTCGGTTTGGACGCTTTCAGTGTTGTGCTGCTTGCCTTTGCTGGAGTTTTATTGATTGCTTTTTTGGCAATTGTTGCATTAATTTTCGCGGATGATTTACTCGCGACTACTTTTTTGGCGGGCGCCTTGGTGCTTTTCACCGCAACTGCCTTTTTCGGGATCGCTTTGGCATTGGGCTTTGCTTTGCTAAGGGGCGCTTTTGCCTTGTTTGTGATGGCAGACTTCTTGACCGGAGCAGCAGCAGCTTTGGTTTTGGCAGCGCTCTTCGCAGTGGCTTTGGCTAGCGGCTTCACGGCGGCTTTGGCAGTCTTGGCCATCACCTTTTTAGCGGGCAGTGGCTTAGCTTTAGCCGCAGGCGATTTTTTCAATGGCGCCGCTATCTTTTTTACCGGCTTTTTTGCCGCTGGCTTAGATGCTTTTGTGTTTTTTGGTGTCGGCATGGTTCAACCTTCAGTGATGGAGAGGATCGGATGGGGCATCAACAACGCCAAGCGCTTGGACATAAGCGCAGGCAATTTAGCGAAACAACGGGGACTTGGGGCAAGCTGTGCGGGCGAACATTTGGATTGCAGCCCTTGCGGACGGGTGGCCTATGTGATCGTTGTCACTGGGTGGCCGGTGCCGGAGGTGCTACTGTCGCTCTTGCCAAAAAAAAGGATTATACCAATTTTAATGCTTCCAGCTCCTCAGTCAGCATTTTTTTTCGCGCCTCGAGACTGCGATACCGTCGCTGCACTTCTGGATCGCTGATTGCCGCTGCCAAATCGTTCATCTGCACGGTGACGCGGTCAATGACAAGCCGTTTCAGTACATCGGGCAAATCTAGAGCGGCTTCTTCAGTGTGGCTGGAGGGGGCGGTTGGTCCATCCATCAGCTGCAGCGCACGGTCTTGGAAGCTTTGGCCGGCCAGCTCGCCGCGCAGCGCGGTCCAGTTAAGCGGCCCATGTTCGTGCAACTTTCCTTCCAGCCAAACAAAGAGTTCGCCCAAAGGGGTGGGCAATTCGCAAAGCATGCTCTGGTCTTCATTGGAAAGGCTATCCCACAAATGGCTTTGCGCCAACAAGATACGCGCCGCATGGTCGGCGCGGCTGGCCGGGCGGCTGCGTAGTCGAAGTGCATTGCTGGAGCGCCCACCGTAGCCATTGACGTTGCCCGAGCCTGCCACTTTGCTAAGGCGCGTAGCTGCAAGTTTATGGCCCTCCCGCTTGCCGCGCGCCCCGCTAGCCCCCGCTGCCTGCGATGCTGGCAGCCAAAGCTGGGAGAGTTCCCGCGCATTCAATTGCACCAAGTCAGCGATCTCGCTCAGCAGTTGCAATTTGAGCGCTCCATCGGGTAAGGCGCTCCACAGTGGCTTGGCGTTGCTCGCCAGATGTGCGCGGCCTTCTGCGCTGTGCAGGTCGCAGCCCTCGCTGGCCGCTTCCACCAGAAATCGGCTTAGCGGCGTGGCCTGCCCCACGGCCTGCGCAAAGGCTTCGCTGCCATGGGCGCGGATAAAGCTGTCGGGATCATGCTCCTCTGGCAAAAACAAAAACTTGATGCTGCGCACATCGCTGGCATAGGCCAAAGCACCGTCCAGCGCTTTGCGCGCCGCGCGTCGGCCCGCGCTGTCGCCGTCAAAGCTGAACACCACGGCGTCGGTAAAGCGGAACAGCTTTTGCACATGGTCAGGCGTACAGGCCGTACCCAGCGTAGCCACGGCATTGGGAAAACTCAACTGCGCCAGCGCCACCACGTCCATATAGCCCTCGGTAACCAGCGCGTAGCCTTTTTCGCGCAAATGCGCACGGGCTTCAAACAGACCGTAGAGCTCGCGCCCTTTGCTAAATACCGGAGTCTCGGGCGAATTGAGGTATTTGGGCTTTTCATCGCCTAGTACGCGGCCGCCAAAGCCAATGCATTCGCCTTTGACATTGCGGATAGGAAACATCACCCGGTCACGAAAACGGTCATAGCGTTTTTCTTCGCCACCTTCTTCGGCGTTACTGATGACCAGTCCGCTTTCCACCAGCAGCGGGTCGTCGTACTGCGGGAACACGCTGGCCAGACTGCGCCAGCCCTCGGGCGCATAGCCCAGGCCGAAGCGCTTGGCCACTTCGCCGGAGAGGCCGCGCCCTTTCAGGTAGGCCACCGCGCGCGGCGCGTCTTTGAGCTGACGGCGGTAGGCTTCCCCGGCTTTTTCCAGCACGCTGGTCAGCGTGTTCTGTTTTTCTTTTTGCTCTTGGGCGCGGGCGCGGTCTTGCGGCGAGGTGTCTTCTTGCGGCACTTGCATGCCAAATTGCTGCGCCAGGTCCTGCACCGCCTCCACGAAAGTCATACCAGCGTGGTCCATCAAAAAGCCGATGGCATTGCCGTTTTTTCCGCAGCCAAAACAATGGAAAAACTGCTTGCTGGGGCTCACCGAAAAAGACGGAGATTTTTCGCCATGAAACGGGCACAAGCCCATGAAATTGGCGCCGCCTTTTTTGAGCTGCACATAGCGCCCGACGATGTCCACAATGTCGGCGCGCGCCAACAATTCCTGGATAAAAGTCTGGGGGATCGCCATCGCGAGATTGTAGGAGTGGGGCCGGGCTCAGTCGCCCAGCACCAGGCCTTCGCGCCGGCCGTCTGCCCCACCGGCCCAGCCTGCGGCGTCGCGTGCGATCACTTGCAAGCCACTGGTCAAAGGCATTTCCAGCACTTGGTGGCCGCGATCGCGCAGCGCCGCTACCGTGCTGGGCGTGAAGCGGTCTTTTTCTAAAAAGGTGATGCCCTCCATGGGGCCGAAATTGGGTAGATCAATCGCAGCCTGCGGGCTGAGCCCCCAGCGCAGCACGCCGTACAAGGTTTTGGCGGTGAAGTGGATGATGAAGGCGCCGCCAGGGCTGCCGCCGCTCAATTGCAGGGCGCCGCTGTCCGCGTCAAACACCAAGGTGGGTGCCATGGACGAGCGGGGCCGCTTGCCCGGTTGCACCCGGTTGGCGACGGGTTTGCCATCGGCGCCACTGGGGCTGAAGCTGAAATCGGTGAGCTGGTTATTGAGCAAAAAGCCGCCCGCCAAGCCTTTGCCCCGGTTGACCATCAGGCGTGCGCCGAAAGCGTCTTCGATGGTGGTGGTCATGGCCACAGCATGGCCCCAGCGGTCCAGTACCGAGATATGCGAGGTGCCGTGTTCGGTTTGCGCGGGCATGGGCGCCCAGCCCAGCGGCGTTTGCGCAGCAGGTCCAGGTGTTCCGGCCCGTACCGCTGGCATCGCCGGCCCTTGCGGTGTAATGGCCGCGGCGCGTGCTTGCAGGTAGGCGGGCTGCACCAGGCTGAGCCAGTCGCCCGACGGGGCCGGGGTAAACGCCGGGTCTGCCACGTAAGCAGCGCGGTCAGCAAAGGCCAGGCGCGAGGCCTCCGCGTACAGGTGCAGCCAGTCGGCCCCGGGCTGCCCACCGGTCAAGGACAGGCTGGCGGCTGGCGTGAAGTCAAGAGTGCCCAGGATAGAGGCGATGGTCAGCATGCCCGAGCTTGGGGGCGGCATGCCGCACAGGCGGTAGGTTTTGGGTGCTACGCGGTAGTTGGTGCACAAGGGCTGGCGCAGCAACGGGCGGTAAGCGGCCAGGTCGCTCAGTTGCAGCAGGCCCGGGTTGCTGGGGTGTTGGCGCACCGCGTTTACCATGGCTTGGGCGACCTCGCCCGTCATCAAGGCGTCCGGCCCCTCGGTGGCGATGCGCTGCAAAACGGCGGCGAGCTCTGGGTTGCGCAGCAGATGGCCTGCGGGCCAAGGGCGGCCTTGGGCGTCATAAAAATACTGCGCTGCCACCGGGTCTTTTTGCAGCGCGGTTTCGCCCGCCAGCAAAGCCGCCAGGCGCGGGCTGACCGCAAACCCGTCACGGGCCAGTCGTATCGCAGGCGCAAATAAAAACGCCCAGGGTAGTTTGCCGTGCGCCGTATGCGCCATGGCCAGCATGCGCAGCGCGCCAGGTATGCCTACCGCGCGTCCGCCGACGATGGCCTGCTTCATGGCTAGAGGCTTGCCGTCTGCGCCCAGGAATAAATCCGGCCCGGCTTGCGCAGGAGCAGTTTCGCGCCCGTCGTAGGCTCGTACGTTTTTGCCGTCAAAGTGCACTAAAAATGCGCCGCCGCCAATGCCGCTGCTTTGCGGCTCGACCAGGCTGAGCACCATTTGCACCGCGATGGCTGCGTCCACCGCGCTGCCGCCTGCGGTCAGCATGGCGTAGCCCGCTTCGGTGGCTAATGGGTTGGCCGCAGCGACGGCCTGCTTTTTAAAATGCCAGCCAGCGTTTTGAACGATTTTGCTAGCGCCTTCGGGCTGCGCATTGGCCGCAGGGGTAGTTGTTTGCGCCTGTGCTGAAGCGCACAAAGCCGCACCCAGGAGCAGGCCGCTTAGCGCTTTACGCAAGCGGCCCGCAGCCACAAGCGCCTGCGGGCCAACTTGCGCTAGCTGCCAACGCACCTGCATGGGCTGGCTTTGCATATTGCGTTTTATTTCTGCCGGGGCTGGCGCCCCAGCATATAGAACTCAGGGTTGGGCATCATGCCGCTCACATTGGCTACGCGGTTAGACAGGCCGAAAAAGGCGGTGATGCCTGCGATGTCCCAAATATCTTCGTCGTCAAAGCCATGGGCGTGCAGCGCGGCAAAGTCGGCGTCCTCTACCGTGTGGCTGGACTGGCAAACTTTCATCGCAAAGTCCAGCATGGCGCGTTGGCGAGGGGTGACGTCGGCCTTGCGGTAATTGGTCGCCACCTGGTCGGCCAGTAAAGGTTTTTTCTCGTAGATGCGCAGCAGCGCTCCATGTGCCACCACGCAGTACAGGCACTGGTTGGCCGCGCTGGTGGCGGTGATGATCATTTCGCGGTCGCCTTTGCTCAGGCTGGAGCCTTCGCGCAACATGAGCGCATCGTGGTAAGCAAAAAACGCCCGCCACTCGGCTGGACGGCGCGCCAGTGCCAAAAAGACATTCGGAATAAAGCCGGATTTTTCCTGTACCTCCAGAATTTTTTCCTGGATATCAGCGGGCAGGGTGTTCAGGTCGGGCTGGGGATAGCGGTTCATAGCTGGGTCCTAGGCGATGGAAATGGGAGCGCTTGGCGGCAGATTATGCGGCTGTGCCTGAGGGCTTGTTCGCTGATCGGGATGTCATCGAATTTCGGTGTGCAATCAACTGCTGCTGCCAGGCGACCTTGCGAGGCAGCACGCATGGCACCTTGGGGGAGACGTTTTTAGTAATGCGGCGGAAGTTCATCGCGCAGGCTGCGGCTGGTGTCCCCTTGCGCGCTGCCGATTTGCTGGCGCAAGTGCAGCACTTCGCTGATCAGCGCGTCAATTTGCGTTTGTTGGCGGATCACCGTTTGGTCTAGTTTGTCCAGCAGGTCTTCGGCAAAGCTGGCTTTGATTTCCAGGGCGGTCAGGCGCGCATCGCGCAGTTCGCCGGGCGTGTCGGCGCTAGGGTTGGCTTGGGTCATCCGGCCATTGTGCCTTTGGCGCCTTAGCCGCAAAGGGCGCTGGGGTGCCGCTTTGCTTTGGCGCCATGGCGCTTGGGCGCAAGCCTTGGGTCAGGCCAATCAGTCAAAATGCGTGTTGGTGCGTCAATCCCGCCTGGCTGCGCGTTGTCGCAGACCCCAACGCGAGATTGTTTGCGGTCTCGGTATCTAAGTTCCATGGAGAAATTGCGTGAATAAGATTTACCCCAGCGCCAAAGCGGCGCTTGATGGCGTCGTGCAGGACGGCCAGCTCATTGCGGTGGGTGGTTTTGGCCTGTGCGGCATTCCCGAGGCTTTGATTGATGCGGTGCGCGACAGCGGCAAGCAAAACCTGACGGCGATTTCCAATAACGCCGGTGTCGATGGCTTTGGCCTGGGCAAGTTGCTCGAAACCCGGCAGATCAAAAAAATGATTTCCAGTTATGTGGGCGAGAACAAAGAGTTTGAGCGCCAGTACCTGGCCGGTGAACTGGCCCTGGAATTTACGCCCCAAGGCACGCTGACCGAAAAGCTGCGCGCTGGCGGCGCGGGCATTCCCGCCTTTTTCACGAAAACCGGCGTGGGCACGATGGTTGCCGAGGGCAAAGAATTGCGCGAATTTGATGGCGAAACCTATGTCATGGAGCGTGCCTTGATGCCGGACGTATCGCTGGTCAAAGCGCACCGGGCCGACAAGTCGGGTAATTTGCAGTTCCGCCTAACGGCGCGCAACTTCAATCCGGCTGTTGCCATGGCCGGAAAAATAACGGTGGTGGAGGTGGAAGAAATCGTCGAGACCGGCGCTATCGCTCCGGACGATGTGCATTTGGCAGGTATTTATGTGCACCGCCTGGTGCTCAACGCCACGCCGGAAAAACGTATCGAGAAACGCACTATTACCGAAGCATCGCAGGACCGCGCGGCGCAGACTGAAAAAGCAGGAGCCTGAACATGAGCTGGACACAAGACCAAATGGCCGCGCGCGCGGCGCAAGAACTGGAAGACGGTTTTTATGTGAACCTGGGCATTGGCATCCCCACGCTGGTAGCCAACTTTGTCCCCAGTGACAAAGAAGTCTGGCTGCAAAGTGAAAACGGCATGCTGGGCATTGGCCCCTTTCCGACCGAAGACGCCGTGGATGCCGACCTGATCAATGCGGGCAAGCAAACCGTGACCACCATCAAAGGCTCCAGCATTTTTGGTAGCCACGAGAGCTTTGCCATGATCCGCGGCGGCAAGATCAACCTGAGCATTTTGGGCGCCATGCAAGTGAGCGAACACGGCGACCTGGCCAACTGGATGATTCCGGGCAAGATGGTCAAAGGCATGGGCGGTGCTATGGATTTGGTGGCGGGCGTCAAGCGTGTCATCGTGCTCATGGAGCATGTGGCCAGAAAGAAAGACGGCAGCGAAGACCTAAAAATTTTGCCCCGCTGCACTTTGCCATTGACCGGCGTGGGCGTGGTGGACCGCATCATCACCGACCTGGCAGTGATGGACGTGACGCCGCAGGGCCTGAAAGTGGTGGAGTTGGCGCCGGGGGTGACGCGCGAATTTGTGCAGTCCAAGACCGGCGTGGCGCTGCACTAAACGGCTTGAATCTTTACATTACTTTGACGGCGCGCAATGTGCCGCATGCGCAGACTGCCTAGACTGGGTGCCTAACTAGCACTGCGGTGAGAGGCGGTTTTTGTGGATAGTTTCTTGATGGCCCGGCGTCTGGGGATGGCGCTGGTGCTCACCTTGTCAGCGGGCTTGGCGCTCGCCGACAGCCCAGCCAATTTATTAGAAACCTACAAGGCCCAGGCCAAGGCGTCCGGTGTGGCCGCAGGCGACGTTGCACGCGGCCAAAGTTTTTTTAACAGCACCCACGGCAACGAATGGAAATGCGCGTCTTGCCACGGCGCGCTGCCCACCGGCAAGGGCGAGCATGCGATTACCCACAAAGTGATCGAACCCCTGGCGCCTGCCATCAACCCCCAGCGCTTTAGCGATCTGGCGAAGGCGGATAAGTGGTTTCGCCGCAATTGCAAAGACGTGTTGGCGCGCGAGTGCAGCGCCGCCGAAAAGGCCGATGTGCTGGCCTGGCTCATTACCCTGAAATAACTTTTTAATTGGATCTCTATGGCTAAAAACCGCTACCTATCCTGCTTGCAGACTGTCGCCCTGGCGGCCTTGCTGGGCTTGGCCTCATTCACTGCGATGGCCCAAAGCAGCGCGGGCCTGAAGGGCGCACCCGCAGTCTTTAACACCGAGTGCACCAGCTGCCACATCGGCTTCGCGCCGGGTCTGACCGGAGAGGCCAACTGGCGCGGCATCATGGGCGGGCTGGATAAACATTTCGGCGTCGATGCGTCTATCGACGACAAATCGCGCCAGAGCATTAGCGCCTGGCTCATCGGCCATGCCGCCAAAGGCAGCCAGTACGCCAGCGCTAGCCCGGAATTCCGCATCAGCAAAAGCAACTGGTTTGTGCGTCAGCATGACGAGGTCAGCAGCAAAGTGTGGAAGCGCGCCAGCATCAAAAGCCCAGCCAATTGCGGCGCTTGTCACGGTGGTGCGGACAAAGGTGATTTTGATGAAGACCGCGTGCGGATTCCCTCATGAGCACGCCCGACACCCTGCCCGAACAAACCGCTTTGGCAGAGCAAAAAATTTGGGACTTGCCGACACGGGTATTTCATTGGTTCTTGGTGCTGTGTTTTGCCGGTGCCTGGCTTACTGCCGAGAGTGAGCGCACCCAGCTCTTGCACTTAACACTGGGGTATTGCGCCGGGGCTTTGGTGCTTTGGCGTGTTGTGTGGGGCGTGGCGGGCAGCCGCTACGCACTGTTTAGCGAGTTTGTGCGCAGCCCGGCAGCGGCGCTGCGCTATTTGCAGGCTTATTTGCCCGGCAGCACCTTAGCGGCCCCACGGCGCTACCTGGGCCACAACCCGGCCGGCGGCTGGGCGGTGCTGGGCCTATTGGCCTTGATGCTGTCGGCGGTGTTAAGTGGCTGGTGGGCTTACCAGGTGGGGGCACCCGATATGGCGGGCGAAGCCCATGAAGTGCTGAGCCACGCTTTGCTTATCTTGATTGCCTTGCATGTGCTGGCCGTGGTCGCCACCGGATTCAAACACCGCGAAAACTTGGTGCGTGCCATGTGGACTGGCCGCAAGCGCGCCAACCCAGAACAAGCGATCCGTTCGTCGCACGTGTTGATCGGCCTGGTGCTGTTTGCCGCTGTGACTTGGCTAGGCTGGGCGCTTTACACCGGTCGCCTGCCCGCTCTGACGGCCTGAGGTCGCGTCGTGGCGGTTCGCCCAGCGGATACCTGCTGCGCAAGAATTAGCTCCTGTTAAGTTGTCCGAGGGCTTAATGTGCGCCCGCCGCATCGGCGGGTGTTTTGGCCGACGGCGCACCTTGTGGCGGTGGCTGCATGGGTTTGGCCAACCAAATAATCGGTATCAGCAATAAAAAGATAAACGCGGAGGCCAGGAAAATATCGTCTGCCGCCATGGTCGCGGCCTGCTGATCAATGAGTCGGTTGATGCTGGCCAGCCCTTGTTCCTGGCTCATGCCAGCGGCCGCAAAATTGCTGATCGCGCTGGTGGTGGCCTGGCTGCCTAGGTTAATGGTTTCTGCCAGTTCGGCGTGGTGCATGGCGGTGCGGTCTTGCCACAAAGTAATAGTGACCGAGGTGCCAAAGGAGCCGCCCAAAATCCGCATGAAGTTGGAAAGACCTGAGGCCGATGGCATTTGGGCTGGTGTAATGCCGTTGAGCGTCAGCGTGGACAGGGGAATAAAGAAAAACGCGACCGCAATGCCCTGGATGATGGTGGGCAGCATGATGGTCATGAAGTCGGCCTGGGTGCTAAATTGCGATCGCATCCACAGCACCAGGGAGAACATGACAAACGAGAAAGTCGCGAGTTTGCGTGGGTCAAATTTTTGCACGTTCTTGCCCACGATAGGCGAGAGCAAGATGGCAAACAAGCCCACGGGTGCGAGCATCATGCCCGCCTGGGTCGAGGTGTAGCCCATGAACTGTTGCAGCCATAGTGGAAACAACACCAAGTTGCCGATAAACAAACTATAGGCAATGGCAAGGCAGATAGAGGCCCAGCGGAAATTGCGCATTTTCAGCAGACGCAAATCCACAACAGGGTGCTTATCCGTCAATTCCCAGGCGATAAAAAATGCGCCGCAAATGGCTGCAACCAAGCCCAACACGACGATTTCGCTGGAGTGGAACCAATCGACTTCTTTGCCCCGGTCCAGCATGATTTGCAAAGCGCTCACCGCTAACACGAGTAATGTCAGGCCCACGGTGTCGATCGGTAGTTTTTGCCGCTGCGATTCACGCTTTTTATAAATGGTCCACGTAATAAATGCTGCCGCCAGGCCGACGGGAATATTGATATAAAAAATCCACCCCCAATGCGCGTTGTCGGTGATCCAGCCACCCAGCAAGGGGCCCATGACGGGCGCCACCAGCGTAGTCATAGCCCACATGGCCATGGCAATACCCGCCAGTGCTGGCGGGTAGCTTGACAGCAGCAGGGTCTGGGCCAAGGGCATCATGGGTCCGGCTACAAAACCCTGGAAGGCGCGCATCGCGATCAGCGTCGGCATATTGGGCGCCAGTGCGCACAACCACGAGGCCAGCACAAACAGCAAAACGCTCAAGGTAAATAAACGCACTTGCCCGAAGCGCTGCGATAGCCAGCCAGTCAAAGGCACCGCAATCGCATTGGCCACGCCAAAGCTGGTGACCACCCACGCGCCCTGGTTAGGGCTGACGCCCAAATCGCCGGCAATGGCGGGTAGCGACACATTGGCAATGGACGAGTCCAGCACATTCATAAACGTTGCCGCAGATAGCGCAATCGTGCCCCACACGCGGGCCGCGCCTGTCAGCGGAGCAAGTGTCATGGGTGGCGGGGAGCTAGCCATAGCGGATTTAGGACTTGTTGCCGATGGCTGCAGGTGCTGGTTGGAGTGGCGCCGCCATAGCGCCTCCCAAGTTGTTGGCAATCACGCGCTGGATCTCGGCGGTCGCTTTCCCGTCTAAGACTTCGTAGACATCGGTTTGCACGGCAGAAGCGGCCTGGCCGCCTTCAGCCAAGGATTTTCCGTCTTGCGAGCGGACATCCACGCTTACTTCCATGGACAAGCCAATGCGCAGCGGATGGGCGCTGACCTGTGCCGGGTCCAAGCTGATGCGCACAGGTACCCGTTGCACGACCTTGATCCAGTTGCCGGTAGCGTTTTGCGCTGGCAACAAGGAAAAGGCGGCCCCAGTGCCAGCGCCTAGGCCGACTACCTTGCCTTGGTATTGCACTTTCTTGCCGTACACGTCGGCCGTGAGGGTGGCGGGTTGGCCGATGCGGATGGTGCGTAGTTGGACTTCTTTGAAATTAGCGTCCACCCAAGGCGCGCCCAGCGCGACCACGGACATCAGGGGCGCCCCGGCGGCTACGCGCTGGCCCAATTGGACCGAGCGTCGGGCCACATAGCCGTCAACTGGGGCCGGCAGTGTGGCGCGGTGCAAGGTGAGAAAAGCCTCGCGTACTTTGGCCGCAGCGGCGACTACGCCGGGATGGTTTTGCACCTGTGTGTTATCGGTCAGCGTTTTCGCACTTTGCAATTGATCACGCGCTGCCAAGGTGGCCGATTTGGCCGCCGCCAAAGCGTTCTGCGCCTGCGTCAACTGGGCCTTGGTATGCGATAGTTCTTCGCCAGAGACAGCGCCAATGCCTACCAGCGACTGGCGCCTAGCAAGGTCATCGCTTAGACGGATGATTTCGTTTCGGGCTTTTTGCACGTCGCTGTCGCGCACCGCAATTTGCGCTTCCAGCGTAATGTTGTTGGCATACAGACTGCGGACTTGACGCACCGCCTGGGCCAGATTGGCTTCGGCCAGGTCCAAGCTCATCTTCGCATCGGTGGCGTCGAGTTTGATTAGAGGCTGACCGGCCTTCACAAAGTCAGTGTCATCGGCCAAGATGGCGGTGACCGTACCGCCGATTTGCGGCGTGATCTGAATCACATTGCCTTGGACATAGGCGTTATCGGTGGATTCCTGATTGCGGCCGCTGTACCACTCGTAGCCGCCATAGGACAGGCCCAACAAGACCACCAGACTGACCACGGTCAAGGCTTTTTGTCGTCCGCCGCCTGCTGCCGGGGCAGGCGCTGGCATGGCGCCTGCGCTGCTTGGCGCGGCTGGGGCGCTCGCGGCGGCCTGCGCGGGAGCGGTCAACGGTGTGGGCTCGTCGCTGGACGTGGGTGGGGTGTCGGGCGAAAAGCGGGGCTCAGCCCGCTCGGTGGTGGGCGTGTTGGAAGAAGGTGATGGGGTGGAATCTGGGCGCATAAAAGGGTCTCGTGAAAGCTTAGTTGGCGGTGTCCGGTGGCGCGCTCTCCTGCAGGTAGCCGCCCCCCAATGCCCGCATCAATTGCGCCTGGATGTCCAAGGCGCGTGCGTGCAGTTCAATAGCTTGCCGCTGGTGCGGTACCAGCGCACTTTGGGCGTTAAGTACCCCAGCGCGGGTGCTCAGTCCCGAGGCATAGCGTTGCTGCGCAATCTCCAGCAAGGCTTGCGCGTTGGCTTGCGCGAGCTTTTGTTCCCTTTCTTGTGCGGCGATATAGCGCAAGCTCGTGAGTTGTTCATTGACATCGCGCACGGCCTCCAGTACGAGCGCGTTATAGCTTTCCACCGCAGCATCGAGTTCGGCCGATTTGCCGAGCAGATTGGCCCGCAAGCGGCCGGTGTCGAATAACGGCAGACGCAGCGCCGGTCCCAGGCCCCATTGTTCGCTACCGGCATTGGCAATATTGCTCCAGCCCACGCTATTGAGGCCGACAAAGGCGGTCAGGTTGATATTGGGGTAGAACAGGGCTTTTGCATAGGCCATGTCGGCTGTGGCTGCTTCTACCCGCCACCGCGCGGCAACGATGTCTGGACGCCGTCCCAGCAAATCCATGGGTAGGCTGTCTTGCTGTGGCGCCGCAGTCAACGCTTGCAGCGCGTCGTCTGTCCATGCCATATCCAGGCTGGTTTTACCGACCAAAGCGGCCAGGCTGTTGCGCGCCAGGGCGACCTGTTCGCCCAGTGCCTCGATTTGCTGCCGAATTTCGGGCATGCTGGCATTCAGAGGGGTGGACCGAAATTCGAGCTCACTGTCCATGCCCGCGTCTTTGCGGGCGCGCGCAATCGCGTTGGCTTGTTCCCGCTGGGCCAGATAACTCTGTTGTAAGGCGCGTTGTGCCTGCAGGCGCAACATGGCGAGGTAGGTTCGGGTCACCTGCGTGGACAATAACAAGCGCGCCTGTTGTGCGTCGGCGATCGCTGCTTGCGTGGCACCGATAGAGGCATCGAGCGCCGCACGGTTTCGGCCAAACAAGTCCCATTCGTAGGAAAGATTGATCTGGGCATTGGCCAACTGGACATTGCCGCCGGCGAGGGGCGGCGGGTACATGCCGACGGCGCTAAAGCGTTGTTGACTGGCGTCGAAGGCGCCGACGGCCTGGACTTTTTCATTGGCGCCTAATCCTTCGCTGACCGCTTCGGCGCGGACGATGCGCGCTTGGGCCGCTCGCAAATTGGGAGAGGCCTGCAGAGCCTGAGTAACCAGCGCATCTAACTGCGGGTCGTTGAAGCTTTGCCACCAAAGTTCGTCAAAGCCACTTTCACTGCGAGTCGGCGTAACACGGGCCGCGACCAGCTTTTTTCGTGCGGGCAGTGGCACGGCGCGCAGGCCTAATGACTCGGGCACCAAGGTGCGCGCGGCCGGCAAAATGCCCGAAAAATCGGCGCATGCGCTTACTGCCAAGACGAGTGAAAGACCCAAGAGGCGCACAGGCCATGGCCCGCGCTCTGGTACCGGTGTGATGGGTGGGCTGGCGTGGCGTGGTGTCATGTTCGGTGGTTTACGGGCCCGTTGCACTTGCCTCGGGCAAGGGCCATGGTTTGCTTTGGAGGGTTTGCGCATTGCCCAACATTTTTTGGAGCAAGACTTTGAGGGTGGCAAATTCTTCGGGGCTCATCCCCGCCAGATGCCTGTTGAGCACCGCGCTGAGTACCCCGGGCAGGGTTTGGGCAGCACGTTGGCCGCTTTCGGTCAGGGCGATATGCACCAGGCGGCGGTCGCGCTCGGAGCGGCTGCGGCTGCACAGGCCTTTGGCCTCCAGACGGTCGAGCATGCGGGTCATGGCTCCGGCATCGAGATGGCAGTCGCGCGCTAACTCTGCTGCCGTCGAGCTGTGGCCCAGATACAACTTCATGATGGGCAGCCACTGGGCATTGGTCAGTGCCGAGCCTGCCAATTCGGTTTCAATATTTTGCGCCAGACTGACCAGGATGCGCCGCATCATGTAGCCCACGCTGTCTTCGGGCTGGTAGTTGTCGGATTGGTAGAAACTGTGGCTGACCAAGGCGGGCGGGTCGCTTTGTGCGTTGCAGGGGTCGGTGGGCCTAGGGTTTTCCATGAGATTTCGATTGTAATCATTGCATAGGCAATGATTGACATGGCATGGAAATAAACCTAATCCAGGTGCAAGCTTATTGCGTCCGCCGCGAAAGGCGACAATGCCCGCTTGTGACCTTGAAAGCCCTTGTTTGCCCACTTCTGTAAGTTCTGACCTCGCGCTGCCCAGCGCGCCATCGCCCCGCCTGGCCAGCGGTCTGACCCTGGCGCTGCTGGGCGCGGTGGCCTTTAGCGGCAAGGCCATCATCGTCAAACTGGCTTATCGCCATGGGGCTGATGCCGTCACCCTGTTGATGCTGCGTATGGCCATGGCCTTGCCGTTTTTTATCTTGATGGCTTGGTGGGCAGGGCGCACGCGTAAGGGCGTCACGCCCGAGGCGCTGCAATGGCGCGACCGCTTGGGCATTATGTGGCTGGGTTTTACCGGCTATTACCTTGCCAGCTTTCTGGACTTCGCAGGCCTTGCCTATATCAGCGCCTCTTTTGAGCGCCTGATTCTGTACCTCAACCCCACACTGGTAGTCTTGCTGGGGGCACTTCTGTACCGGCGCGCGATAAGCCCCTACCAGTGGCTGGGCCTGGCCATCAGTTATGGCGGCGTGTTGCTGGTCTTTGGCCACGAAGCGCATTTGTCGGGCGAGGGCGTCTGGCTGGGCTCGGCTTTGGTGTTTGGTAGTGCCGTCAGTTATGCGCTGTATTTGTCTTATAGCGGTGAGCTAGTGCGGCGTTTGGGTGCTTTGCGTTTGGTCGGCTGGGCCAGCGCGGTGGCCTGTGTTTTTTGTATCGCGCAGTTTTTGGTTTTGCGGCCGGTCGCCGGTTTATCGGATCTTGCGCCTCAGGTCTGGACGCTGTCGGTGATCAATGCCTCGGTGTGTACCGTGGTGCCGGTGGTGCTGGTGATGTTGGGCATCGAACGCTTGGGTGCGGGCCTGGCAGCGCAGGTGGGTATGGTCGGGCCGATGTCCACTTTGATGATGGCCGCGGTATTCTTGGACGAGCCCTTGACGGCGTGGGTGCTGGGCGGTACGGTGCTGGTCATGGCCGGTGTTTTCGTCTGTACGCGCAGCCCGGTGGCGGTGCCTGCGGATTAAATGTGAAGGCTGTTGCAAAGCGGACGGGCGCGTCGGGTGAGTGGGGCGCAACTGCATTTTTTGTACTTTGGAGTAAAGAATGGACTTAGGTTTAACCGGCCGTTGGGCTTTGGTATGCGGCGCCAGCCGCGGTTTGGGTTTTGGCTGTGCACAAGCTTTGGTGCGCGAGGGCGTGCATGTGCTGATGGTGGCGCGCCGGCCCGATGTATTGGCCGCTGCGGCCCAAGAAATGAGGGCGGGTGACGCCGCCAGGACAGGCGCGCAGGTGCTGCATTGCGCCGCTGACATCACTACCACTGAAGGCCGTGCTGCGGTGTTTGCGATGCGCGCCGACTTTGACATCGTGGTCACCAATGCCGGCGGACCTGCGCCCGGCAGCTTTCGCGACTGGGACCGCGACGCCTGGTTACGTGCGCTGGACGCCAATATGCTGACCCCGATTGAACTCATCAAGGCCACTGTCGATGGCATGGCTGCGCGCGGTTTTGGCCGCATCATCAACATCACCTCCGGCGCGGTGAAAGCGCCCATCGACATATTGGGTTTGTCCAATGGTGCGCGCAGCGGCTTAACGGGTTTTGTCGCTGGCTTAGCCCGCTCTAGCATCGCGGCGCAGGGCGTCACCATCAATAACTTGCTGCCTGGCCCGTTTGACACCGACCGATTACAGGGCTTGTTTGCTAGCTCAGCGCAAAAGACAGGTCAAAGCGTGGAAGCCCTCGCCGCCACACGGCGCAAAGGCATTCCGGCGCAGCGCTTTGGAACGCCAGAAGAATTCGGCGCCGCTTGCGCGTTTTTATGCAGCCCGCTGGCTGGGTTCATTACCGGCCAAAACCTATTGCTCGATGGTGGAGCCTTTGGCGGTACGTTTTAAAGTGGGTGGTGCGCGCCGAATTTGTGGGGCAAGGGCAAGGGCTAGGTCCAAGCTGCATAGCGTGTTAAAGCTACTCGGTTTTGACCGATGGTGGTTTGCGCGCTGATAACACGATGCCGGCAGCAATCAGTACAAAAGCCGCTGCGTGAAATAGTTGCGGTGATTCACCCAGAAATAGCGTAGACAAGAGCGCGGCGAATAAGGGAATCAGGTTCATAAAAAAACCGGCGACCGAGGGTCCGACCAGGGCCACGCCCGCTCCCCAGGCGCGGTAAGACAGCACGGCAGGCCCCACCCCGATAAAGGCCAGGGCAGCGGCCAGCGGCCAGCCCAGCTCCAGGCGGGCATCGGTCAGCGTCCATTCCAGCGCGGCGCAGCCCAGGGCGCCGACCAGACCAAACACCGTTTGGGCCAGCAAAAACGCCGCCCAATCGGCGCGAATCGGTGCGGATTCGGTGCTCGGGTGCGCCAACATCCAGCTGTAAAACGCCCAGCCCATGGCGGCCACCAGCATGTACACATCGCCCGCCACCAAATGAAAGCCGACCAGCAGCGTCCATTCGCCCCGGCACATCACCAGCACCACGCCGCCGATAGACAAGACGGCGCCCAGCGATTGCCGCGCAGACACCGGCGTACCAAAGAAAAAGCGGCCAATTAAAAGCATCCACACCGGAGTGCTGGCACCTACTAAGGTCACGTTCATGGCGGTGGAGGTCGTCAAAGCCAGATACAGCATGGCGTTGTAGCTGGCGATACTGAGGGCGCCAAGCAATGCGAAGCGCCGCCATTGACCCCACAGTGGGCTGTCTTTACGCAGCACCCAGCGCGCCATGGGCAAGAGCACGCAAAAAGCGATCAACCAGCGAAACAGATTGAGCGTCATGGGCGAAATCAAATGCTGCACCATGCGCCCTATGACGGCGTTGCCGGCCCACAAAATGGTAGCCAGCGTCAGCAATAGTGCGGCTTTGCCGCTCATGCGCAAGGAAGAAGGTGTGCTCATGGCTGCACTGTAACCAGTCCGGGCGCTGGGACAATCCCGATATGCCCCAGCGCTTTGGCCGATGGCGGGATAATCGCGGGCGTTCATTAACCTACCCTCGCTGGAGCTCTCTATGTCGTCCCCCCTATCCCGTTCCATCCAAATTGACCAGCATGGCGGCCCCGAGCACATGCACTTGGTACAAATCGCCGTGGGCGAACCCGGCCCCGGCGAAGTGCGTATCCGCCACCACGCGGTGGGCCTCAATTACATCGACGTCTATCAACGCAGTGGCCTGTACCCCATGAACCTGCCGGTGCAATTGGGCATGGAGGCAGCCGGCGTGATCGAAGCGGTGGGCGAGGGCGTGACGCACCTGAAAGTGGGCGACCGCGCCGCCTATGCCAGCCAGCCTCCCGGTGCCTATTGCGAACGCCGCGTGATGCCTGCCAAATGCGTGTGCAAACTGCGCGACGGCATTAGCTTTGAAACGGGCGCCGCGATGATGCTCAAAGGGCTTACGGTGCAGTACCTACTCAAACGGACCCTGCCCCAAGGCGGCTTGATGGCCGGCGATTTCATTCTTTTTCACGCCGCCGCCGGTGGCGTAGGCTTGATAGCCTGCCAATGGGCCAAAGCCCTGGGCTTGCAACTGATTGGCACCGCAGGCTCGGACGAAAAGTGCGCCCTGGCCAAGGCCAATGGCGCAGCCCATGTCATCAACTATGCCAAGGAAGATTTCCTCGCGCGTGTGAAAGAAATCACCGGTGGTAAAGGCGTCAAGGTCGTCTATGACTCCGTGGGCAAAGACACCTGGGACAAGTCACTCGACTGCTTGTCGCCCTTTGGCTTGATGGCCAGTTTTGGCAATGCCTCCGGCCCAGTGGCGCCCTTTGCGCCCGGCATGTTGGGCCCTAAAGGTTCGATCTACGTGACGCGCCAAACCCTTTTCTCGCATATCTCCACGCGTGAAAGCACGCAGGAAATGGCCGATGATTTGATGGACATGGTGGCCAGTGGCAAAGTCAATATCCACATCGGCCAGCGCTATGCGCTAGAGGACGTGCAACAAGCGCACCGCGATCTGGAAGCGCGCAGCACCACAGGTTGCACTATCCTGACTCTGTGACCTTTGGCACCACCCTAAGCCCCGGTGTGCGCCGGGTGCTGTGGGCCTTGATGGCGCTCACGGTGTTGGTCAATGCGGCCAGCATGCTGACGCCCATCATTAACGAGGGGGATTCGGTGCTCTACGCCGCGCTGGCGCAGCACATGTTGCAAAGCGGCGACTACCTCTCACTGGTTCTAGACGGCAAAGACTGGTTGGATAAACCGCATTTCCCGTTTTGGATGGGCGCACTGTTTTTTAAGCTGTTTGGCATCAGTGCTGGCAGCTACATCCTGCCGGGTTTTTTGTTTCATTTGCTCGGCGGCTATTACACCTACCGGCTGGCGCGCTTGCTCTACGGGCGCGACCTTGCTCTACTGGCATTGCTGGTGTACCTGTCCACCTACCATCTGATGTACACCACCAGCGCACTCAAGGCCGAGGCCTTTTTGACGGGCAGCATCATGGGCGCTTGTTACTACTGCTTGCGCCTGGATGCAACGGGCAAAGCCAAACATTTAGTTTTGGCAGCGCTGTTCAGTGCCATTTCGGTCATGACCAAAGGCGTGTTCACGCTGATCACCATAGGCAGTGGCCTGTTTTGTCTGTGGCTCTATCAAGGGCGTTTGTCCCAGCTAGTACGTCTGAGGTGGTGGCTGATGCTGGGTCTGACTTTGATATTTCTGGCACCCGAGTTGGGTGCTTTGTACTGGCAGTTTGATTTGCATCCAGAGAAAACCGTTTTTGGAAAGCAGGGCGTCTCTGGCATCCGATTTTTCTTTTGGGATAGCCAGTTCGGCCGCTTTTTTAATTCCGGCCCGATCACCAACGACGGCGGCAACCCTTGGTACTTTGTCCATGTGTTTGTTTGGGCATTTTTGCCTTGGGTGGCGGTCTATATCGGAGCGGTGTGGACGGGGGTGCGGACCTTTGCGCGCTCGGCCAAGGGCGAGCGTGACGCCTTTGTGTATTTATGCACCAGTTTTTTTGTCAGTTTTGTCATGTTCAGCGCTACCTCTTTTCAGCTGGATTACTACACGGTGATCGTGTATCCCTTTGCCGCCATCCTATGTGCGCGGTTTTTGCTGGAGTGCCTGCTCGCGGTCGATGCCAAGAGGACTTTGACCGCGCAGTCCCTGGTCAGCGCCCTTACGCTGGTCTTAGGGCTAGGTGTAGCGCTTCAGGTGGGCAATGCAGTGCTCGTGTCTGGCTTGATTGGCGCCTGCCTGCTCACCTTGGCTTGGGGCTGGCGCAGTGGTATTTTGCAAAGAGCCAGCCTCCTGCTGGTGTACCCGGTGGTAGCGGTCAACGTGTTGTATGCCGCGCTGGAGGCAATGACCTACATCGCCCACACGCGCTACAGCGTGCCCTACAACGTGTTACCCGTGCTGGCCAACAGCCCGCAAACACCCGTACTGGTTTATGGCATGGACTCGATCGTGGCTTGGGAAATTGGTCTGTACCGAAGGAGCGCACCGAGTGTGCGCATGGAGGTTATGGACACGGACGCGCTAAAACCCAAGGATTATTTTTTGCTGGTCAAAACCGAGGCCTTGCCCACCTTGAGCGCGTCCCTAGGCCCTTACCAATTGGTGCACCAAGGCGATTGGGTAGACCACAAAACCGGTTTACTCCCTCGCCAGATTAATTTAGCGCATGGCAAAGAGCCTTTGGAGTCGTTCAGCGTGCTGCGCGTGGGGCCCGCGCCCTAGGGCAAGGTCAGCGCCGCGCTTATTGGCTACGCCGAACGCGCCGTATTTCGTCCAGAATCAGGCAAGTAGCGCCCAGCGTAATGGCGCTATCGGCTGCGTTAAACGCGGGAAAGTGCATCGCCATCCAATGAAAATCCAGAAAATCGACCACGTAGCCATACAACACGCGGTCGATAACGTTGCCCACCGCGCCGCCGAGTACAAAGGTGATGGCAAAGCAAAATAATTTTTCGCCCGCGTGGCTGTGCAGCAGCCAGACCATGACCACAGCCGCCACCGTGCCCACCCCGGTAAAAAACCAACGCTGCCAGCCCGAGGCGTCTGCCAGAAATGAAAACGCAGCCCCGCTGTTGTGGGCGCGCACAATGTTGAAAAATTCAGTCACAGGGCGGCTATCGCCCAGTTGCATGCTGCCGACGATGAGCAGTTTGGTGACCTGGTCCACCAGCACGATGACCAGCGCGATAGCCAGCCAATGCAGCAAGCGCATCCCACCGCGATAGCGCGCCATCAAGCCACCTGCCGGCTCTCGCCGTTGCCAAACAAATTGCTGACGCAGCGCGCGCAAATCGTGGGGTGGGCCGCGTCAACGCCCGGCGCCAAGCTGGCCTCTTCCACATAGTGCCAGCAGCGTTCGCACTTGGTGGCATTCGCAGCGCGGGCCTGGACGGCCAATGTCTCGCCGTGTAGCAAGGTAACGGTGGAGCTGATGAACACATACCGCAGGTCCTCGCCCAGACTGTGGAGTAAAGCCATGTCTTGTCCGTTGGCCGTGATGCTGACCGCTGCTTGAAGCGACGCGCCTACCTGGCCTGCCACCCGCAGCACTTCGATTTCTTTGTTCACCGCTTCGCGGATTTCGTGGATGCGTGCCCATTTGGCGTTCAGTGCTTCGTCCGTTGCCAACAAAGGCGTGTAGGTCGCTAAAAAGATAGATTCGCGCAGCCCTTCGGGCACTTTGCCCTCGGCCGCCAGCGTGGCCCACGCCTCTTCGGCGGTGAAGCTGAGAAAAGGCGCCATCCAGCGCAACATGGCTTGCGTGATTTGCCACAGCGCGGTTTGCGCACTGCGCCGTGCGTGTGAACCGGCGGCTGTGGTGTACAGCCTGTCTTTGAGCACATCCAAATAAAACGCACCCAAGTCTTCTGAACAATAAATTTGCAATTTCGAGACCACCGGATGGAACTCGTAGCGCCCGAAATGCCCGCCTTCAAATACCTTGGTTTGCGGGTTGTAATGGCCAACGATATCGGCTTGCAGTTGCGCCGCGCGGCTGATGGCGTAGCGGTCGACTTCCAACATGTCAGACAGTGCAACTGCGTCTTTGTGAATATAAAAGTCGCTGGTGTTGGCCAACAAAAATTTCAGCGTGTTGCGCACCCTGCGGTAGGTGTCCACCACACGCGCCAGAATTTTGTCGTCGATGTTCAAGTCGCCCGAATAGTCGGTAGACGCCACCCACAGGCGCACGATTTCCGCGCCCAGTTTGTCGGTCACTTCCTGCGGCACCACGGTGTTGCCCAAGCTCTTGCTCATCTTGCGGCCTTGGCCGTCTGTGGCAAAACCATGCGTCAACAAACCACGGTAAGGCGCACGGTCATAGAGCGCACAACCTAGCAACAGCGAGCTGTGGAACCAACCCCGGTGTTGGTCATGGCCTTCCAAATACAAGTCAGCTTCAGGGCCGGTTTCGTGGAAGGGTGGTCGGTCATAAGCGTTTTTATGGCTGCCGCGCAGCACGTGCTCGAACGTTGAGCCAGAGTCGAACCAGACTTCCAAAATATCGGTGCTTTTGCTGTAGTCGTCTGCATTGGCGGTCTGGCCTTTGCCTTGCGCTGTCAATAAAGCTTGGATGTCGTTCACACCGGCGCGGCTCCAGGCTTCTATGCCGCCGTGTTCCACCATGCTGGCAGCAATGTCCAGAATTTCCATGGTGTCCGGGTGCAATTCACCGCTGTCTTTGTGCAGCAAAAACGGCACCGGCACGCCCCAGCTGCGCTGGCGCGAGATGCACCAGTCGGGGCGGTTGGCAATCATGTCGCGCAAACGGGTTTTGCCGTTCTCGGGGTAGAACTTGGTTTGCTCGATCGCGTCCAGCGCCAGTTGACGCAAGGTCTTGCTTGCTATGTCTTTGGTGAACACGCCCTCGCCTTCGTCCATGCGCACAAACCATTGCGCCGCAGCGCGGTAGATGACCGGGGTTTTATGGCGCCAGCAATGCGGGTAGCTGTGCGTGATGCCGAGCGTCGCCATCAAACGGCCTGCGTTTTTCAGCGCTTCCAAAATGACGGGTACGGCTTTCCAAATGTGCTGTCCGCCGAACAATGCAAAGTCGGCGGCATACGCGCCGTTGCCTTGCACCGGGTTGAGGATATCGTCGTATTTCAAGCCATGCGCCACGCAGGAGTTGAAGTCATCCACACCATAAGCAGGTGCGCTGTGCACGATACCCGTGCCGTCTGCGTCGGTGGCGTAGTCCGCCAAATACACAGGGGCAGTGCGCTGATAGGCCGCATCCACATGCGACAGCGGGTGGTGAAACTCAATCAAATCCAGCGACTGGCCTTGGCAGGTCGCTACTGCTTTGCCGCTGAGTTGCCAGCGCTCTAAGCATTTCTCCACCAGCGATTCAGCACACACAAAATAACCGCGCTCGGTGTCGACCAGCGCGTAGTTCAATTCGGGGTTGAGGTTGAGCGCTTGGTTGGCAGGAATGGTCCAAGCGGTGGTGGTCCAGATGACCGCAAACGCTTCTTTGTCCAACTTGGCCAGACCGAAAGCTTTGGCCAGTTTGTCGGGTTGTGCGCATAAAAATGCCACATCCAGCGTGTCGCTTTTCTTGTCTGCGTATTCAATTTCAAACTCGGCCAATGAAGAACCGCAATCGAAACACCAATACACCGGCTTCAAACCGCGATACACAAAACCGCGCTCGATCACGCGTTTGAACGCGCGGATTTCACCTGCCTCGTTGCTGAAATCCATGGTGCGGTAAGGCCGCTCCCAGTCGCCCAAAACGCCTAAGCGTTTGAAGTCTTCTCGCTGTTGGTCGATTTGCTCGGTGGCAAACGCGCGGCTTTTGGCTTGCATGTCGTCACGCGACAACTTGCGCCCATGCAGTTTTTCGATGGCGTTTTCAATCGGCAAACCATGGCAGTCCCAGCCGGGGATGTATTGCGCATCAAAGCCAGCCAGTTGGCGACTTTTGACGATCATGTCTTTGAGCACTTTGTTCAGCGCATGGCCGATATGCAATTTGCCGTTGGCGTAGGGCGGGCCGTCGTGCAGCACAAAGAGCGGCTGGCCGTGGCGTGCCACGCGCAGGCGTTTGTACAGGCCAGCCTCGCTCCAAGTCTTGGCCCAGGCGGGTTCGCGCTTGGGCAGGTCGCCACGCATGGGGAAGGGCGTGTCAGGCAGGTTCAGGGTGCTGCGGTAGTCAAGGGCTTCGGTCATACAGATCTCATGTGCTGGCTTTGGGGGCCGTTATCGGGTGGCTTGCGCTGCGCACGGTCGTGGTTGCGCGGTGAGGGGGCAGGTGGCGCGGGGCAAGGTGCGCCGGTGTGCCCTGTCAAATTCGGGCGGCGAGCCAGGTGCGGGCTTCATCGCAGTCGCGCTGTATCCCTTGGGTCAGGGCGTCCAGGCCGTCGTAAGTGAGTTCGTCGTGTAATTTATGCAGCAGTTCCACGCTGATAATTTTACCGTAGCCCCCGTCTTCGCCCAGGGCGGCAGGCCAGTCCAGGCAATGGGTTTCCAGCAGCACGCGCCCGCCGTTCACATCACTGGGGTCTAGCGAAGGGCGCACGCCCATATTGGCCACACCAGCAAGCGGCTTGTCTGCCAGCCCATGCACCAGCACCACAAAGATGCCGCCGGCAGCAGGCTTCCAGCGCGGAAAGCGCAGGTTCAAGGTACGAAAACCCAGGGTGCGCCCGAGTTTGCGACCATGCACGATGTGCCCGGAAATGCGGTAGGGGCGGCCTAGCAAGCGGGCCGCCTGCGCCATATGGCCTTCGGCCAGCGCGGCACGCACCGCCGAACTAGAGACGCGCAGGCCATGTACCTCGTAGCTGTTCATGCGCGCCACGTCAAAACCGTGGGCCTCCCCGGCGGCGTCCAGCATCGCGTAATCGCCCGCGCGCTGGGCGCCAAAGCGGAAGTCATCGCCCACCAGCACATAGCGTGCGCCCAGGCCTTGGACTAACACTTTTTGCACAAAATCCTGCGGGCTCTGGCTGGCAAGGGCAGCATTAAACGGCAGCACCACGGTCTGGTCCACGCCGCACTGGGCCAGCTCCTGCAATTTGTCGCGGAAAGTGCCCACCCGGCTGGGGGCTAGCTCGGGTTTTTGCAGATGCAGGGCAAAGTAGTCGCGCGGATGCGGCTCGAAAGTCAGCACGCAGCTGGGCACGCCGCGCTGCTGCGCTTCGCTGCGCAAGAGTGCCAGCATGGCCTGGTGGCCACGGTGTACGCCGTCAAAATTGCCAATGGTCAAGGCGCAGGCCGGGGCGAGGCCCGGATGCTGGTAGCCGCGGAAAAACTGCATGAAGATGTATTTTTGTTACGAAGGGCTAGTCCAAGGTGGCTAGGGGCTTGGCCGTGGTGTCACTGAAACAGGGTATATTGTGACGCAGCCCCTCTCCAGCCTTTAGGGCCGACAGCGGGGTCGCCCAGTGTGACGTGGTTTTCCCGGTGTCTTTGCTGATCTGGAGGAATTGCTTGAAAGTACTGAAGTTGTCGGCCCAGGGGCTTCCGCAGTCCTGGATTTCCCTTGAGCAAGCGGTCGTCAATTACGCAGCAGGCGAAGTGCGCTGGGAGTCTGGCGGCGAGATCGCCGTCTTTCGCGGCGGACACAACGCCATCACCGGCTTGCAGTCGGTGATCCGCGTCAATAGCATCATCGGCACCCGTGGCGTGCCCAACATCAACCCCTTTAATTTGCGTCCGGGCCTGACCAATAGCAAGTTGTTCTCGCGTGACCGCAATGTGTGCGCCTATTGCGGGGGCCATTTTCATGAGTCGGATCTGACGCGCGAGCACATCATCCCGTTCGCTCAAAACGGTGTGGACAACTGGATGAACGTGGTCACCGCCTGCCGTCCCTGTAACCACCGCAAAAGTCACCGCACGCCCGAGCAAGCGCATATGCCTTTGCTCTACGCGCCCTATGTTCCCAGCCTGTGGGAAGACTTCATTCTGCGCAACCGGCGCATCCTGGCCGATCAGATGGAGTTTTTAATGTCCCACGTTCCGCGCTCTTCGCGGCTTTTGATGTAGTCCAAAGCACCCAAAAGCCTTGCTTCCAAGGGTTGACGCAGGCTTGGGTTTGGCTATAGCGCGGCAAGCCACAGTCTCCAAGCCCGCCTTTTGAACAGCAAGCGCACGCGCCGCTTTAATTGCTTACAAAATTGGATACAGTTAGGCTCTAGGCACTGCACAACGCAGGCTATCAGGGGGAACTATGAGTATCCAAAATCGGACATCCGTCCATGCGCCAGATCGCGCGCGTATTTTCCGAATGAACGCGACTGCCTTGGCAATCGCCAGCGCATTGGCCTGTTGGCCGGGGATTGGACGAGCCAGCAAGGAAACCAGTGTAGATACCGCGTCCAAAGTGCAGAAAAGCGCGCAGGAAGCAAAGCAAAGTCATCAGGGGTCACCAGTAACCAAGGGGGCGCCCCTTGCCGAATGGGCAATGCCATGGGACAAAAATTTGGATGCCCGCGCCTATGCCCTTAGCGAAAAGCTTGACGGGGTACGCGCGCTATGGGACGGTAAAAAGCTGCGATTTCGCAGCGGACGTGAAATTGCGGCGCCCGCTTGGTTCTTGGCCGCTTTGCCCGCCGAGCCGCTCGATGGTGAACTCTGGATGGGCCGGGGACGCTTTGATCGTCTTTCAGGTGCAGTGCGTAAAGCACAGCCGGTGGACGAGGAGTGGCGCGAGGTTCGTTACATGGTGTTTGACGCCCCAATAACGGGTCTGAGTTTTCGCCAGCGTTACCAACGTGCACAGGACTTGCTCTCGGGCAAAGAGGCGAAATGGTTATTGGTGGTCGCCCAAGCCCATGTAGCCACGGCCCAGGAAGTGCCTGAACGGTTGCAAAGCGTGGTCGCGCAAGGTGGCGAAGGCCTGGTCCTGCACCACTGGGACGCCCTGTGGCAGCCTGGTCGCAGCAAAATGCTACGCAAACTAAAGCCCGAGCCTGACGATGAAGCGCGCGTCGTCGCTGTAGTGCCCGGGAAAGGCAAACACAAGGGCCAAATGGGAGGGCTTTTGGTGGAGACATCCGATAAAAAGCGATTTACCCTAGGTACCGGCTTTAGCGAAGCGGTCCGCCGTGCTCCACCAGCGCTCGGCAGCTGGATAACTTACCGTTACCGAGACCGAACACCGAAAGGGATACCGCGTTTTGCCAGTTTTTTGCGCGTTCGGCCTGAGGAATAGCGAAAAGCCCAGCCGCAAAAGCTGTGTCTAACCATCAAGGCGGCAGCAACTGGCCAGTAAAAAAGGCGAAGGGCTAGCTCGCTTTTCGCTGTTAGCATGAAATGAAGTTTAGGACTCGAGAGAAAGTTGGAATGCTTCAGTGCACCGTTTGCATCGCTCAAGCCGCGCATGCGCTTCATCGAACTTTTGCAAGAGGGCGTGGCCTATTTGTTTATCACCCACAACTTTGGCGTGGTGGAATACCTGGCGCACGACATTGCCGTCATGAAAGACGGCAAGCTGGTGGAGTACGGCGCCGCAGAGCAAAGCTAGGGGATCCGCAGCACCGCCATACCCAGGCCTTGCTGCGTGCGGTGCCCCGATTGGCCCGCCGCGCCTGAGGGCGTTCCTTCCGGATGGCTCAGGCCAACGGCACAAGCGCTAAAGTCCGCCTATGCAATCTTTGATCTCTTTGGCGCCCCCGTTGCGCCTGGGCTGTTGGAGCCTGATTCTTTCCTCCTGTTTCCTCAGCGTCCAGGCACAAGAAACCGGCGCCGAGGCCGGACCCAGTGCTGGCGCCAAGCTCGAGCGGGTAGAAATCACCGCCCGCCAGACGGATACCGAGTTGCGCCGACGCGCCAGCACCGCCAAACAAGTTTACGGGCGGGAAGAACTCGATAAATTCGGCGATACCAATGTGGCCGATGTCTTGCAGCGATTGCCCGGCGTCACGATGCAAGGTAACTCGCCACGCTTGCGTGGATTAGGCGCGGGCTACACCTTGCTGCTGATCAATGGTGACCCGGCGCCGCCGGGCTTTGCCTTGGACCAGCTGGACCCATCGCAAGTTGAACGCATCGAAGTGAGTAAAGGGCCAAGTGCCAGCCAAAGTGCACAAGCGGTGGCCGGAACTATCCATATTATTTTGAAGGAAGCCCCCAAGCGTTCGCAGCGCGATCTGCGTTTAAGCACCGCTTACCGCTTTGAAAAACCGACGGCTTCGGGTAGCTTTACCTACGGCGAAAAGTGGGGGGATTTGTCACTGACGCTGCCTATTTCCACTTTTCAATGGCGGGGGCAGATAGATAGCGAAAGCCAAAGGCAAAGCCTTGCGGACAGTAGTACCCAGCATGGCGACAACCGCTACCAAGGCCAGGGACTCAATCTGGCGCCCTTGCTGACCTGGCGTGTGAGTGAAGACGAAACTTTGAGTTGGCAGTCCTTTGTGCAAAGTGGCGCCTGGAACAGCAGCACGCATTACAACAACCTGATCCTCTCGGGCTCGCCTGCTCTAGAAGGTGATAGCAGCAGCCAAGGTGGCTGGGAATTTGCCCGAACACGTTTGCAGTGGGTTAACAATTTTTCCGCCGATGCACGTATCGAAATCAAAGGCGGGATCCAGGCCTCGCATGGAACGTTTGAAAACCAAAGTGTGGGCACCAGCACCCAGCAACAGCGCACCTTAGGGGATAACCGCGAGACTTCCCTGACCCAGGCCGGCAATTACACGCGCCTGCTCAATGAGGCGCATAGCCTGGCGCTGGGTTGGGATCTGGAATGGCGCGAACGTCAAGAGCAACGCGACGCGACCGTGCAAGGCGCTGCCTGGTTGCCCGGTATCAACGGCCAACCTTTCTCAGCGCGGGTGCAAAAGACGGCCTTGTTTGTGCAGGATGAGTGGCAGATCACCCCCCAATGGTTTGCCACCCTGGGCGTGCGCAATGAATCCATCGATACCCGTAGCCAGGGTAATAGCCAGGATCTTCGGAGCAACAGCGCAGTTTTTGCGCCCATGGTGCACGTCAGTTATAAATTCGATGCGGCGGGCAAAGACTTGGTGCGCGCCAGCCTCACGCGCAGCTACAAAGCGCCGGATGTCAGTACGCTGTTGGCACGCCCCGCGCCCAATAGTTTGTATGCCGACCTCACGCAAACCAACACGGCGCTCGCACCCGACAGCATCGGCAACCCGGCACTGCGCCCCGAATTGGCGACCGGATTGGACATTGCCTATGAAAAATACCTGAGCCAAGGCGGCATGCTCAGCGTGGGTGTTTTTTATCGGCACATCGACGATCTGGTGCGCAGCGTCACATCCCAACAGCCGCAGAGTACGGACTACGCAACGGCGCCGCGCTGGGTTTCGCAAGCCGTCAATTTTTCATCTGGCAGGGCGGCAGGGCTGGAGTTGGAGCTTAAGGGGCGCGCCGGTGAATTAGTGCCCGCACTTTTTGACGCCAAGCTGCCTTTGAACCTTCGCGCTGCGCTGAACTACTACCGCTCAGAAGTCGATACCCTGCCAGGGCCGGATAACCGCTTGGACGGCCAGCAGCCTTGGTCAGGCACCTGGGGCATGGACTACCGCTTGGGCATTGCACCGATTACGGTGGGAGCGAATCTGGCATTTACGCCCGATTATCTGACCCGCCAAAGCCTGACCCAGACGCTTGATCAAGGCCGCAGCCGCAGCATCGATATGTTTGCAAGATGGATCTACGCGGAGAATGTGTCGATGCGCTTGGCCTTGAGCAATGTTGCGCCGCTGGCCAATGAGTCCCTGACCAGCAGCGGCGCGAACCAGCAGGTCTATAGCGCACGTCTGGGCCGCACCGGCATCAACTTCAGTATGGAAATAAAGCTTTAGTGCTTTGGCGCGCCTTCTTGGCACCCTGCAGACCGCAAGCGCTTAACCACCCATCCCCTGATGCCTTAGAAGCGCGTCCATGCTGGGCTCGCGTCCCCGAAAGGCTTTGAAGGATTCCATGGCCGGGCGGCTGCCACCGGCTTCCAAAATGGCGTGCAGGTATTTTTTGCCGGTGGCCGGGTCGGGCGTTCCTTCGGCGTCGGCGCTTTCTTCAAAAGCGGCGTAGGCATCGGCGCTGAGCACTTCGGCCCATTTGTAGCTGTAGTAGCCCGCTGCGTAACCCCCGGCAAAAATATGGCTGAAGGTGTGGACCGATCGGTTGAACTCTGGGCTGGGCAGCACTGCCACTTCGGTGCGCACCGTGCGCAGTAAATCCATCAAATCGGCTGCGGGGTCGTGCGCGCTGTGTAGCAGCATGTCGAACAACGCGAACTCGATTTGGCGCAGTGTTTGCATACCGCTTTGGAAATTGCGCGCCGCCAGCATTTTGTCAAACAAGGCGCGCGGCAGGGGCTGGCCGCTATCCACATGCGCGGTCATGTGGCGGATCACATTCCACTCCCAGCAAAAGTTTTCCATGAATTGGCTGGGCAGTTCTACCGCATCCCACTCCACGCCGCTGATACCCGCCACATCGCGCTCGCTTACTTGCGTGAGCAAATGGTGCAGGCCGTGGCCGCATTCGTGGAACAAGGTGATCACATCGTCGTGCGTAAGCAAGGCGGGTTTTTCCACGCCATCGACCGTGCTGCCTAGCGCGAAATTACAGACCAAATGCGCGACCGGCGTTTGTAATTTACCGGTATCGGGCCGCAACCAGCGGCCCAGTACACCGTCCATCCAGGCACCGCCGCGCTTGCCACTGCGCGCACTCGGGTCCAGGTAAAACTGCCCGATTAAGTTGCCTTGGCGCTCGATACGGAAAAACTTCACTTCCGGGTGCCACACCGGCGCGCTGTCGGCGCTGATGCTGACGTCAAACAAGGTCTCTACGATTTTGAACAGCCCGGCCAGCACCTTGGGCGCGGTGAAGTACTGCTTAACTTCCTGTTCGCTAAATGCGTAGCGCGCTTCTTTGAGCTTCTCGCCGATATAGGGCCAGTCCCAGGCCTGCGGGTCTTGCAGGTGCAAATGGTCGGCTGCAAAAGCGCGCAGCTCGGCCACGTCTTTTTCGGCAAAGGGGCGGGCCTTGGCGCTTAGGTCGCGCAAGAAACGGATTACCGTGTCGGGCGAGTCCGCCATCTTGGGCGCAATCGACAGCGCAGCGAAGTTGGCAAAGCCCAATAAGGCCGCTTCTTCTTTGCGCAGCGCCAATATTTCTTGCATGGTGGCGCTGTTGTCAAACTTATGCATGTCCACTGGCGCCTGGGTGGACGCGCGCGTAGCGTAAGCGCGGTACAAAATCTGGCGCAAGGCGCTGCTATGCGCAAACTGCATGACTGGCAGGTAGCAAGGCATCTTGAGCGTGAGTTTGTAGCCTTCTTTGCCTTCGGCTTTGGCCGCTGAAAGGGCGGTATCCAGTACATCGGCAGGCACGCCGTCAACTTCGTCCGTGCGCGCGTAGTACGCAAAAGCGTCGGTCGCGTCCAGCGCGTTTTCGCTGAACTTTTGGCTTAGCTCGGCCTGGCGTTCTTGTATCTGCGCAAAGCGCTCGCGCGCGCTACCGCTCAGTTCTGCACCGCCCAATACGAAGTTGCGTATGGCGTTTTTGTGCGCTTGTTGTTGCTCCGGGTTCAAGCTGGCCACGTCCATAGCCTTGTACTTGGCGTAGAGCTTTTCATCGGCGCCCAGGCGGGTAAAAAAATCGGTGACTTTGGGCAGGGCTGCGTTGTAAGCAGCACGCAGCGCGGGGCTGTCGTTGACGCTATTGAGGTGGCTGACCGCGCCCCAGGCCACGCCCAGGTTTTCTACCGCCACGTCCAAGGTGGCCGATAGCGCCAGCCATTGCGCGGGGAAGGCGGGGGCGGTTACGGTATCGAGCGCCGTTTGTGACTGCGCCAGCAAGTCCGCTATGGCCGGTTCCACATGCTCGGGCGCTATCGCGTCAAAGCGGGGCAGGCCTTGGCCAAGCAAAGGGTTGTCACTCATACCAGGCGCTCCGCAGATTCCAAGGTGTTGACCAGCAGCATGGTGATGGTCATGGGGCCCACTCCACCGGGTACCGGGGTAATGTGGCTGGCCACTTCGCGCACACCGGCGTAGTCCACATCGCCGCAGAGTTTGCCCTCGGCGTTGCGGTTCATGCCCACGTCGATGACTACCGCGCCGGGCTTGACCATGTCGGCCGTCAGCACATTCACCTTGCCTACTGCGGCGACGATGACATCGGCTTGCAGCGTCATGGCTTTGAGGTCTTTGGTGCCGCTATGGCAAATCGTGACGGTGGCGTTTTGTTGCAGCAACAGCATGGCCATGGGTTTGCCCACGATATTGCTGCGGCCAATCACCACCGCATGCTTGCCGCGCAAGTCATAGCCAATGGATTCGAGCATCTTCATACAGCCATAAGGCGTGCAGGGTACAAAACCTGGCTGGCCCACCATCAAAGCGCCGGCGCTGGCGATGTGGAAACCATCCACATCTTTTTCAGACGCGATGGCTTCAATGACTTTGTTGGCATCGATATGTTTGGGCACTGGCAGTTGCACCAAAATGCCGTGGATGGACGGGTCTTTGTTGAGCGCGTCAATGCGCGCCAGCAAGTCCGCTTCGGTCATATCGGCGTCATGGCGCTCGAGCACCGAATGCAGGCCTGCATCGGCACAGGCCTTGACCTTGTTGCGCACATAGACCTGCGAGGCCTGGTTCTCGCCCACCAGCAACACCGCCAGACCGGGTGTGATGCCACGCGCTTTGAGCGCATCAGCGCGGCGCATCACGTCAGCGCGTAATTGGGCAGACAGCGCATTGCCGTCGATGATGGAAGCGGTATGGGGTGTTGTCATGGCTTGGGTATTAGAAACAAGTGGAGAAAAAAAGTGGAAGTTAGCCTGCCATTAGATGCCGCCTAGGCGCCAGCACCACAATGTGTCCGCGACGTGCAAACCTATAAAAGCGACTCTGCGAGGGGCACCAACATCGTCATCGCGAGTAGCGTAGCGATGTGGCGATCCATCCAAGCCATATTGCAAAGTCATACTGGATCGCTTCGCTGTGCTCGCAATGGCGTATCTGGGTTGACTTAAGCCTTGGGGTTGGATTGGCCCAGGGCGATCTTAAGCAAATCAGCCACAGTGTTGGCGCTTAGCTTTTCCATGATGTTGGCACGGTGCGCCTCCACCGTCTTGATGCTGATGCCCAGGTCGTCGGCAATTTGTTTGTTCAGGCGCCCGGCCACGATGCGTTCTAGTACTTGGGATTCGCGCATGGTTAGTTTGGACAGTAGCGAGTCGCGGTTGGCCGCCAATTGCGAGTCGGCAAAGGAGTCTTTGGCGTGGTCCAGCATTTGTTCCACCAGGCGCACCAGATCGGCTTCTTTGAAAGGCTTTTGGATAAAGTCCATCGCGCCCTTCTTCATGGTATCGACCGCCATGGGCACGTCGCCATGGCCGGTAATAAACACGATCGGTAAGGGAGAGCGAATTTCTATCAAGCGTGCTTGCAAGTCGAGGCCGGTCATGCCGCCCATACGGATATCGACCAGCAGGCAAGCCACTTCGCGGGCATCGTAGCGGCTTAAAAACGATTCAGCCGAATCAAAACACCGTACCCGATAGCCTTTGCCCTCTAAGAGCCATTGCACCGAATCACGCACCGCCTCATCGTCGTCGACGACGTACACGGTGCCTTTTTTGGGGATCAAACTATTGGAAGATTCCTGCATTGCACTTCTTTCTTGATGCAAACTTCTTTTCTTGTTGTGCCGTTCTAGGCCAAGGGTAGCCAGAAGGTGAACTTGCAGCCAGACACTGTGCCTTCATTGTAGAGGTTCTCCGCCGCCAAGCGCCCGCGGTGCGACTCTACGATCGAGCGGCACAGACTCAGGCCGATGCCCATGCCTTCGGCTTTGGTAGAAAAGAATGCCTCGTAAAGGCGCGGCATCACGTCGGCTGCAATGCCTTTGCCGCTGTCCTGCACCGAAAATTCAACACTCTTTTTACCTTCGAAAATACCACCGAGAACGCGCAATTCCACGATGCGCTCTGGGCTGGGCCGTTGGGCTGCATCTACCGATTCAGCGGCGTTGCGCAATAGGTTCACCAGAACTTGCTCGATCAGGATACGGTCCACCATCAGGGCTGGCAAGCGTCCAGCGATATGGGAGTTAAGTCGCACGTTAAAGCGACGCAGTTCAATTTCCGCCAGCTCCACTGCTTCGTTGACCATGGGTTCGACGTCGCACAGGGTGCGATTGGGCTCGCTACGTTTCACAAAGCTGCGGATACGGTGAATGATCTGCCCCGCACGTTGGGCCTGTTTGGCCGTCTTGTCCAAAGCGGTGAGCAACTCCTCTTGCGATATCTGCTGGTCCTTGATGCGCGAGACCATGCCATTGCAATAGTTGTTGATCGCGGTCAGCGGTTGATTGAGCTCATGGGCCACGCTGGAAGCCATTTCACCCATCGTGATCATGCGGCTGGCCGATTGGGCTCGTTCCGCTTGCGTCGCTGCCTGTTCTTCTGCCATGCGGCGGCTACTGATATCGGTCGCGATCACCATTTGCGCCAATCGGCCGTCCACCCAGCCTAGGTAACGCGTGCGCACTTCTAGCCACTTTCCTAGCGAGGCGATAAAAATTTCAGCGCTCTCCGCGTCGACATCGGCCAAGCTGCCCAGGGGGAAGCCCGCGAACAAATCTACATCGTCGCCGCGTTCGTGGCTGGCGCGGCCTTGGGGCACACCGGCCTCTGCGACCAGTTGTAAATGTCCGCCCGCAGCAGTACCAAACCAATTGCGGTAGAGCTTGTTGGCAAACACCAGCTCATCACTGCCCAGCGGTGCCACGGAGATGGACGCATCAAGCGCTTCAAGCACCGTTGTAAAGCGTTGGTGGGAGGCCGACAATTGTTCGCGCACCCGATTCGGTTCGGTGATGTCGGTCATGGAAGTAACCCAGCCGGTTTGCGTTCCTTTGGCATCGATCAGCGGTGCCACATACAGGCGCGCATCGAATAAGCCGCCATCGCGCCGTTTGACCCGCACCTGAATGCCGCCTTGGCTGGTCTTGCCAGAGAGCTCCTGGCCAAGTAGCGCGGATAGTTCTTCCCGGTCGCTTTCGGGCCAATAGGGGAAGGGGGCGGTGCGTCCTACCAGCTCGGATTCGCTCCAACCGGTCATCATGCAAAACGCAGCATTGACGTAGGTGATGCGTCCCTGCAAGTCCATGGCGCGCATGCCGGTCAGCATGGAGTTCTCCATGGCTCGGCGGAAATTGGTTTCCGACAACAAGGCCTGCTGCGCCTGCAAGCGCTTGCGACTGTGGCGCCAGTTGGCAATCAGCATCCAGGCGGTCATCACGCTCAGCGCACTGACCAGCCAGAATACGCCGGTGCCAATGACGCCCATGGAGGCGCGATAAGTTTCGGCGCGCACCAGCAGGTCCGAGCCTACAGGCGACACCGCCATGCTGTAGCTGCCCGGTTTGCGGGTCCAGGGGAGTATCTGGCTCACCGGCCTTTTCATGGGCAGTGCCACGCCGGCCAGTACCCCTCCGTTAGCGTCTAGCAAGGATATGCCGTAACGTGCCGCGACCTCATTGGGTATCCCGTAGCGGTAGAGGCCGTCGACCGACAACTCGGCCAGAATCACGCCGGCGGGTTGCCCTTTTTCAATCAAAGGTACATACAGCTGCAAGATCGGGGCAGAGGCCCCCGCCTTGGCTTGCAGCAAGTAAACCACCCGGCGCTGTGCACCGGCCCATTTAAAGGCGTAATCGCCGTTCGCATCCAAGGCAATCGCGCTACTTCCGTAGGCGGGATAGCTCCAGTTCAAAGTGGCTCCGCCACTGGCCCGCAAACGCTTTTGCTGGTCCAGCCACGCGGCACCGTGGACTTCCGGGTATTGCGTTAACAGCGCCAGGACTCGCAGCCGAAAGGCCCTGGCGTCCAAGGCCTGGCTGGACAACTCGCGGCCCAATGCGCTGAACTGCTCCTGGCGCTCCAATAAGCGCAGCCGCAGCTGCTGTTGGGTGTATTCCACATCCCGCCTGACGGCTTCTTGCTCGCGGTCGGCCTCTTCCATCTGCAGATAGAACAGCGCCGAAACAATGGCGGCCATAAACAAGACCACCGCCGCCAGCGGGGCCAACATGGCCACGCGGTCCTGTCCGGAGGGTGAAAGACGGCGCCACCAGCGCCTCGCCCGTTTTACCGTGGACAGTTCCGGCTCGGTTTGCAACGAAAAAGTCTCAGCATTGGCCATCGCACAAGTGTAGAGCCCGCTAAGCGCTCTGGAGGCAAATTTAAAATTTCATATTACAAAATGTAAAAGCATAATTTGAAATTTCCGTAAAGTTATGCGAGAATTCTGATCCTGTACGCTACACGCACCACACCAGCAGGAGACGCCATGACCAGCACAGCGCAAAACAACGCCACGCCCTTACCCTTGGGTATCGGAAGTGACATCGATAACCAGGAAACCCGGGAGTGGATGGACGCTCTGTCTGCCGTTATCGAGGCCGAAGGCCCCGAGCGCGCGCACTACTTGTTAGAGCAACTGCTAGAGCATGCCCGCCAGAAAAGCATCGATCTGCCTTTTTCGGCGACCACGGCTTATGTCAACACCATCGAACCGGATCACGAAGAGCGTTCGCCGGGCAATCTGGAAATAGAAGAGCGCCTGCGTGCCTATATGCGCTGGAACGCGATGGCCATGGTCGTCAAGGCCAACCGCCACGACCCGGCGGACGGTGGAGATCTGGGTGGCCATATCGGCTCGTTCGCCTCGCTGGCCAGTTTGTTTGGCGCGGGCTTTAACCATTTTTGGCACGCCGAGAGCGAGAACCACGGTGGCGACTGCTTGTTTATCCAAGGCCACGTAGCGCCCGGCGTTTATGCCCGCGCTTACCTGGAAGGCCGCTTGAGCGAAGAGCAGTTGCTCAACTTCCGCCAGGAAGTCGATGGCAAAGGCTTGTCCAGCTACCCGCATCCCAAGCTCATGCCCGAGTTCTGGCAGTTCCCCACCGTGTCGATGGGTTTAGGGCCGCTGATGGCGATTTACCAGGCGCGTTTTCTCAAGTATTTGCATGCACGCGGTATTGCCAATACCGAAAACCGCAAGGTTTGGGTGTTCTGCGGCGACGGCGAGATGGACGAGGTGGAGTCGCTTGGCGCTATCGGCTTGGCCGCGCGCGAGAAGCTGGACAACCTGATATTTGTCATCAACTGCAATTTGCAGCGCTTAGATGGCCCGGTACGCGGCAACGGAAAAATCATCCAAGAGCTAGAGGGCGAATTCCGTGGCGCAGGTTGGAATGTGATCAAGCTGGTTTGGGGCAGCAGCTGGGACCCGCTACTGGCGCGGGACAAAGACGGCGCGCTGCGCAAGGTCATGATGGATACGGTGGATGGCGATTACCAGGCCATGAAGGCCAACGACGGCGCCTATGTGCGCAAACACTTTTTCGGCAAGCACCCCAGCACCGCCAAAATGGTGGAACACATGAGCGACGCAGAAATTTTTGAACTGCGCCGTGGCGGCCACGACTCGAAAAAAGTCTATGCCGCGTACCACCAGGCCGTGAACCACAAAGGCCAGCCGACGGTGCTATTGATCAAAACCATTAAGGGTTTTGGCATGGGTAAAAGCGGCGAGGGCAAGAACAATGTGCACCAAACCAAGAAGCTCACCGATGAAGATATCAAAGCCTTCCGTGATCGCTTCAACATCCCGATTCCAGATAGCGAACTGGCCAAAATTCCTTTTTACAAACCGGCAGACGATACGCCCGAGATGCGCTACCTGCACGAGCGGCGCAAGGCCTTGGGTGGCTACTTACCGCACCGCCGCGTGAAGGCGGACGAGCAATTTACTGTGCCTTCGTTGGACACCTTCAAAGCCGTGATCGAGCCCACTGTGGAAGGCCGCGAGATTTCTACTACCCAGGCCTACGTGCGCTTCCTGACTACGCTACTGCGCGACAAAGCGATTGGCCCGCGTGTAGTGCCGATTTTGGTGGACGAGGCGCGTACCTTTGGTATGGAAGGTTTGTTCCGCCAGATCGGTATTTACAACCCGGACGGCCAGCTCTACACCCCGGTCGATAAAGACCAGGTGATGTACTACAAAGAAGACAAGCAAGGCCAGATTTTGCAAGAAGGCATTAACGAGGCCGGCGGCATGAGCAGCTGGATTGCGGCAGCGACCAGCTACAGCACTAGCAACCGCATCATGATTCCGTTTTATGTGTATTACTCGATGTTTGGCTTTCAGCGCATTGGCGACTTGGCTTGGGCGGCGGGCGATATGCAGGCACGCGGCTTTTTGCTGGGTGGCACATCGGGCCGCACTACGCTCAATGGCGAAGGCTTGCAGCATGAAGACGGCCACAGCCATATCCTGGCTGGCACCATCCCTAATTGCCTGAGCTACGACCCTACGTTTGCGCACGAAGTGGCGGTCATCATGCACCACGGCTTAAAGCGCATGGTGGAAAAGCAGGACAACGTTTTTTACTACATCACCCTGCTAAACGAAAACTACGCTATGCCTGGCCTGGCGGCAGGCACCGAAGAACAAATCATCAAAGGCATGTATTTGTGCAAACCCGGCGCTGCGCAAACCAAGGCCAACAAAGGCGCAGCGCGCGTGCAGTTGCTAGGCTCGGGCACTATCTTGCGTGAATCGATTGCAGCGCAAGCGCTGCTGGCGCAGGACTGGGGCGTGCAGTCCGACATATGGAGTTGCCCGAGCTTTAACGAGCTGACCCGCGAAGGCCAGGACTGCGAGCGCTTCAACATGTTGCACCCGCTGGAAAAGCCCCGCGTGTCTTTTGTGAGCCAGCAGCTCGAAGGCCACAGCGGCCCCGTGGTTGCGGCTACAGATTACATGAAGGCCTATGCCGAGCAGATTCGCCCCTTTATCCCCAAAGGCCGGGCTTACAAAGTATTGGGTACAGACGGCTTTGGTCGCAGCGACTTTCGCAGCAAGCTGCGCGAGCACTTCGAGGTGAACCGGCATTACATCGTGCTGGCCGCGTTAAAGGCTTTGCAGGAAGAGGGCGCTGTCACGGCAGACACCGTGGCGCAGGCAATTGCCAAGTACGGCATCAAAGCCGACAAGATCAACCCGCTGCACGCATAAATCTTGGGGAGACACACCATGGCAAATATTGAAATCCACGTCCCCGATATCGGTGACTTCGATGAAGTCACCGTGATTGAGTTGCTGGTCAAAGTAGGCGATACCATCCATGCCGAGCAAAGCCTTATTACCGTGGAGAGCGATAAAGCCTCGATGGAAATTCCCTCCGCTGCCGCTGGTGTGGTGACTGCGATCAAGGTGGCTTTGGGCGATAAGGTGAAGCAAGGCTCGCCGGTGGTGATGCTGGAAGTGGCTGCGGCTGCGACGGCTGCGACCGCTGCGACCGCTGCGACCGCTGCGACCGCGCCACCGGCTGTGCCTGTAGCACCTGCACCTGCGGCGGCACCTGCGCCTGCCTCTGCCTCGGTGGCGGCACCGGCGCCTGCTGTTGCAGCGGTTCGCGACCCCGCACCCGTTGTTGTACCCATGGTGTCCGCAGCACCCGCGCATGTACCCGGCACCCCCGCGCCCGGCCTGCCGCATGCATCGCCTTCGGTGCGCAAGTTTGCGCGCGAGCTGGGCGTGCCAATTGATGAAGTCAAAGGCGGTGGCCCCAAAGGCCGCATCACGCAGGATGATGTGCAGGCTTTCACCAAAGCCGTGATGGCCGGTGCCACCCAAACCAAAGCGCAGGCCGCCAAAGCCCCCGCTGCTTCGGACGGCGACGGCGCGGCGCTGGGCCTGATCCCTTGGCCCAAAGTGGACTTTGCCAAGTTCGGCCCCATCGAGCGCAAAGAGATGGGCCGCATCAAGAAAATCAGCGGTGCCAATTTGCTGCGCAACGCCATCATGATTCCGGCGGTCACCAACCATGACGATGCCGATATCACCGAGCTGGAAGCCTTCCGCATCTCCACCAACAAAGAGAACGAGAAGAGCGGCGTCAAGGTCACCATGCTGGCTTTCCTGATCAAGGCCTGCGTATCAGCGCTCAAGAAATTCCCCGACTTCAACAGCAGCCTGGATGGCGACGCGCTGGTCTATAAAAACTATTGGCACATCGGCTTTGCTGCGGATACGCCCAATGGCCTGATGGTGCCGGTGCTCAAAGACGCAGACCAAAAAGGCGTACTGCAAATCAGCCAGGAAATGGGCGAACTGGCCAAAAAGGCCCGCGAAGGCAAGTTAAGCCCCGCCGAAATGACGGGGGCTACCTTCACCATCTCTAGCCTGGGCGGTATTGGCGGATGCTATTTCACACCCATCATCAACGCGCCCGAAGTGGCGATTTTGGGCGTTTGCAAAAGCCAGATGGAGCCGGTGTGGAACGGCAAAGAATTTGTGCCGCGTTTGATGCTGCCCTTGTCATTGACCTGGGACCACCGCGTCATCGACGGCGCCTCTGCCGCACGCTTTAATGCCTATCTCGGCCAAATCCTCGGCGACTTCCGTCGCGTGCTCCTTTAAACCTTTGAGGGGCTGCGCGCTGCCTGACGCAGCGTGGCTCCCAACCGATTGAGAACGACATGGCACTTATCAATATCCAGGTCCCGGACATTGGCGACTTTGACGAAGTTACCGTCATCGAAATACTGGTCAAGCCCGGCGACACTGTCGCGCCAGAGCAAAGCCTGATTACCGTGGAGTCGGATAAAGCCTCCATGGAAATCCCCTCCAGCCACGGCGGCGTGGTGCAGGAACTGAAAGTGCAGTTGGGCGACAAGGTCAAGCAAGGCTCGCTGGTCTTGGTGCTGCAAGGCGAGGGCGCTGCTGTATCAGCCGCTTCACCGGCTGCGACTAGTGCGCCCGCCACTCCCGTCATTGCGAGCGAAGCGAAGCAATCCATCCCCGCGTCCAGCTACGCCGGCACGGTAGATATGGACTGCGACCTGCTGGTCCTGGGCGCAGGCCCCGGCGGTTATTCCGCCGCGTTCCGCGCAGCAGACCTGGGCCTGAAAGTCATTTTGGTAGAGCGCTACGCCAGCCTGGGCGGCGTGTGCCTGAACGTGGGTTGCATTCCTTCCAAAGCACTTTTGCACGTCGCCGCCGTCATGGACGAAGTCAGCCACATGGCCGACCTGGGTGTGGACTTTGGCGCACCCGCCGTCAACATCGACAAACTGCGCGGCCACAAAGAAAAAGTAGTGGGCAAACTCACTGGCGGCCTAGCGGCTATGGCCAAAATGCGCAAGGTCACCACGGTGCGCGGCTATGGTGCGTTTGTGGGCAGCCACCACATTGAAGTAGAAGAAACCAGCGGCAGCGCCCAAGAAAAAACCGGCAACAAAAAAGTGATTGGTTTTAAAAACTGCATCATCGCCGCAGGCAGCCAGGCGGTGCGTTTGCCCTTTATGCCCATTGACCCGCGCGTAGTGGACAGCACCGGCGCGTTGGAGCTTCAAAGTGTTCCTAAGCGCATGCTGATATTGGGCGGCGGCATCATTGGCCTGGAAATGGGCACGGTCTACAGCACCTTGGGCGCACGCCTGGACGTGGTGGAAATGATGGACGGCCTGATGCAAGGCGCGGACCGCGACTTGGTCAAGGTATGGCAAAAAATGAATGCCAAGCGCTTTGACAACATCATGCTCAAAACCAAAACCGTGGGCGCACGCGCTTTGCCCGAAGGCATTGAGGTGACGTTTGAAAGCGCCGAACCCGGAGGCACCGCCCCCGCGCCACAGGTCTATGACATGGTCTTGCAAGCGGTAGGCCGCACACCCAATGGCAAAAAGATTGCCGCCGACAAAGCCGGCGTGGCCGTGACGGACCGTGGCTTTATCAACGTCGATATTCAGATGCGCACCAACGTTTCGCACATCTTCGCCATCGGCGACATCGTGGGCCAGCCTATGCTGGCGCACAAAGCGGTGCACGAGGCGCATGTGGCCGCTGAAGTCATCGCGGGCGAATTGCAAGGCAACAAAGAACTCGCCGCTGCGGCCTTTAACGCCCGCGTCATCCCCAGCGTGGCCTACACCGACCCGGAAGTGGCCTGGGTGGGCCTGACTGAAGACCAGGCGAAGGCCCAAGGTATCAAGGTCAAAAAAGGACTATTCCCTTGGACAGCTTCTGGCCGCGCGATAGCCAATGGCCGCGACGAGGGCTTTACCAAGCTGCTGTTTGACGACAGCCCTGAAGCGCACGGCCACGGAAAAATTTTGGGTGGCGGCATGGTCGGCACGCATGCGGGCGACATGATCGGTGAGATTGCCCTGGCTATTGAGATGGGCGCGGACGCGGTGGACATCGGTAAGACGATTCACCCACACCCCACGCTGGGCGAAAGCATAGGTATGGCGGCGGAAGTGGCGCATGGCAGTTGCACGGATTTACCGCCGGCGCGCAAGTAATGCCTAGGGCAAAAGCGCCCGAGTTTGTACTGGCTGGTGGCCTTTGACGCACAGCGAATCCAGACGCCATTGGCGGCAGCCAGAACGGCTGGGGCTGTTCACCCGCTACGGTGACGGCCGCTCCACGCGTTATTACCCCGCGATGGAAGACTGGGCTGAGGACGGAGCTAAGTAGGCATGAATGACCCGACTGCTCGCGCCGAACAAGCGCGTAACCCCCTTCATGGTGTAACGCTCGAGGCAATCGTGCGCGCTCTCGAGGCGCACTACGGTTGGGAAGAGTTGGCCCGCCAGATTCCTGTCCGCTGTTTTTCGCACGACCCGAGCGTCAGTTCGAGCTTGAAATTCCTGCGCAAAACGCCTTGGGCGCGTGAAAAGGTGGAGAGCCTGTATCTGTTCGTGCTGAGGGAGCAAGCGCGCAGGGAGCGCGCTTCTGGCGGTCTGTAGCTGTCAGTTTTAACCCGTGGCAAAACGTCACGGGTTGACCACCTTCGGCATTGAGTCGCTTGGAGGAATCGACATGAAAAGCCTTAAAGCCAAGGAGAACAAAATGGAAATCACCCCCATCCGTACAAAGAAAGATTACCGCGCCGCATTGCGCATCGTGTCAAAGCTGGTCGATCAAGACCCCTCGCCTGACACACCAGCTGGCGAACACCTTGATGTGCTCTCTACCTTGATCGAGGCCTATGAGCGCCGGCACCATCCGATTGACTTGCCCGACCCGGTAGAAGCCATCAAGTTCCGCATGGAACAAGCGGGGCTGTCGGTGAATGATCTGGTGCCCATGATTGGCCAGCCCAACCGCGTCTATGAAGTGCTTAACTACAAACGCCCCCTGACGCTGCGCATGATCCGAAACTTGAACACAGGCTTGGGTATCTCTGCGCAAGTGCTTATCACAGACAAGGCCAACACGCCCCGTTGACACACCTCCGGCCACTGGAAAGCAAGCTATGGGAAATGCGCATGACGGGCCGCGATGGTGTTGCCCGTGCCGTTTACGCTGCCGTTCGCCAAGCCAATGACGCACAAGCGACCGAGTTCGAGCTGGCCCGAGAACTGATTGCAGCACGTATGGAGCCTTTGACGGCTGCGACCCATGAGTTGGCCATTCAGAACTGAAACAGAGATGGTCATTGCTGAGAAGTCAGCGCTTTAGGCTATGCGCCCTTGCGCAAATTTGACTTCACCCGAACTCTGGGCTTTCTCGGCGCTGCCGGTTGGGTTGCATCCAGCAAATCGAGCGAAGGTGCTGTGGCCAGGTAGTTCGCTTTGCTAACCACCTTCTTGCCCGTCTTGGCCTCTAGCGCTTTTCGGGCGTTGCCGGCAATCTTCCCGCCCTCTTTGGCGGAAATGCGGTTTTCATCAAAACCCATGGCGTCGCTGCGGCGGGCAATCTCGGTGGTGCTGGCTTCGCCCAGCATGGTGAAGATCAACTCCAGGTCGGTCATGTGGTCGCGCAGCTTGTTGCCGGTCTTCACTACATCCAGGCCTTTGAGCTGGCTGTGTTCGACGGGTGTCACGCCAAAGGTGGCGCGGGCAATTTCGGCGGTAAGTATCGAGTATTCCTTGCCCTCTGCTACGCCGCGTGCTTTCCACTCGTCTGTCAGCTCCCCGCGCACGGAGATGGAACGCAGCCGCTTCTCTATCCATGCCTGCGGGTAACCCTTGGCCTGATAAAGCTCGCGGGCACGGGCGCTAGCCAGTTCGGGGTTTTCTATTTCTTTGACTCGCTCGTACCCGACCTGCGCCAGCCAGCGTTTGAACGGCTCGGCCTTGGGCGACGGGATGGACTGGATGATGCGGAACAGGCCCTCGGTGTTGGCGCAGTTTGTCTCGCGCTGTTTGCCGTCGGCAGCTTGCAGTGCAAGGGGGGTACAAGTTGTACCCCAGTTGGCATCTAGCTCAGGGTCACGGCTGCGCATTTTCTTGATGTATTGCCGTGGGTCTGCCGAATCGGTCAGCACACCCACCACGTCAACAATGGCAAACCACCATTCCTCGTTGTGCCAGACGCGGCGAATGGTGGTTTCTTGGAATACCGCGATGTGGTGCGCGGGATCGTTGGGGGTGGTGATTTTCTTCATATGGCTCCCAGAAAGCTGTGATTTTATACAGTATTTTGCAATTGCGCCAAGAGATATTTCTAATCTGAATTGATTGCAGCACGCAAACGCCAAGCTAGCCTGACGCAAGGCGATGTGGCCGCACTCATGGGCACGACCCAAAGCGTGGTGGCACGCATTGAAAGTAGCAGGGTCACGCCATCCATGCGAACCGTCCAAGGTTTTTTTGCCAGTGCCGTGGGAGCGCGTGCCGTGGTGCGCATGGAGCCTTTGACGGCTGGATAAGCTGACCACGATCAGGCTTCGCTCAAACCCAGTCTTCAATTTTTAAACCTGGTACACGCTCGAAGTGCCGTGTGTTGTGGGTCACCAAGGGAAGGTCCAGCGCCAATGCATGCGCAGCGATTTGGGTGTCCATTTCGCCAATGGGCTGCCCGGTCTGCTGCAGGTGGGCGGCAACTTCGCCATACCGGTCCGCAGCCTCCAGCGTCCATGGCAAAACGGGTAACTCGTTGAGCAGCAAATCAATGGTTCTGCGGCGTTTGTCATCGGATTGCAGCAGTGCCAGCCCAAACCGTGTTTCGGCGCGGGTGATGGCAGAGATGGCGACCTCCTGCTTTTTGAGCGCCGCCAACATACGCATTTGAAGCGCGGCAGAGCTGTTGCGTGCAAAGTAGCCCAAGATGTTGGTGTCGACCAAGTACTTGATCACTTGCGGGCCTTGGGTTTGGCTGCGCGTTTAGCGGTGGTTTTCGCGCTTACTTTTGAAGAGGCTTTTGGGGCTGCTGGCGTTTCCCAATCCGCAAACGGATTTTTCAGCGGCTTGTTTTGCCTACTGGCATCCGACAAAAAGTCGTCAGGCAATGGGTTGTCCGCAATGGCAGCCATCAGCGCATCCAGCCTGCGCTTGCGCAATGTTTCCGTGTCTTTGGGCTTGAGCGTGATCTCTCCCGTCAGCTCGTTGCGAGCAATCCACATTTCGTCGACATCCACGCGAAATGCCTTGGGTAAGCGTATGGCCTGGCTGTTGCCGTTGGTAAAAACTTTGGCTGTAGCGAGCATGGCATTCTCCTTGAAATGTATGCTTGGAAACGTACCTACTTTATCACCGAATATGACCTTCTGCCAAAGTCAGAATGCACCCAAGCCAAGTTGCCGTACAAAGCGGTGGACAATATAGGCATGACCGCCCCAACTACTCGCGCCGAACAAGCGCGTAACCCCCTTCATGGTGTAACGCTCGAGGCAATCGTGCGCGCTCTCGAGGCGCACTACGGTTGGGAAGAGTTGGCCCGCAAGATTCCTATCCGCTGTTTTTCGCATGACCCGAGCGTCAGCTCGAGTTTGAAATTTCTGCGCAAAACGCCTTGGGCGCGTGAAAAGGTAGAGAGCCTGTACCTGTTCGTGCTCAGACAACTGCCCGTGACCGGCGAGCCGCACTTAGGCGCTTGTTGAGGGTGACATCTCCCCCCAAGTGGTCGATCACCACTGAAGGACGATCAGGAAACTTGGCTACCAGTTCCAGCTTTCCGCCCATGCATTCCACGTAGTGCCGCATCGTTGAAAGCAGCATGTCGCTGCGTTTCTCCAGACGAGAAATGGTGTCCTGACGCACCCCCAAGGCGGCAGCCATTTGCTCTTGGGTTTGCTGAGCTGCATGACGAAGGTCTTTGAGCGTCGCCAACTCCATGGCCCGATCTTCCACCCGTTTTTTCCGGGCTTTGGGCAGCGTAGCCATCACGTCATCGAGTTTTCTTGCCATTTTTAGACTCCTTTGTTGATTGACTCAAAGTTGCCAGATGATCGTCGTAACGCGCATCGGCTACCGTGAGTAAGCGCTTGTAAAACTTGCGTTGATCTGCCCCACCTTTATCTCCACCGACCAGCACGATCGCTTGTCTTAGGGGATCGAAGGCAAAGGCCACTCGCCAAACCTGACCATTCCAAGAAAACCGAAGTTCCTTCATGTTGCTGTGTCGTGAACCCTTTAGGGTATCGACGGTAGGTCGCCCCAAATCAGGCCCAAACGTAGCCAGCAACTTGGCATGCGCCAAGAGTTCGTCTTGAAGATCCTCAAGCAAGGCTTCAAACTCGGCGTCGAATTCGTCGTGAAATAGAACAGTCCAAGTCATTGCTAAATTATGGACTTAAAGACATATCGAGTCAATTCTAATTTGAGCGATAAACAGACTTGACTAGTAGCTGGCCCGTGAACTGATTGCAGCACGTATGAGAGCGGGCCTGACGCAAGGCGATGTGGCCGCACTCATGGGCACGACCCAAAGCGTGGTGGCACGCATCGAAAGTGGCAGGGGCACGCCATCCATGCGAACCGTCCAACGTTTTGCCAATGCCGTGGGAGCGCGTGCCGTGGTGCGCATGGTGCCTTTGACGGCTGCGTCAGGTTTTCGCATCAGCCAAGGCCGGTGACATCCTGATCGATTGATGCCCAGTCTGGTAGCTTTGGCCGCAGTTTCGGGGTACTCATGCCATCTTGTCACCCAAATTTCAAGTTTGGTATCGACACACATGGTTTTGGACTAATTCTGGGTGTCATCGTGTTTTTCGGAGTTGGCGACAAGGAAGCTGTTGTACCAACGGCTAACCCTGAAAATTCGTATTGCTGCCCTTAAGCTCAGCACGATGCCCAGCACGTACAGCAAGTAGCCAACAAACCAGGCTATGTAGTTAAGGTAGGGGAGGATAGGACTGATGTGTTTAAGCCAAATGGGCGTGGGAACCCAAAGAGACTCACAGATGATGGCGTAAAGCAAACCAATAACTTGGACAGAGACGATGAAAAGGAAAGTTGAGCTAACGCTCAGATACTCCGACTTGGCTTCGTCTTTTCTTGCAATGAGCTCTTTGAACTGGTCACTACCGAAGCCCAGAAAAATTGCGAATCCACCCAAAGTGAACCCCAGCAAGCTTGGCAGCACAGAAATGGCTTTTGCCCACCAATCAGGAGCAAGCCAAGCCGGCCAGCATAAAAAGCTAACGGCAAGAGCAATACGAAAGTCAAAAGACTTCAAAATTGCTCCGGTGCCGCCCATGTTTTTCAAAGCCAGCTTCGCAATCTCTAAATCGGTTTTGGCTGTGTGACTGTTAGACATTGCTCAAGCGGCCAATCGGCGAGCTACTTCAATGAAGGCATCCCGCTCGGTTATAACGTCGGGGTCGTAACTGGTGGGCTCTTTAAGCGGGTACTTCGTTGAGGCGGCAGACTCAATAACTCCTTCTGCATTCATACCCTTTTGGGTGTACTTGCCATTATTTACGGCAATCCTGAACATCTTCAGCATCTCAGGGTCAGGCCTGATGGTTTTCTCTTCATTCGCCTTCACGAATGTAATTACTTCTTTCTTCAGACTTCGTCGCTTGAGGCGGTCATAAAAACTTTGGTCATCATCAAAATCGGTGGGATTGGGGCGCTCAAGAACGAGTTCAATCTGACGTATCTCAGGCCACATTAGCAAACGTTCCAAGACTCCCTGCTCTGTCATAACAGTAAGGTCGACATCGCCAAACCTACGAGCGATTATTGGTCGCTCGCTAAGGTTTTGGAGCATTTTTTGAACGAGTAATGGAGAGATACCTCCTTCATGTCCGCCTGACTTGAACAACAACTTGTGTTTCTTGATGTCAAAGAGGTACGGATACTCCTTAAGGTTCGGCTTCAGCTTATTTGGAATTCTTACTTCTGCAATATCGTTGGCATCGGCCTCTTTGTGTTCGTCAATATCAAACCATGGATCATCGGGATTAATGTTGGTGAAGCGGTAAAGGGACCCTATCAAAGGTGAATCAGGCGCTTCGTTCAGTGAAGAAACACTGCCAATCATGATCGCGTTGACCCCACGAGTTGTGGGAAGACGAAGTCTGTGGAGAGCTTTCCAGAGTGCCGCATACTCATCGGCAGCATGCTTGGTATGCACTCGAATGTTCAAGCCACTCACATGTAGCGTTCTTTCTTTTCCCATTGAAACTCCTTTTGATTGATTTGAAAATGTTTATTTCAAGAAATAAAGTGTTTATCCAAGTCATTGAATAAATGTCTTCTTCGGATGTGCGCCAACATTTATCAACTGTCTCCAGATTTGGTTTTGCGTGTTTTCTTTGTTGCTGCCGCAGGCAGCAAGCTGGTAATCCGCTGATACAACTCAAACAAAAACGCCACGCGTTCGGCGTCGGAGGCGTAGGTCTTTTTGCCGCCGCTGGGTTGGTAGGCAGCGTCTACGGCGGTGTCTAGTTTTTGGTGGGCCTTGAGCAAGGCGGGGGGCATGGTCAGTGGGTCGTAGAGGTCGGCCAGTGACGAGCTGGCAAATTGGGCGCGGGCATCGAGCACGCACTGCGCGGCTTGTTCGATGGCGTTGCGGTGTTTGTCGCTGAGCGGCTCGCCAGCGAAGCCGGGCCAAGGGAAGTTGTTGTAGACGATGAGCGCCGAATACTGAAAGTCGCTTTTTAGCCGACCAGAAACTTGGCGGGTCCAGGCCATGTGCATCCAACTGTTTAGCACGCCAAAGTGGTAGAGCGAAGTTTTTTCGATCACGCGCAACTTATCACCGCACAAGGTATCGACTTGCAGAAACGCAATGGGGATGGTGTTTCGTCGTTCAGATGAAACCTGCGGCATGGCCAAAAAGTGGCTTTGAGGGATAAATTCGGTGTGAAAGCGGGTGGGGGTTGCAGCCAGTTTTTGCGTGGGTAGGCTTTTGCTGCTGCTGCGAAAATTCTTTACAGCCTGCACACGCTTCATGACATTTGGCATAGCCCGCATTTCGGCAGGTTGACAGTCACCCAGCCACAGGCACCAACGTTCGATGTTGTTGATGAACTCCTCACCGCCCAGCCAGCGTCGAAACCACCTAGCACTGCCCGGCTCTGCGGCGATGAAGGCGTCGCGCTCCTCGGTGGTAAAGAGGTAATTGCCATCGTCAATCGGCTTATTGCCTGACTGCATCACCGGCACATCACAAATAGGTGTGCTTCTCCTTGGCAGCACCACATCGGGCGCGTCCACCAAATACGGATTGATGTTCTTTGCAGGCACGGCGTGCGGTTGGCCTTTGATGTCCTCGTATTCATAGATCGTTTTATCGGCGTGATCCTGCAAGCCAAAGCCCACGATCACGCAATGCACGGCGGCTTTGCCCTTGGCCTCATTGCTCCAGCTGAATGTGCGGTGCGCAAACTGTATGCGAATGCCTTGGCTCAGCATCCAACCCCACAGCACGCCAACTTGCTCCCCTTGGGTGATGCTGTTGGTGGACACAAAGGCGCATCGGGGCATGGATGCCGGTTCAAGCCCGGTATGAAGCAGGGTAACTTGCCCTTTGTAGCGAGTGGCCTTCACGTACCACGCAGCCACAAAGTCCAACAGCCCCGAGTTGTCTATGCCTGCAAATACAAGGCGTGTGTCTTCGCGTTGCGCATCGTCCATGAACTTGGCACCCACAAACGGCGGATTCCCCAACACATAACTACACCGCTCCGCTGGCAACACCTCGTTCCAGTCCAGCCGCAGCGCGTTGGCGTGGCGTATTTGCGGTGTGCTGGTCAGCGGAATACGCGCAAAGTACAAACCAAACTCCACGCTCACGTGCAGGTTCATTTGGTGGTCCACCAGCCACAGGGCCACTTGGGCAATTTGCGCGGGGAACTCTTCAATCTCCATCCCAAAAAACTGGTCCACGTTCACGCCAATCAAACCATGCACGTCCACCGCCAGCTGGCCTCTGTGGGCACCCAATTCATGGCTGGCACGCAGCACCTTCAGCTCCAGCTCGCGCAGTTCGCGGTAGCTGATCACCAAGAAATTGCCGCAGCCGCAGGCCGGGTCCAAGAAGGTCAGTTGCCGCAGCTTTTTGTGAAACTCAAACAGCTTGTTGCGGTTGCCTTTCACGCGTTCAAACTCGGCGTGCAGTTCGTCTAAAAACAGCGGCTTGATCAGCTTCAGGATATTGGCTTCAGACGTGTAGTGCGCGCCCAGGTTGCGGCGGGCTTTGTCGTCCATGATGCTTTGAAACAAGCTGCCAAAAATCGCCGGGCTGATGGACGACCAGTCCAAGGCACACGCATCCAGCAGGGCTTCGCGCATGGCGGTGCTGAAGTCGGCCATGGGCAAGGTTTCTTCAAACAACTTGCCGTTGATGTACGCAAACTGGCCCAGTTGCTCGTCTATGTTTTTATTGCGTTGGCGCTCTGGCGTGTTCAGCACCTGAAACAGTTGGCCCAGGCGCGGCCCCAGGTCCGAGCCATCGGGCGCGGTCCGTTCTTCCACAAAGTCACGGAACGATTGCGCCGGCTGAAAGATGCCGGTGTCGTCGGCAAACAAACAAAACAGCAGGCGCACCAGCAGCACTTCCAGCGCGTGGCCTTCGTAGCCGCTGGCTTTCAGGGCGTCGTGCAAACGGCCCATGCGCTCGGCCGCTTTGATGTTGACCGGGTCTTCGGCCCGAATGTCTTGCACCTTGTAGCCCGCCAGCAGGCCAAACAACTTGATGTGTTTGTGCAGGTGCTTGAGCTCAAACGCCACCGTCTCGCCCGTGGCCAGGCGGTGCACCCGAAAGTGGGCAAAGTCGCAGACCACCACCAGCTGGGGCAGGTCGCGCTCGGGCAGATGGTGCAGGTAGCCCACGGCTTGGTCCACCGCGTCGTCCAGGTTTTTGCCGAGTGACTTGTGCTCTACCAACAGCATGCACGGCCAGAACAAATCCACAAAGCCTTGTGCGCCGCCCAGCTTTTTGACGTTCAGCTCGAAGGTGGCGACGCGTTTGTCGGTGATGCCAAAGATTTCAAAGAAATCAATCCAAAAGGGCTTGGCCTGGCTGTTTTCGTTGCAGGCGTCGTCCCAGGTCTTGCTGAATTGCAATGCCCTGGATTTGATTTCGTTCCAGTTAAGACCCATGGAGTGCTCACAAATAGAGCTTGGATAGTAACTGAAATGGTATTGATTTTGATAATTGGGATTTTTATGAAATTAGCATTTTTAGGGAAGGTCTGCCGAAGTCGTCATCGCTAGGGGCATAGCGACGCGGTAATCCATAAGGGGTTGATTGGCAAGTAAAAATGGATTGCTTCGCTGCGCTCGCAATGACGAGTCTGCCTTAGATGGCTTCTCTCGCAATGACGAGTCTGCCTTAGGTGGCTTCTCTCGCAATGACGACTCTGCCTTAGATGGCTTCGCTCGCAATGATGGGTTTAGACTTATGCAGAGGTTCCCTAGCCTTTCTAAGCCTATGCGGTCAGGGGCGCTTACCGGAGGGTCACATCCGTGCGGCCCACCAAAAAGGCCAGCGACCGCTAAATCTTCAATCAAGGCCATTCAAGCGCGATCTTTTTAAATATAATTATTAGAAATAATTTATTTACAATAAATGTAAATTGCAATTCAGTTCATAAAGAATTCCCGATGCCACACGCTAATCCCCACATTCCTGAAATTCCAAGCCCTGCGCCCGCTCGGACCCTTGTGGTGATATGGATGGTCTATGTGGTCGCGGTCATTGCCGGACTCAGTTATCAAGAAGCGATGATCGGATGGTTGTGCTAAACGCTACGTTGAAAATCAGGGACGCCTTCAGTGGCGAAGGTGCGTTCAATAGTATTTTGCGCCCCTACCAAGTGCGGGCGGACCGACTCATGGTCCTTATGAATGTCTTCCTGACCGTGGTTTGTTTTGCTATTGCACCGGCGCGGGGAACGTGGCTCGCTGCCTCAGCAGTCGCCCTGCCCACGCTGGCAATGACCTATTACATGATACGCAATCACGGCGGCGAACTCATCACGCGTATTGTGATGGCCTGCGCATTCATGGCTTATACAAGCTTAATCATTCACCAAAGTGGCGGAGCCATTGAAGGGCATTTTGCAGCCTTCGGACTCATCGGCGTACTTCTTTACTATCGCGACTGGCGTACTATTTTCGCGGCCACGAGTTTTATCTATCTCCAGCACCTGGTGGCTGGTTATGCCCAAACCATAGGCGTCCCGATCTACGTCTTTGATACGAATGCTTTTTGGTTCAAATTCGCGTTGCATGTTGCCTATTTCCTGCCCTTTGTTGGCATGATGGGCTACCTCTCCGTGTGGCTGCGCCGAGACGGAGTGGAGCAGTTCTTTGCCATTAAGCGTTTGCAAGAAAACGAAATCGAGTTGGTCCAGGCTAAGGAACAGGCTGACGCCGCCAACCGCCTAAAGAGCGAAATCCTGGCCAATATGAGCCATGAAATCCGCACACCAATGAACGGCGTCCTGGGATTGTTGCAACTCATGGAGCGTGACACCAGTGCTGCCGAGCGGCGGGAGTATTTGGAATTAGCCAAACAATCGGGCGAGCATTTGCTAGCGCTGATCGACAATATCCTCGATCTTGCCCGAATCGAAGCTGGCGCCATGGAAGTCGCCAGCGAAACCACATCGCTTCGCACTTTGGTGGAAAACACCTTGGGGGCGCTGATGCCGCTGGCAAAAGAGAAAGGCTTGTATCTCAAGGCTCATTTTGATACCCAAGCGCCTGAACAAATTCTTACCGACGCAGTAATGCTTCGGCAAATATTGCTCAACCTTGCTGGCAATGCGATCAAGTTTACCGACCAGGGGGGCGTGGACATCACCGTTAGTACCCAAACTTTGCCGGACTCACGCATCTGCTTGCATCTGTTTGTGCGTGATACCGGTATTGGCATTGATGCGGGAAAACTCGAATCTTTGTTTTCTCCGTTTGTCCAAGGTGACAATTCGTCCACCCGACAGCACGGCGGTAGTGGATTGGGCCTGGCGATCAGCCGCAAACTAGCCCAACGCTTGGGCGGTGATATACAGGCGCGCAACCTTGCCGAGGGAGGCGCTGAGTTCTGCGCCGAAATCCTCTGTACGCTGGCGCCAGCGGCCACTGAGGCCACTAGCAGCATCAAGCAGGCAGCGCCGTTGCCGCATGGCCTGCGCATGCTGCTCGCCGAAGACCATCCTGTGAATCAAAAAGTTGTCTCCTTGATGCTGGGGCGCTTGGGCCACACTGTGCGCATCGTGGGTGATGGACAACAAGCGCTCGATGCATTGGAAAATGAGAACTTTGACCTTATTTTGCTGGACGTAATGATGCCGGTGATGGACGGAATTACTGCTTTGCAACAGATCCGCCTACGCCAGCTACATGCCGGTAATGCACCAACGCCCGTGTTGGTCCTCAGTGCCCACGCCATGCGCGGCGACCGCGAATTGATAATCAAAGCCGGCGCGGACGCCTATCTGCCAAAACCAATTTCGATCGATTCGCTACGTGAGGAAATATCGCGTCTATGCCCGGTGTAGTTGGTTCTCTTGACGCTCCTTAATTAGCTAGTAGGACGAAGGCGCAAATAGAGATAGTCACGAAATTGCCAAAGGGCCTCACCAACACGGTCTCAAGTTTCCTGTTGAAGACTATAAAGCGCTGCGATAGCCTTCCAGTCGCTTGGCCCAATAGTCAGCGCTGAGTTGGTCCACCCGCACTCCGGTGCGCTCATTGGCGGCATGGATAAATTTGCCTGAGCCAATGTAAATGCCCACGTGCGAGCTGGGCGATCCCAAGGTGTTGAAGAAAACCAAGTCGCCGGGCGCTGCCGATTCTGCGGCAATGGGCCGGGTCTTATTGGCAATGTCTAAGGCGCTGCCACGCAGTTCAAGCCCTGCAGATTCTTTGTACACAAAGCTCACCAAGCCCGAGCAGTCAAACCCGGTATGTAATTTTTTGCCGCTGTACACATAGTTGCGGTCCAGCAGGGCCATGGCCTGCATGACGACATCTTGCCTTTGGCTGGACAACGGCGTTTGGGAATTGGTGTGGGCTTGATTGGGTTGTTCGGCTTGGCGCGGTGACGACGAGCAACCAACCAGCGCGGCTAGCAGCAGGGGAGCAATCAGGGGTGTAAATCGATAAGTGGACAGCATCGGGACGCTCGCGTTTTGCTAGTACTGTTGATCAGCATATTTCAGGGTGCGCCAGCAACTGACCGCTGCGATAGCTGCAAGGCCCAGGGCCACATAGATGACCAAAGTGTAGCTATGGGTCAGGTCAAAAATCTTACCGGCCAGCACCGGCCCCAGCAGATTACCCAAAGCTGCGCCGGTGTAAAGCGTGCCGATGATGGCTGATACGGCTTTGCCGCCAAACAATTCCATGCAAATAGCGGGCATCAGCGACACGATGCTGCCGTAGCTCAAACCAAAGCACAGGGCAAAAATAGAAAACATCCAAGCCTCTTGCGCGCCTGCCCATACAAAGTAGCTCAGGCCCAAAAGGCATTGCATCAGCAACAGGGTTTGGATGCGGCCCCATCGGTTGGCCACCCAGGCGATGCCAAAGCGGCCGGTAACGCTACCGATGCCAATCAAACCCACTAGCCCTACCGCCTGCGCATCAGGCAGGCCCGCATCCCGCGCCGCTGCCGAGATATGGGCAAAGGGAATGAACATGACTGGCGCACTAATCAGGGCACCAAGATAGAGCCAGCGAAACACCGGCGTCTTGAGCGTTTGCGCAAGCGTGAGCCCGCTGGCCTGGCCGCTAGCGCCCGCGCCCAGCGAAGGCGCCCGTTCCAAAAGATAAGCCGCGCCGCAGCCTAGCAGCAGCACCCCCAGCGCCATGGCTTGCAGGGTTTCACGCCAGGAAATGTGGCCCAAAAGATAGCTGACCGCGACCGGCACAATGAGCGTGCCCGCACCCACGCCTGACCCAGCGATGCCCGAGGCCAATACCCGCCGCGTAGTAAACCAAGGCTGTACGGCGGCGATAGCGGGCGTATAGACAAAGGCAATGCCCAGGCCCACCAACAGGCCAAAGCTCAGATAGATATGGCCCAAGGACTGCGCCAAGCTGGTGAGGTACAAACCCAGGGCAATCAGCGCCATGCCCGTCATGCAGACCACGCGCGGCCCCCAACGATCTGCCAAGATGCCGCCCAGCGCGCCCAACACAAAATAGACCAAGCCGCACAAGCCAAAGACCAAGGACACATCGGCCCTTTGCGCAGAAAACGCTTGGGAAAAGTTTTCAAAAAAGGCGGCGAAGGAATAGGAAACGCCAAAAATGACCGTGAGGCATACAAAGCTGGCCCAGACGATGAGCCAGGCCTTGGGGGGTTCTGGCTGGGTGGGGCGGTCGGGCATCATTACGGGTCTCCTGGGGCCTGAATGTATATCAAGCCTGTGCGCACACTAGGGAAGCTCTGCATAACTCCAAACCCGTCATTGCGAGCGCAGCGAAGCAATCCATTTTTGCTTACCAATAAAGCACTTATAGATCGCCGCGTCGCTGCGCTCCTCACGATGACGGACTTATGCAGACCCTCCCCGGGGCCGGTACAGATTTTTGGCCTAATTGATTTAGCTCACAATACCGCAGCCCGGCGCGGTTCGGTGCGGCGTTTTGTGTCTTTGCCAGGAGCCTCCTATGCATCAGCAGCACGATCACTCTTCACTGCAAACCTTGTTGCAGCAACTAGCCCAAAGCGCTGCGCAGCCGGTGCAGCAGGCCTGCACCATGCCCCCGGCTGCCTATACCAGTGAGGCGTTTTTATCGCTAGAGCGTGAAGCGATATTTCGTGCAGAGTGGGTGTGCTTGGGCCACGCAGGGCAGATTGCGCAGCCGGGCGATTACTTTGCTTGCGAACTGGCGGGCGAGCCGCTGCTGGTGATACGCGGCAAGGAAGGGCAGGTGCAGGTGCTCTCCAATGTGTGTCGCCACCGCGCCAATCTGATCGCGCAGGGCACGGGCAACCGCCAGCGTCTGGTCTGCAGCTACCACGCCTGGAGCTATGACCTTGGCGGTCGCTTATTGCACGCTCCGCTGATGGAGGAAGCGGCTGCGCGTAGGGCGTCGCGCTGTGATTTGCCGGTGTTTGCCGCCGAGTTGTGGCAAGACTTTATTTTTGTGAATTTGGATGGACAAGCGGCGCCTTTAGGTCCGCGCCTGGCATCGTTCTTACCCGCGATAAACAATTACGATGTTTTGGGGCGCCACCACCAGTTTGTCGGCCATGAGGTTTGGCACACCAATTGGAAGTGCCTGGTGGAAAACTTTATGGAGGGCTACCACTTGAGCGCGGCGCACGCCAAGACGCTGCACGCGATAACGCCTACTGCCCTGTGCCGCAAGATCGCCACGCCGCCGGGCATGACGGCCTATACCGCAGGCTATGCGCCATCTGTGCCCGAGCGCGGGCCTTACCCCGACGCCCTCAGCCCGCACGAGCGGCGCTACTCGGTGCTGTTTAGTGTGTTTCCTAACTTGCTGGTGTCGGTGGCGCCCAATGTCACGCTTTACTTGCTAGTGCAGCCAGTCGATGCCGACCAGGTGGCGATTAAATGGGGTTTGACCGGCACCATTGCCGACCCGCAGCACCCGGATGTGATTCGCTACCGCGAGCTGTGCGAAGACTTCAATCTGGAAGACCGCGCCCAACTCGAAGCCGTGCAACAAGGCCTTAAAAGCCGCCACTACCACGGCGGCCCTTTAGCGCCGGCCGACTTTGAAGGCACGGTGTGGGATTTTCATCAATACATCGCTGGGCGGGTGCTAGGGTATGCCGGATAATTAAGTCCATCTATCTTTTAGCCGGCGTCAGACCGGTTTTATGTAGGGAGTTGCCCATGGGCATACAAAAAACTATTGCCGCGCTTTGCATTTGGCTGCTGGGCCAATGCGTGGGCGCGCAGCCGCTCTATCCGCAGGCACTGCCTTCGCCATTCCAAGGAACGGTGCCACAAAATCTTGCGGGCGGCCTGACTTTGGTGTCCTTAGAAAAGCGCTGCCAGGATTGCGTGCCCTGGCGCGAGATTGCCTTTCAAAGCTTAACGGAACCAGTTAGGAAAGAGACTGTAAGCGTGCAAGACGGTTACCGCGCGATGTACCTGTTTCCTGGCAGCCAGTACTTTGCTAATGTAAAAGTAGAGCGCAGTGCAGCAGGCCAATTTGAGGCGGATCGGGACGTGATAGAACGTGCGCTGCGCCATGAGTGTCAGCGCAAATTAATCAATGTTGAAGAATTCGTGGCGCAAAAGCCGGCAGTCCGCGAAAAATTGGAGTCGATTCGAATGCCAGGTCGACCGTATTTAGAAGTGGAGCAGGGTGAGGCGCATGGCATCGAATACCTAGCTTGTACCGAGAACGCCATTGGCCTGATCAGCAGCACGATTAGCCAAGTACAGCTCTTTATTCCGGCTAAGCGAATTACGGTAACCGCTTACCTTTTAAAACAGCAAAAAATGCATTTCACCACCATCCAGCAATTCCGTGAACTGCGCGATGCATTTATCAACTCTTACGCCGCGTTTTTAGGCGCCAAGGACTAAGGTCTTTATGCACCTGACGCCGTCAGTCAGCGGATGTGAAGATTGCCGCACGGACGATACCGTTGCCTACCGGTAGGTACCAAGCCAGTGCCCACTTGGTACATCCGGTCGCGAGCGCGAACACTACAAACAATACGCTCGAGGTGGCGTCGAGCCCGAGGCGTGTGCGCACGCTCTCGCGCGACCGTGCGTTTTCACTGCCCGCCAATTGGATCCGACGTTGGTATTTGACCCGGCGCAGATGCACCTAACTGCTTGAAACGCATTTCTTCAAGATTCCAGCCAATGACTTCTTTCATGTTTTCCGCCTATCTCGTGAACAACGCGCCACCTACGGTTCCGTGCGATGGCTTTTGCAGCCCCCAGCCAGCATGGCGTTCTGGGTCATGGCCTGGTAGCCGGAAGTTTGCATCGTCGGGAGCTTGGTTTAAGGCAGGCGGGTATGAAAAACAAAAACGGGCATAGCCATGCGTAGCGCATGGTCCAGCTACCGCCAGCGCATCCAGTGGCGTGCTGGTTTGCATCGGGTGTTCCATCGCGGCCCGCAGGATGACCCGGTGGTGGACGGTCTGCGCGGCATGGCCAGTTTGTCGATTGTTTTTTTCCATTGTTTTTATGGCGCTTTATTCCTGCTCAAGGACTTTGACCGCGTAAGCGCGTTTGCAGCGCAATTGCCTTCCTGGCTGGGTTTTTTGGCCAATGCGGATAAAGCGGTGGATGTGTTTTTTATGGTCAGCGCTTACCTGCTGGGCGGTGCGCTCATGCGCGAAACCGACCGCAATGGCGCTATCACGGCGCGGGATTTTTATATCCGCCGCCTGTTTCGTATTTATCCATTGTTTTTGTTGGGGCTGGCGGTGTATGCCCTGGGTAACCCCGAGCTGGCTGCACGCAACCTCATTTACAACCTGCTTTTCATCGACAACTTTCAGATGAAAAAGTATTATTCCCGTGGGTTGGTCGCTCTCGATTGAAATGCAGTTTTACCTGATCCTTCCACTGCTCATGGGCTGGCTGCTGCGCATGCCGGGGCGGGTCGGTTTGCGGGTTTTACAAGCGCTGTTTGTGCTGTCTTTTGTGCCGGTGCTGGCTACCGCCTTGCGATACCCCGTTACGTACGAAACTCCGTTTTATCTTTTCCATCCGCAGCGTGTGGCGCCTGCCTTGTTTCTGGACGTGATGTACTTTCAAACCCATACCCGTATCGGCCCCTTGCTGCTGGGCCTGATCTGGGCCTGGATGCGCCACCGGGACGTCGCGCTGCCCACGCCGCCCGCACGCGGTACCGCCTGGGCGCTGGGTGGTGCGCTACTGGCTTTGTCGTGGGCGTATTTCCCTGTCTATCAGCAAGACAGCTGGTATTACCAGCATTTTTCGCCATGGTTGAATCTGGCGGGTCAGGTGCTGCACCGCAATCTGTTTTGCTTGGGGGTGTTGATGCTGGTATTGCTGGTGCAGGCCGGTGGTGCGGGCGGGTGGCGACAAGCTTGCGGACATTTTTGGGCTGGGGCTTATGGCGACCATTTTCGCAAGTGGTGTTTCCCGTGTATTTAATCCATTTCCCCATGGTGCTGATCGCCGCCATCCTCACTTTCCAAACCACGGATGCGTCCACCATAGCCATGATTTCGGTGCCGCAACTGCCGTGTATGTTTGGCATAGCGGCCAGCCTGTCTTTGGTGCTGGGCATCGTGCTGCACATACTGATCGAGCAGCCCATGATCGATACAGGGCATGCCTTGTTGCGCAAGCGGGCGCAGGCGCGGAGCCTGACTGGCGGCTGAGCTATCCCACTGTCCGCGGGCGAACGGCCCCGAGCTGCACTTTTCGGGTTGGCACTAATACGGTGCGCAACATCCCGTTTTGGTGCATCAACATGACCAATTGGGCGTGCATGCTTGCGCCAAGCCAGCACACAAGCGGCACGATGCATGCTTAGAGCTGGTGCCCCCTAGTTGAAAAACGCGGAGTCCCCATGAGCAGCCCGATATTTAATGAGATGAGCGACGCGCAGGGCATTGCACGCCCGCATTACCAAGCCTTTGACACCTGGCTCAAAGGCGTATCGGCTGACACCATTCAAGTCAAGCAAACCGAAGCGGACCTGATCTTTCGGCGCACCGGCATCACGTTTTCACTCAACGGCGACGAGGGCGGCACCGAGCGGCTCATCCCCTCGGACTTGATACCGCGCATCATCCACGGCAAAGAATGGGCGCATTTAGAGAAAGGCCTGATTCAGCGGGTCAAAGCCATCAATATGTTTTTGCACGATGTCTACCACGAGCAACGCATATTGAAAACCGTTTGATACCCGCCGAACAAATACTTGCCAACGCGCAGTTCATGCCCATCATGCTGGGCTTGGATTTGCCGCATCAAATTTACGCGCACATCGCAGGCGTGGACATCGTGCGGCATTCGGACGGTGATTTTTATGTTTTAGAAGACAACCTGCGCGTGCCTTCGGGCGTGTCTTATATGCTGAGCAACCGCTTGTTGATGATGCGATTGTTCCCCGACTTGTTTCGCCGCTACGCGGTTCGTCCTGTTGAACACTACCCGGCGCTGCTCTTGCAAACTTTGCGCTCGGCCAGTTGGGTGGACCAACCCACCGTCGTACTGCACACGCCGGGGCGTTTCAACAGCGCGTATTTCGAGCACGCGTTTTTGGCCAAGCAAATGGGGATAGAGTTGGTGGAAGGCTCCGACTTGTTTGTGCGCGGCGGCCATGTGTATATGCAAACCACCGAAGGCCCGCAGCAAGTGGATGTGATTTACCGCCGCGTTGATGATGTCTACATGGACCCTTTGAGTTTTGCGCCGGATTCACTGATTGGCGTGCCGGGTCTGGCGTCGGTGTACCGCCAGGGCAATGTGGTTATCTCCAACGCGCTGGGCACAGGCGTGGCGGATGACAAATCCATTTATCCCTATGTGCCCGACATGATCCGCTTTTATTTGAGCGAAACGCCCATACTCAACAACGTGCAAACTTGGCAATGCCGCAAGCCCGACGAGTTGTCTTATGTGTTGGCGAATCTGTCGCAACTGGTGGTCAAAGAAGTGCATGGTGCTGGCGGCTACGGCATGCTGGTCGGGCCTACTTCCAGTCAAGCCGAAATAGAGAGTTTTGCCAAGCGCCTGAAAGCGAATCCGGACAACTACATCGCGCAACCCACGCTGAGTTTGTCGGCGTGTCCGATTTTTGTCGACCAAGGCATTGCGCCGCGCCACATCGATTTGCGACCGTTTGTGCTGATGGGCAAGGACACGCGCATCGTGCCCGGCGGCCTCACGCGCGTGGCTTTGCGCGAAGGCTCGCTGGTGGTCAATTCATCGCAAGGCGGCGGCACCAAAGACACTTGGGTGCTGGAAGACGAGGAGGCGCTCTGATGCTGTCACGTGTTGCTGCTCAACTTTATTGGCTGTCGCGCTATCTGGAGCGCGCCGAAAACATGGCGCGTATTTTGGAAGTCGGCCAGTCCTTCGCCCTTCTCTCCAGCTCTGACAACAGCCGCGCCGCGCCGGACACGGTGAGCGAGCCGCTGGTCATCACCGATACGCTGGCCGCGTTTGAAGCCACGGGCCGGCCCATGCGCTCGGACCAAGTGGCACAGTTTCTGGCCTGGGACCCGGACCATCCTTCGTCCATTTTTAATTGCATACAGTCGTGCCGTGAAAACGCGCGCTCGGTGCGCGGTGCCATGACGGTGGAAATGTGGGAATGCATCAACGACACCTGGCTGGAACTGCTGGCGCGCAAAAAGAAAATCAAAGGCCCGGACCACCCGGTGGACTCGTCGCTGTTTGAATGGATCAAGCAACGCTCGCATTTGTTTCGCGGCGTGACCTTTGCCACGATTCAACGCGACCAGCCTTACCACTTCATCCGCTTGGGTACTTACCTGGAACGCGCCGACAACACCGCGCGCATACTGAGCGTCAAAACCCAAGTGGAACAAGCCGAAAGCAACGATTTGGTGGACGACTATTACCGCTTGGGCGCAGTGCTGCGCTCGGTGAGTGCGCTGGAGGCCTACCGCGACACCTACCGCGATGCGATTGACGCCGACCGCGTCTCCGAGTTGCTGATCTTCAACCCGCGCGTGCCGCGTTCGCTGCATTTTTGCTTGGATGAGACCGCCTACATTCTGAAGCAATTGCCACAGCAGACGGGCCGTGAGGCGCGCAAGCGTTGCGCCAATCTTTTGACCAATTTGAAATTCGGCAGCTTGAGCGAGGTCTACGACAGCGGTCTGGAAAATTACCTGGAGCTCTTTGTCAAAGAAAACATTGCCCTGGCCGAAGCGGTGCAAACCGATTACCTGGAGTCCATCGCATGAAGCTACAGGTATTTCACGAAACCAGTTACCGCTACGAGCAGGCGGTGCGCCGCAGCATACAAATGCTGCGCATGACCCCGGCCAAAACCCAGCGGCAAAACGTGCTGCACTGGCAGCTGGACTTGCCCGGCAAAGCCACTGCGTGGATGGATGCCTATGGCAATCTGTGCCATTGTTTGGTACTTGAAAATGCCAACCAAGACATTGTGTTGCGTGCGCGCGGCAGCGTGGACTTGATGGATTCGGACCAAGGCGAGCCTGAAGGCCCGGTGCCGCACGCTGTGTATTTGCGCGCTACCGCGCTGACCAGCGTGGATGCAGCCATACAAAGTTTTATCGAACCTTTCCGCGCCACGGTGAGGTCGCGCCCCTACATGGCTTTGCACGATGTGATGCTCGCCTTGCTGGAACGCATGCCTTATGAAACCGGCATCACGCACGTGGGTGACTCGGCGGCGCAGTCCTTCGCCAAAGGCAAAGGCGTGTGCCAGGACCACACGCATGTGTTTCTGGCGTGCGCGCGCTTCCTGGGTGTACCGGCGCGCTATGTCAGCGGCTATTTGCATTCGGCGCACAACGAGCAAGTCGCCAGCCACGCCTGGGCCGAGGCCTGGGTGGGTGGGCGCTGGATTGGCTATGACGTCAGCAATTCGAGTGACGCAGACCGGGGCCACATACGCCTGGCGCACGGCCTGGACTACGAAGACGCCAGCCCGGTGCGCGGCATGCGCATAGGCGGCGGCAAGGAGACTATGCACAGTTATGCAAAAGTAGAATCCGGCATCTACGATCAGCAATAAGGCAGGGCATGACTTACTGTGTTGGCATGGCGCTCGACGAAGGGCTGGTATTCGCGTCTGACTCGCGCACCAACGCGGGTGTAGACCATGTGTCCACGTTTTGCAAGATGACGGTTATTGAAACACCGGGCCAAGGTGTCGTCGTCATGCTTAACAGCGGCAACCTGGCGACCACGCAGCAAGTGGTCAGCCGCATCAAGCAACGCGCTTTAGATGAAGACAAGCCACTGACGGCCCATGCCTCCATGTTTACCGTGGCCGAACTGGTGGGCCGCGAATTGCGCAAAACCATACACACCACCATGAACGAAGCGCCCGAGCAAAGCGATGTGGATTTCACCGCCACGTTTTTGGTCGGCGGCCAGGTCAAAGGCGAAGCGCCGCGTTTGTTCATGGTGTATCCGCAAGGCAATTTCATCGAGTCCACCATAGACACACCGTTTTTTCAAATTGGCGAGAGCAAATATGGCAAACCGATTTTGGACCGTGTCATTCAGCCCGGCATCAGCCTGTCGCAGGCCATCAAATGCGCCTTGGTGTCATTCGATTCGACCATCAAAAGTAATTTGTCGGTGGGTCTGCCCATCGATCTGGCCATGATTAAAACCGATGATTTGCGGGTGACCAAACGGCACCGCATAGACGCTGAAGATGCTTACTTCAGAGATTTGCGCAGCAGTTGGAGCCAAGGCCTGCGCCAGGTGTTCGGGCAGCTGCCCGATCCGCAGTGGTTGAAGTAGGGCGATTGGCGGGCTTGCGCGCTTGCTGATCAATCGATCGGCCATTCCTCTGCAATCACTCGCGCAGGCGCTCTCGACATCAGGACGGAAACATCTCGCGCAACTTCAGCTTGTAAAACTTGCCTGTCGAGGTACGCGGCACGGCAGAGATGCTTTCATAGCGTTCGGGCAGTTGCCATTTGGCGAAACCGTGGGCGAGTAAGTGCGCGTTCAGTGCGGCGAAGTCCAGTGTTTTACCGGCCTTGGGCACCACGCAGGCCAGTGGCCGCTCGCTCCACTTCGGGTCTGGGATGGCAATCACTGCTGCTTCGGCTACATCGGTATGTCCCATCAAGGCGTTTTCAAGATCCACCGAACTGATCCATTCGCCGCCTGATTTGATGAGGTCTTTGGTGCGGTCGGTAATACGCACAAAGCCGTGTGCGTCCATAGACGCCACGTCGCCGGTGCGCAGCCAGCCGTCGGCGCTGAACTTCTCTTCGCTGATGGGTACTTCGTGGTAGCTGCCGGTGATGAAGGGGCCGCGCACTTGTATTTCGCCTACCGACTGTCCGTCCCATGGCGCGTCTGTGCCATCGTCGCCGCGCATGCGGATGTCTACCAGTGGCACTGGCACACCGGCCATGGCGGCGCGGCGGTAGCGTTCCTCGGCGTCTGCGTGCATGAATTCGGACTTGGTGTACGACACGGTGGCTAGCGGCGAGGTCTCGGTCATGCCCCAGCCTTGTTGAATCCAGATGCCGTGCTTGTCAAAAGCGCGTATCAGCGCCTCGGGCACCGCTGCCCCGCCGACCAGGCTGCGCATACCGGCAGGCAGCTTCCAGCGGCCCGGCTCTTTGTCCAAAGAGGCCTCATAGGTTTGGATCAGACTCATCCAGATCGTTGGTACGCCCAGCGATAGCGTGGGCGGCTCTAGTTGCATCAGGTCTAGCAAGTCATCCGGGTGGAGATGCGGGCCAGGGAACACCAGTTTGCAACCGGTCATGACCGCGCCATAGGGCATGCCCCAGCTATTGGCGTGGAACATAGGCGTGACCGGGAAGACCACATCGCTGCTGCGCAAGGCCCAAATGTCCGCCGTGCAACCCACCAGGGTGTGCAAAATAGTGGAGCGGTGCGAATACACCACGCCCTTGGGTTTGCCGGTGGTGCCAGAGGTGTAGCACATGGAGGCGGCGTCATCTTCGTCGTGCGCTACATACTGAAAAGCACGGCCGTCTGCCTGGTCCAAAAGCGCTTCATAGTCCAGGTAGGGCGCCGCGACCTTTGCCCCCGAAAACGGGAACACGATGATTTTTTCAAAATGGCATTGGCCTTGGAACTGGGCCAGCAGCGGAAGCAGCACATCGTCCACCACCAGAAAGCGGTCTTTGGCGTCGTTGGCGATCCAGGCGATTTCGTCGGGCGCGAGGCGCAAATTAAGCGTGTGCATTACGCCCCCGGCTGCTGGAATGCCGAAATAGCACTCCAGGTGCGCGTGGTGGTTCCAGCTGAGCGTGGCCACCCGGTCGCCGGGCTGCAAGCCCAAGTCCAGCAGCGCTTGCCCTAGTTTGCGGGTGCGCGCATAAAAATCGCCGTAGCTGTGTCGGCGCAGTGATTTATCAGGCAGTCGCGAGACGATTTCGTTACCCGTAAACAAATGCCCGGCGCGTTCGAGCAGATGGTTCAAGGACAAAGGCACCTGCATCATGGTGCTGCGGATAGGGCGGGTGGCGGGCATGCGGCAGTCCTTATCGGGATGGGCCTAGAGCGGCCCATACTGGCGCGCACTATAAGCGTGGTCGCGCCGTCTGCCCATCAGGTAAAACGCCAATTCGCCCGACCATCCGGGGCGCGGGCGGTCCCCGCTTAGTCGACTTGGAGCGTCAGGCCCAGTCCCAGGAAGTTGACGCCGTTATTGGGCAACTGGAGGTCCGCATTGCTCACGTGGCGGTAGGTGAAGGACAAACGGGCGCGTTGTGATAGGTCGGAAATGCCAATGCCCATTTCATCGCTGAACTGAAACCTGGTGGATTTTTGGCGCGTGCCAATATCGGTTTCGCTGACGTAGGTAGGGCCAATGCCAACGCTGAAGTCCACAATAGCCGAACCGACCTGCAGCCCATAGCGCCCAATAGGAATCAAGGCCAAGGAGAAAGCTTGCCTCGCATAGGGACCGGAGTCGGCGTTCCACAGCGAGCCCGACAGGGTTGGCAGCACCTGAAAACCCACACTCTGGGGCAGAAAGGGCGCAGCCCGCATCTTGCAATCCATCGGCGCTAGGTTCAGGCTGTGTGCGCTCAACTCCTCGTCGTGCCCGTATTGGTAGCCCAAATGCAATTTGGTGCGGCAATCCAATTTGTCGCGATAGTAAATGGCAAAGGTATTGGTCAAAATGCCTGTGCCTACCGCCAGACTTTTCAAAGTGTCGTTGTCTAATGCATGCGCATTTGGCAAGGCCAGGAGCGAAAAAATCGCGGCAATTAATTTGGTTTTCATGGGTCTGTAGCCGTTTAAAGTTTAGAAAATGGCTCTACAAATCAGTTTACACGGCCCATTGCGCCGGCCCTATACGCAAAGGTGTTTATGTTTTTTGAGTTGTCCAAGGTGTTTGGATTTTTTGTGGCGCCTGTGCATGGGCTGTTGATGCTGGCCTTGGTAGCGTCTTTTTGGCCCCACCGTGGCAAACGGGCTTTGTCTTTGCGCCTGACGCAAGCGGCCTTGGTGTTACTGCTGGCCATGGTGGTCACGCCGGTGGGCAACCTTTTGTTGGTGCCCTTGGAAACCCGCTTCCCACCACCGGGCGCCGATCTGGGGCGCGTCGATGGGATAGTGGTACTCGGTGGCGCGGTGGACGAGGTCACCAGCGCCGGCCAGGGCCACCTGAGCGTCAACAGCGCGGCCGAGCGACTGATGGCCCCCGTAGCGCTCATGCATCGTTATCCGCAGGCGCGCTTGGTTTTCACCGGGGCAAGCGGCTCGCTGGTGCCGGGAATTCAGAAGGAAGGGGACTTGGTGCGTCAGTTCTGGCGTGAGGCAGGCATTGACCAAGGCCAGGCGCTGTACGAGGAAAAGTCGCGCAATACCCACGAAAACGCGGTTTTTAGCAAAGCGCTCGTGCAGCCCAAGCCCGGCGAACGCTGGCTGCTGGTGACATCGGCGGCCCACATGCCAAGATCGATGGCTGTATTTCGCAAGGCGGAATTTGAGGTCATCGCCTACCCGGTTGGATTCAAGTCTACCGGCTCCATCGGCCATTGGTATGTCCCCCGAAGTGCCCAGGACGCGTTGGGCAATGTGGAGTCGGCTGTACATGAGTACCTAGGCCTTTTGGCGTATTACCTGACGGGCCGAATCGCCGAACTATTCCCCTCGCCCAGGTAACGTCGTCGTTCGCCCCCGTCTTGGCGGCCGGGAAAACAGGCAATTGCAGCTACATTACTCACATTACGTTCAATAGTAGCCAAAGGCCCCATTGTGTTCTCTACGTCTAGTTTTGCCGCCCATAGCGCGACCACACCGCTGAGCCCTCTACAAATTGCACGCCGCGAAGTCGGTCCGCTCGATGTACAGATAGATATCGAGTATTGCGGCATTTGCCACACCGATTTACATGTGGCGAAAAATGACTGGGGCCGCAGTGTCTACCCCATCGTGCCAGGCCACGAAATCGTCGGACGGGTACGTGCAGTGGGCGCGAAGGTCAAGCGATTTGCGCCGGGCCAGGCAGTCGCAGTGGGTTGCTTTGTCGGCTCCTGTGGCACGTGCGCTTCCTGCGCTGACCACATGGAGCAGTATTGCCTCAATGGCTACACCCTGACCTACGGTAGCCCCAGCGCAGACCCCGGCGGCTACACCCAGGGCGGGTATTCCAAAAGCATTGTGGTGGGTGAGCACTTTGTTTTGTCCCTGCCAGATGGGCTAGACCCGGCCGCTGCGGCACCATTGCTCTGCGCCGGTATCACCAGTTATTCGCCATTGCGCCACTGGGGCATCGGCCCGGGCATGACGGTCGGTGTCATAGGTTTGGGTGGCCTGGGCCACATGGGCGTCAAACTGGCACATGCCATGGGCGCCAAAACCGTCATGATCACCACCTCGCCGGCAAAAGCTGCCGACGCCATGCGCTTGGGTGCCAATGAAGTGCTGATTTCCACGGACGAGCAAGCCATGCTGGCCATGGCCAATCAATTCGATTTTTTACTCAACACCATTCTGGTGCCGCACGATTTCAACACTTATATGGGCTTGCTCAAAGTAGACGGCACCATGTGCATCGTAGGCGCCATCGGCCCCAACGCGCAGCTCAACACCCGGCCCTTGATCTTGGGGCGCCGCAATATCGCAGGCTCCTTGGTCGGCGGCATCAAGGAAACCCAGGAAATGCTGAACTTTTGCGCTGCGCACGAGATCGTGTCGGATATTGAACTGATCCCGGTGGAACAGATCAATGAGGCCTATGTGCGCATGCAGAACAACGATGTGAAATACCGCTTTGTCATTGACATGGCGACCTTGGCTTAGAGGCCTAAGGAAGGCCTGCATAAGTCCGTCATCGCGAGGAGCGCAGCGACGCGGCGATCCATAAGTGCAAGATTCGCAAGCAAAAATGGTTTGCTTCGCTGCGCTCGCAATGACGGATTTGGACTTATGCAATGCTTCCTTAAGTTTGCTACTGAGCGCTCTGCCAGCGCTGCCAATGCGCATAGGCCACCCGGTAGGTGTTTAACTGCACTTGCACCGTGGCGTCGATTTCTACGCCATAGCCCCCGGCCATCAATAGCACTAGCGGTATGCGCCGCGCCAGGCACCAGTCCAGCACACGCTGGTCGCGCGACTGCATGCCTGCAAAGCTGAGCTTCAAGCGACCCAGGCGGTCGCCTTCATGTGGATCAGCCCCGGCCAGGAAAAAAACCAGTTGCGGCTTGCAGCGCCGGTCCAATTCCAGGAGTGCCGCGTCGAGCGCAGCCAGGTAATCCGCATCGCCCGTACCGTCAGGTAAACCCACATCCAGGTCACCGGCCTCTTTGCGAAAAGGGAAATTCTTTTCGCCGTGCAAAGACAAGGTGAACACGCTGGCATCCCCCTGAAAAATTCGCGCCGTGCCGTTGCCTTGGTGCACGTCCAGGTCGATCACCGCGACCTGCAAGGCACGACCCTCGCGCTGGTGTTGGGCTTGGAGCACGCGCGATGCGACTGCCACATCGTTGAACACACAAAATCCGCCACCCTTGTCCGCGTAGGCGTGGTGCGTGCCACCTGCCAAGTTAGCGCCAATGCCTTGGCGTAGCGCCGAGCGCGCGGCGGCCACGGTGGCGCCCACCGAGCGGCGTGCCCGCTCGGCCATGGCTTCGCTCCAGGGAAAGCCGATCTCTCGCGTCACGGCGGCAGGCACGCTGCCATCGGCAATGCCGCGTACGTAGTCCGGGGTATGCACTCGCAGCAGTTCGGCGTCACTGGCGCGTGGCGCTTGCAGCAGTTGGATGTCCGGCAAATGCGCCACCAGCGCATCGCGCAGCATGGCGTACTTGGCCATGGGAAAGCGGTGCCCTTGGGGTAGTGGCAGTACAAACTGGTCGCTGTAAAAAGCTTGCATCTAAGGCGGCCAAACGCAATAGGCTAATCGTCCTGCATGCGCCAGCCACCTACCGCCAGCGCCACCCAGCCCGCCATAAACGCCATGCCGCCATACGGCACCAGGGGGCGTAATACTTCGATGCCATACAGCAAGCGTAACTCGATATTCACGCAAAAGAGAAGGGTGCCTGCAATAAACAAAGCACCGGCTGCTAGGGTCCAGGCACTAGGCCTACCCTGGCGCGCCAGCACTACCAACACCAGTAAACCCAGCGCATGAAAACGCTGCAAGTCCAGCGCCCAAGCCAAGGCTTGTGCGTCTTGCACTGACAGCGTGAGGGTATGCGCGGCCACTGCACTCACGCCTATTGTTAGCACCGCGCTGACACAGGCAAAGGCCAGAAAAAAACGCAACGCCGCAATCATGAGCAGCTCCGCAGCCTAGGCTGCTTTTTGGCAGGGTTGGGGTGGTGGTGTGTCATTTCGCAGCGGGCCCGGTAGTGAAGAAAGCGCCAGCGCTATTGTGCGTGCTGGCTTAAAGCCCCATTGGCGTCGAAGGATGGCCTTTGGTGACCTATACGTTGATCACCCGCCGCGCAAAGCGTTCCAGGTAGTCCATGAGTTGGCTGGCGCCATCGGCAGCTTGGGCCTCGTGGCCGGAGGCGATGGCTTCGGCCAGCACCATGTGAAAGCGTGCGCCCTCGCTGATCTCGCCTTCGGCCTGGTAGCGGTACCAAAAGCGGCGGCATTGCACCACTAGCGGCACCACGGCTTTGACAGCGCTGTGGTTGCCGCAAGCGGCGTGGTTTACATGGTCTAGTTCCTGGTCGGCAGCCATGTACTGGTCGATATGGCCGCTGGCGCCCGCCTTGATCATTTTCTCGGCGCAATGCACGAGGCCTTTGCGCTGCTCGGTATTGGCGCGCCGGGCCGAGCTGGCGGCGATCAGGCGCTCTAGCGCGCGGCGGGTTTCTATCAGGTTGAGGTGGTCCACCATGTCGATGGTCGACACGCTCAGGCCACGCCGGGGTTGTTGCACGATCAGGCCAATCGCCGTCATACGCATTAGCGCTTCGCGCACCGGGGTGCGGCCTAGTTGGGTGAGCTCGGCAATTTCGCTTTCCACCACCGGAGAGCCGGGCGCGATTTGTAGCTTGGAGATCAGCGCTTCGATGCGGTCGTAGGCCAGATCTGCCGCCCGGCGTTTGGGTTCGATGCGAATAACTGCGCTTTTGGTAGCCATAACTTTATTTTTGTGTCCGCTGCGCTAAGGGCATAGCGCGCTGGCGGCAGCGGTAGTTTAGGCGCTGGGGCCAATGTTTCACGGCAGTGCCTCGCTTTCATCACCAGCCAGCGATAGCGTGGATACGCGCGCCGGGCTGAGCGGCGGGCGTGGCGCGGGCGCCTCCCAGTCAAACAAGTGTTGCGCCGCCGCGCCGCAGATGCGGCCTTGGCAGGCACCCATGCCGCAGCGTTGGTGTAGCTTGGCATCGTTCCAGTTTTTGCATGCGGCCACGCTGCCATAGGCTACGTCTTCGCAGCGGCACAGCAGCGTGTCAGCTTGCGCCAAGGTACTGAGTTCGGGGCGAAGCGCGAAGTGCGTATCGACACGGTTCGCAAAATCTTGCCAACGACGGCGCGCGTGCATATGCGCGGCGGTTGCTGCTTGCCCCATGGCGGCCAGGCCTGCGAGGTGTCCCTCGGATATAGACAATTCAGCGCCACCAGCGCCTGTGCATTCGCCTGCGGCAAAGATATATGGCACGCTGGTGGTTTGCTCTGCGTCCACTTGCAGGGCCAAACCGCCTTGCGCGCTGCGGCGCGTGGCGCAACCCAGCAAGCGGCCTAGCTCCACATGGGGCACCAGGCCAAAGCCCACGGCCAGGCGGTCGCAATCCAGTTGCACGGTGTGCGCCCCTTGGCGCAGTTGCACGCTATGCACGCGTGACTCGCCTTGCGCCGCCAGCACATAGCTGCCGCATCGGTAAGCTGGGTGCGCCAGGGTCGCCGCCTGTATCAACTTACTCGGCCAGCGTAGCAAGCCCACGCCAAACGCCGCCACTTGGCCCCAACTGCTTTGCTCGGCTACGCGCAGCACCTGCGCGCCCGCTTGCGCGGCGCTGGCCGCAGCCGCCAACAACAAGGGCCCGCTACCGGCTATCACGATCCGCTGGCCCCGCACCGGCAACCCGCTTTTGATCAGCGCTTGCAAGCCGCCTGCGCCGGTCACGCCGGGCAGCGTCCAGCCAGGAAAGGGCAGCAAGAGTTCGCGTGCGCCGGTGCACAGAATCAGTTGTTCAAAGCCCTGCACCCAAGCGCTGTCCGCGCTTTCCAGCAGCAGCGCGTGGCTGCCGTGGGCGGCGACCACACGGGTGCCGCAGCGCATGCGCACATGCGGGTAGCGTGCCAGGGCTTCTTGTAATTGCTGCAAAGGGCCGGGCGGTGCAGCGCCCGCGCCATTGCGCCAGACCTGGCCACCTGGCGCAGGGTTGTCGTCCAACACCACAATGCTGCGGCCCGATGGCGCAGCGGCTAGCGCTGCAGACAAACCGGCGGGGCCTGCGCCAACGATCAAGATCGCGCAGGCATGCTGGTTTGCAAAAGGTTTGGGCTTAGGCCTAGGGGCGTTCATGACGCTTCTCCGCTTTCCACCACCATCCCCGGCGCACACAAGGTTTGGCAGGCCAGTTGGCTGTGTCCGTTGACCAGCACACGGCATTCCTGGCACACGCCCATGCCGCACACTGGTGCGCGCGCCTGCCCGCTCACCGAGTGGCGCGCAACACCATCGCCACACAGGTACAAAGCCGCAGCAATGCTGGTGCCTGCCGCCACTTGTGCCGCCTGGCCGTTGAGTTGGAAATGAACCACGGTTTGGGCGATGTTCATAGGCTTGGAAGGCAGCGCGCGGGCAAATAAGCGCTGCCTTCGAGCGCGCTGGCGCTGGCGCAAATGTCTGCTGCAATGAGGTGCGCGGTGCCGGTGGCTGTGGTCACGCCCAGGCCTTCGTGGCCTAGCGCCAACCACAGGCCGGGCCGCTTCGGATGTGGCCCGATGAGCGGCAAGCCGTCTGGAGTTGCCGCTCTAAAACCGGTCCAACTGCGGATGATTTGCAGCGCGTCCAAGCCGGGCAGGTAGTCGCTGGCGCGGCACAACATACGTGCCAATATCGGCACCTCAATAGCGCTGTCAGTCGTATCAAATTGGCGCGACGAGCCGATCAGCAATTGCCCGGTGGGCCGCGGCTGCACATTAAAAGCGACCGAGGTGCCGCTGCTCTCGTGCGCGCTTTTGACATAGCCTAGCTCTACGAGTTGATGGCGCACCATGCCGGGGTAGCGGGCGCTAATGGCCAGGTGCCCTTTTTTGGCGTGCAGCGGTAGTTCGGGGCAGAGCGCGGCGGCGCGCAAACCTGCGGCCAACACGATGTGCGGCGCGCTGCGTGTGCTGCCGTCTGACAAACACACGCGGCCATCTTCCAGGGTACGCACTTGTGCCTGCAATACGCGGATGCTGCCTGCGCTTTTTACAATGTTTGCATCGTGCCCGCCTTGCCAACCCGGCCCTTGCGGCACGCCTTGGCCCAGCAGCCAGCGCGCCGCATTGGGGGCATACACAACGCCATCGCTGGCCACTTGCAGCGCCCCGGCTAATCCACGGCGTAAGGCCGGTTCCAGCTTGGCTAGAGCGTCTGCATCAATCAATGTGCAGCCTATACCTGCGGCCTGCAAGCGTTTGTGCTTTTCGGCGGCGGCTTGCATTTCTTCCTCGTCCGCTGCAATCCACAGCGTGCCGCAATGGCTGTAGCCGCAACTGCTGTCCATGCGCGCTAACCAATCGCGCCAAATAGCCAGCGACGCGCTGGACAAAGCCAGCTCCGCCGGGTTGTCGTCCATCACCACCAAATGGCCCATGCCCGCATGCGTGGCGCCGCCGGGGCCATCGTCTACCACCAATACTTGCAGACCGCGTTGGCACAGTTCGTAGGCGCAGGCCGCGCCCACGATACCCGCGCCGATGACGATAGCCTCAGCGTCCATGCAGCGTGCTAGCAGTTAAACCAGGTGTCGTTCATGCGGTAGCCCTCGGGAAAAGGGTCCTCCGGGTCCGCGCCGTAATAGGACACGCCGGTGAGCCAGGCGCGCCCGCTAATTTGCGGAATGATGGCCGGTGTGTCGCCCGCTTGGGTCAGCCCGTGGATGCGGCAATGGAACTCGGTGCCCAGCACCGAGGTGTGCGTAAATGCTTCGCCGGGGGCGAGGTCGCCGCGCGCGTGCATCAAGGCCATGCGCGCCGAACTGCCGGTGCCGCATGGGCTGCGGTCCAAACGCCCCGGCGAGACGATGACCGCGTTCTTAGCCGTCTTGACGCCCGCCACGGTTTGCAGTGGCCCGGCGAACAATGTCATGTTGATGGTGTGTATGCCAGGATTGACTGGGTGCACGCTAGGCAGTTGCACTGCAGCGGCCAGCTTGATGCGTTCGCCTACTTCCACCAGATCGCGCGCTTCGGTGCGGTCCAGCGCAAAGCCCAGCCCGGCCGCATCAACGATGGCGTAAATCATGCCACCGTAAGACACATCCACCGGCACCGTGCCCAGGCCCGGCACTTCGATATGCGCATTGCGGTGCATCACAAACGAAGGCACGTTATGAAAAGACACACGCCTGCATTTACCGCCTTCGCACTCGGCGCGCACGCGCACCAGGCCCGCCGGGGTGTCCACGCACAGTTCGGTCACCGGGTAGTGCATGGGCACCATGCCGGTTTCCAGCACCACGGTAACGGTACACATCAGGTTGGAGCCTGACATAGGCGGGTAGTAGTCGGACTCGATCACGATCATGCCAAAGTCCGCCGCCGGATCGATGGCAGGGGTGACCAAATTGACAGCGGCGTTGACGCTGCCGCGCGGGTCTGACAAGAGCATGGTGCGCAAAAAGTCTTGCTTTTCCTGTACTGCCAGTTGGCGCTCGAACATAGTGTCAGCGCGCGGTGCAATCACGCCGCCGGTAATGACGCGGCCCACTTCGCCTTCGGCATGTGCGCCGACGACGGTGATGATGTTTTTGAGGTTCATACTTTGCTCTCAGGAAAATCAATTTAGCGTCCCGTCACTGCGAGGAGCGCTAGCGACGCGGCAGTCCATGAATCCATGGATTGCCACGGCCTGCGGCCTCGCAATGACGGGTTTGGGCCTCGCAACGACTTCGAAGGCCTGCGGTCTTGCAATGAAGTAATGGGTTTCCGATGGCACTGCTTGCTTGCGCTTGCCATGTTGCTAGTCCAGCAAGGCCAGGATGTCGCGGTGCAGCGCGGCGGCGATGTCCACGCCGTGGGCGATGCTGTGGGCGCGGGCGGCGTAGCGGCGCTCGGATGGCAGGCGCGCACCTTGGCCGCTGATGGCTTGCAAGAGCGCTTCGGCGCTGGCCTGGTCGGTGGCCGGGTCGCGCCCGGAAAAAAAGCGCGGGTCAAACGCCAATATCAATTCGCCATGGCGCGGTGCGCCGCCAGGCCTGCCATCGATGGCAACCGATTCGGCGCTGGTCAGGTCGCCCAAGAGCGGGCCGGCCATCAGCTCGATCATGGTGGCCAGGGCCGAGCCTTTGTAGCCGCCAAAAGTGAGCATGGCGCCGCGCTGCAAAACGGTGGCTGCATCGGTGCAGGGCGCGCCGTGTTCGTCAATACCCCAGCCCTCGGGCAGGGTGCGTCCACTGCGGCGGTAGAGGTCGATCTCGCCGCGCGCTATGGCGCTGGTGGCAAAGTCAAACACATAAGGATGCGCGTTGGCACGCGGCCAGCCAAAGGCTATGGGGTTGGTGCCAAACACGGCGTGCTTCCCGCCCGCAGGCGCCACGCAGGCATGGCTGGGCGTCATGATCAGGGCGCACAACCCGGCCTGGGTCAGGCGCTCCACCTCGGGCCAGAGCGCTGAGAAATGTAAGCAGTTGTTGATGACCAAAGCGCCTAGGCCCACGCTACGGGTTTTTTCAATCAATAGTTCGCTGCCCAGCTCAAACGCCAGTGGCGAAAAATTGCATTGCGCATCCACTGCGACTAAAGCGGGCGAGCGGTGTTCCACGGTGGGCAAGGCATCGCGCGCCACTTTGCCTTCGCGCAAAGACTGGCTACAGGTCAGCAAGCGAAACAAGCCGTGCGAGTGGCAGTGGTCCCGCTCGCCCGCGGTCATGACACGCGCCATGGCTTGCACTTGCGCCTCAATGATGCCGTGGTGACGCAGCACGCGCAGCGCCAGGGCCTGCACTTCGCCTAGGGATAAATGAACAGTGTCGCTCATGCTGTGCACTCGGTATTCATATACGTATGCCCCAGACAAAAGGGTCGTGTGGGTCTAGCACCAGCGTGGCTTTGGCGCTGATATGCGCGCGGCCCCGGATGGTGGGGATCACCTGGCCCTTGTCGAGTGCGTAGCTGGCCTCAAAGCGGCTGCCGATGATGCTGGCCTGCGTCCACACTGCGCCCGGCGCGAGCTTACCGTCTGCGGCCAGGCAGGCCACTTTGGCGCTCGTGCCGGTGCCGCAGGGTGAGCGGTCGTAGGCGCCACCGGGGCAGAGCACAAAGTTGCGGCTGTCCGCGCCGCTATCGTCCGGGCCGAAGAGCTCGATATGGTCTATCTCAGCGCCATCAGTCCCAGTAACGCCTTGCGCCACCAACGCGTTTTTTAGGGCGACGCTATAGGCCGTCAGGCCTGCCAAGTTGTCGCTGGCGACGCGCTGGCCGTGGTCGCTGGCCAGAAAAAACCAGTTACCGCCCCAGGCCACATCGCCATGCACCAGACCGTAGCCTGCCACTTGTACTGGCACTTGGTACAAATGGCGCATAGCCGGCACATTGCGCACGCTGACCGAACCATCCTCATGCAGCGTGGCCTGCACCTTGCCTACCGGCGTCTCTAAGGTGTGCGTGCCCGCGCCTATGCGGCCTAGGTAGGCCAAGGACACCACCACGCCTATGGTGCCGTGGCCGCACATGCCTAGGTAGCCGGTGTTGTTGAAAAAAATCACGCCCGCCGCGCTGGCCGGGTCTTGCGGGCTGCATAGCAGGGCGCCCACCAGCACATCGTTACCGCGCGGCTCCAACATGGCGGCGGCGCGCCAGGCGTCGTGCTGGGTGCGCAAAACTTCGCGGCGCTCGGCCATGCTGCCCTGGCCTAAGTCCGGGAAACCGGCTACAACTAAGCGCGTGGGTTCACCGCCGGTGTGGGAGTCAATCACTTCTATCGTTTGCATAGCGTTTGCACTCTGGTGGTATTCAAAACAAAGCGCACAGTGGCGGCGTGCGCAATCAGTGCGAGGACTTCAGAAAAGCCGCTGTTTCCGGGCGCTGCGGGTCGTCAATTACTTGCTGTGGCGTGCCGATTTCGTGGATGATGCCGTTGCGGAAAAAAGCCACCCGGTCGGACACATCGCGCGCAAAGCGGATTTCATGCGTCACCAAAATCATGGTCATGCCTTCGTCGGACAGCATGCGCAAAGTGTCTAGCACTTCGCCCACCAGTTGCGGGTCTAGCGCAGAAGTCACTTCGTCAAACAGCATGTAGTCCGGTGACATGGCCAGCGCTCGGGCAATCGCCATGCGCTGCAACTGCCCACCCGAGAGCTTGCCCGGAAACACCTTGAGCTTGTCTTGCAAGCCCACATGGCTGAGTTGCTTGACCGCCAGTTCTTCGGCTTGTGCTTCGCTCAGCCCGCGTACTTTGCGCGGGGCCAGCATCACGTTTTCAAGTACCGTCAGGTGCGGAAAGGCGTTCCACTGCTGAAACACAATACCGATGCGCTGGCGCAAGGTATTGATATTGGTATCGGGCGCGTGCACATTGGTGCCATCGACGCGTATGCTGCCGCGCTGAATTGGCTCTAGGCCGTTGATGCACATCAGCAAAGTGGATTTGCCCGAACCCGAGCCGCCGATGACCGAGATCACCTCGCCCTTGTTCACCGTCATGCTCACGCCTTGCAGCACTTCCAGGCTGCCGAAGGATTTGTGTACCTGGTCGATTTCAATCATTTTCCTGCCATCCTTTTTCTACCCGCTGCCCGATGCGGGCAATGCCCCAACTCATGATGTAGTACATCAACCCGGTAATCGAGAGCACCAAAAGAGGCTCTTGAATGCGGGTGACGATGGACTGCGAGGCGCGCAGCAATTCCATAATGCCAATCCACAGCACCAGCGAGGTGTCTTTGACCACGCCCAGGGTCAAATTGATCCAGCCCGGAAAACTCACCCGCGCCGCCATGGGCATGATGATGTAGCGCAGGGTTTGGGTATAACTCAGGCCCAGCGAGCGCGCCGCCCGCACCACATTGGGCGGCACCGCCAGCACGCCGCCGCGTATCACTTCGGTGCAATACGAGGCGCAGTAAATACCCAGCACCAGGCAGCCAATAGCAAAAGCCGTCCAGTTGATACCGGCGATGCTGTTAAAGGAATTAAAGAGCACAAACTGAATCAGCAAGGGCACACAACGAAACACGTCCAGTAGCCAGCCTAAGGGCGCACTGGCACGCGGATAGACCGCACGCACCAGGCCAAACACCGCGCCCGATAGCGTGCCGATGAGCATGGCCCACAGCGTCAGTTGCAAACTGACCCAGGCGCCTGCCAGCATGAACTGCAGGTCGGAGAGAGAGAAGTCGGTACTGAGCATGCGGCGGCCTAGTAACGGAACAGGCGCCAGGCCAAGAGGCGCGCACCGACCATGATGCCCTTGGCCAGCAGGTAATAAATCACCGCAGCAATGGCAAAAAACTCAAAGGTGCGAAAGGTGAGCACGTTGTAAGCCTGGGTAACGCCAGTCAGGTCGTTATTGAGGCCCACCACCACGCCTAGCGAGGTCATCAGCATGGCCCACACCATCTGGTTGGTCATGGGGTAAAACACAATGCGCAATAGCTGCGGCACCACGATCAGCCGGTAGGCCTGAAACGCACTCATACCTAGCGAACGCGCGGCGCGCACTTGCGTGTGCGGAATGGCTTTAAGCCCACCCCGGAAGTTTTCGGTCAGGTAGCCGGCGTTGTTAAAGGTAATGCCGGCCAGCAGTGCAAACGCGGAACTTAAGTGGATGTCAAACGCACCCAGCCCGAAATACAGCATATAGATTTGAAACAAAGCCGGCGTGTTGCGCGCCACCGAGACCCAGGCATTGGCGAAGTGGCGCAGCGGGGCCTGGCGGGCGGTTTGCATGGCGGTGAGCGCCAGCGCAATGAGCACGCCAAACACCATCGACAACACCGTGGTTTGCAAAGTGACCCAAGTGCCCAGCAGCATATCGGGCAGGGCCTTGAAGGCGGCTAGCCAGCGGAAGGAGTAGTCAAAATCCATGGCCGCACTATGCCTTATGCCGGGGCGCTTTCGGTGGCAGGGCTGGGTAGCAGCCAAGCGGGCAGGGCGGGCGGCGCCTGGCCGGTGCAGGCCGTGTCAGCGCAGGCGGCCAAAGAGCCGAAGTGCACTTGCCGCCCGGTCAGGCCCGGCGCGTAGTGCGCGTACTTGCCCGAATTGGTCATGATCACGCGCGCCGCCACCGGCACCACCGGATCTTCCAGCATGCACCAGCAGGTATCGGTAATCAGGTTCACGCCAAAGGCTTCGAGCACCGCGATATCGCCATTGGCGCGGGCTTGTTCTTTGACAGTGCGGCCCAGGGTCAGCACGGTTTGCGTGGCCGGGTGGCGCTGGCGCCCTTGCAGCAAGCGGGCCAGCGCGTGGCACTCAGTCGCAGAGAAATGCGGGTTGCCCAGGGCTACCAAATCTACCGTCGGTTCGGGGGAGCTACTTAGCTCGCGCCAGGAATGTTGCAAGTCCTGCAAGCTCACCGTAAAGGTTTGCACTGGCGCTTTGCCGCCCAAGGCGGTGGCGGCGTCTGGCGCTTCGGGCGTGGCGCCTACGATGTGAAACATAGGCGCTGCGCTGCTGGTGGCAAAGGCTGCCCCAAAGGCCTTCATGTCGTCGCTTGTCAGGCCCGATTCTTCTAGACCGCAGAGCACGGGTATTTGGGTGCCGCAGAGCAGGCCTACGTGGTAGCCCAGCAGCGGGTAGTAAGCATCGTCTGCGCCTTGGGGTGCGGGCACGTCGATGCGCAGTGTGGCGTAGCGGTTGCCAGGCAAATGGCAGCCCGCTTTGGGTGCGCGGCCTGTGAGGGCAATGCAGATGTCTAAAAAATCGGCGTATTTGGCGGTGTAAGCCCCCAACACGCTATTGGCATAAACCACCGCATTGGACTCGGCCCAGACGATGTGTTCGCCGGCCAATGGCGCGGTGTCTAGCAAATAGGGCGCGCAGGTATAGCTTGCTTGGGCGCCCATATCGACATAGGCCTGGCCCAGAGCGCTGGCGGGTTCGCCAAACACCGGGTCTATGCCCAGTGCGCGCCAGCGGCGCTGATCGACGGATATGGAGTTGAGCGTGGTCGGCACTTTCACTTGCGCGCCCCAGGCGCACAGTTGCTGCGCAAAGCGCAAGCTGGCCGAGCCGGTGTAGATGCAGCCGTCGATATGCGCCTGCACCACGTCAATGAGTTCGGTCGCGCCTTGCAAACGCGCCATGCGCAACACGATTTGCATCGCCACTTGGCGCGCTTTGCCTTGGGCCCCGGCCAAAATTTCTTGGTCTTGGGCGCTAAGCTGCATGCCAGCGGGCACGCCATTGATTGCGGCGTCTTGGGCGGATGGCGCAGAAGACAATTCGCTGGGTGCAGCGACTGTGGCTGCTTGCACAGAAGCGCTTGGTGCCTGGTCGCTCAGGCATACCTGGCCATCGGCCTGCACTTGCGCCCAAGCGGCATCGCGCAGGCTGGCAAAGGCGGCGCTGCCTACGCTAACTACAGGCAGCGCGCGTCCGAACACCAGTTCGGCCACGATAGCGCCCAGCGCCAAAATTTCGTCGGCTTGTTCCAGCACCAAGGCCACAGGCCCCTTGCCGTTGAGGATGACTTCCATCAGCACGCTGCTGCCAGTGCAAGAGCCGCGTCCGTTTGGAATGGCCAGCACTTTGCCGGTGATGATCTGTCCGCTTAAAGGGTGGTGGCGGTCTATGACTTCGCCGCTAGTGGGTGCGACGCCGCCCCAAAAACTCAGCGCGGTGTCGCTAAAAAGAAGGTGCCCCTCTGCCGAACCCGAGGTGAGCGCTTCGCCTTGGATGGCTTGGGCCTGCATAAAAATTCTCTCCTACAGGCACCCGCCAGTCCCACACGGGAGGGGCTGGCGGGCGCGGATGGCTATCAGTAGTAAACGCCAGGAACGGTCAGGTCCGGTGCTTTACCCTCGCCCACCCATTTTTTGTACAGCTCCGCATAGCGGCCGGTGCGCACTTGCTGGTTCACAAACAGGTTGAGGTAGTTGATCAGGCCGTACTCGCCGCGCGGTGCCACCAAAGATACATAGTCGATGGGGTAAGGCGCATTGCCGCCCACCTTCAGTCGCTTGTCGTATTTGCCTGATTTGATGGATGCAAAAGCCACGGTGGATGTGGCTACGGTTGCATCAATCTTGCCTTGACTGACGGCCAAAATCGTGTCGGCCTGGGTCGGGAAGGCCAGGAAGCTGCCCTTCTTGTCGTTCCAGGCTTTCACGTCTTTTTCCAGCGCGATGGCTTCGTAGGTGCTCACGGTGTTGCCCACGGGGTGGCCTTTGAGGTCTGCGTAGTTTTGGATCTTCTTGTCGTCACGGGTCAGCACGACCATGGTGAAGGCGAAGTAAGGGATAGACATACCCACGGTCTTGGCCCGCTCCAGCGTGTCCGAGGTGGAGCCCACCACGATGTCCACGCGGTTGGATACCAGCGCGGGGATACGGTCGGCAAATGGCGTCTCCACGATTTCGGGCTTCACGCCCAGCACTTTGGCCAGGTCATTGCAATAGTCCACATCAAAGCCGATGGGGTTGTTGCTGCTATCGCGCGAGCCCATGGGCGGGAAGTCCAGCACCACGGCGCAGCGCAGCTTGCCCGACTCAATAATGCTGTCAAGTTTGTCTTTGGCGAAGGCCATAGGGCCGGCGCACAACAAAGCGGAACCAACAGCCAGTACCGCGAGGGATTTCATCTTCATATCAGCACCTCAATAATTGTGAAATAAATAGAACGACTTGCACATATGCCGCCTTCAAAGAGCGGCACGGGATGCTCAGGGAACGGACTGGTATTGCGCCGGGCGCGTGGCCAGGGCGGTCTTTACGATAGTCTCGACAAATTCGCGTTCGGCGCCAATCAAAGGCAGCCGCGGGCGACGCATGTGCTCGGAACCCATGCCGGCCACCACGTCAATCAACTTCAGGTTTTGCACCAGCTTGGTGGATACGTCCAGGTGCAGCATGGGCGTCATCCACTGGTAGAGCTTGAGCGCTTCGGCAAAACGGCCGGCCACCATCAAGTCGTACAAAGCCACCGTCTCGCGCGGGAAGGTGCAACCCACCCCGGCCAACAAACCATCAGCGCCCAGCGCCAGACCTTCGTAAGCCAGGTCGTCCACGCCGAGGAACAACTGGTAGCGCTCGCCCACGGTGTTGCGCAAATCGGTAATGCGGCGGATGTTGTCGCTGCTTTCTTTAATAGCGACCAGCCACTCGCAATCGGCCAGCTCCAGCATGTGCTCGGGTTTGAGGTCCACCCGGTAGGCCACCGGGTTGTTGTAAATCATCATGGGCTTTTGTGCCACGGCGGCCATGGTGCGCAGGTTTTGCATGGCCTCGCGTGCATCGGCCACGTAAATGACCGAGGGCATGACCATAAAGCC